>DATIMT010000157.1:0-2898 GCA_035475035.1 Arthrobacter sp.
CCGGCTCTGAAAAGCCGGGCACCCGCCGTCGGACTGCCGTCAGGGAGAAATCAGTGGCCGGCAGTCGGCACGTAACGCTTGATGGAGGCTTCCAGCTCGGCCTCGGCGGCGGCGCGGTCGCCCCAGCCCTCGGCCTTGACCCACTTGCCCGGCTCCAGGTCCTTGTACCGGGTGAAGAAGTGCTCGATCTCCTTGATCAGGAACTCGTTGACGTCGCTGACTTCCTGGATGTGGTCAAAGCGGGCATCCACCGGAACGCAGAGGATCTTGGCGTCTCCGCCGCCGTCGTCGGTCATGTTGAAGACGCCGATGGGACGGGACTCGACGATGACGCCGGGGTGCAGGTCGAAGTCCTGCAGGAGCACCAGCGCGTCCAGCGGATCGCCGTCCTCGCCGAGGGTGTTCTCGAAGTACCCGTAGTGGGTGGGGTACTGCATGGAGGTGAAGAGGACGCGGTCCAGGCGGACACGGCCGGTCTCGTGGTCAACTTCGTACTTGACGCGTGATCCCTTGGGGATCTCGATGGTCACGTCGTGCTTCATGGAATGCTCCTCGGCAATTGCAGGGGGTGCGCGGCACACTCCACGGGTCCACAAAACGGAGTGTCGGTGCCGCCGACTACTATTGAGGATATAGCGAGCGGCCCTGGAATCAGGAACTTGTGGGGATATTTCAGGACTTAAGGACCAGCACCAGCATGACCAAAACAACCGGCCAGGAAGCGTTGCGCGCCCGGCGGTCCACGCGCCCCGGTAGCTTTGGTCAAGGCCCGCGCAGGCCCTGGCCCCTGGCCCTCGCGGCATTGCTCCTGCTGGTCCTTGCCGTCCCCGGAGCCCTGCTGGTGGCCCCGGGATTCCTGGGCCCCGACGCCCCCCAGCCCACCCCGGCGCCGCCTGCCTGGCAACAGGCCCCCGCCACCCTCTCGGCCCCGCAGGTGCTTGGCCCGCTTCAGCCTTCAGCCCCGGTGCCTGTCCAGGCAGCGGTGACAGCCCAGGTGGAACCGGTGCTGAAGTCCGACGGCGGCGGTACTTTCACGGCGACGGTGCAGGATGCGCTTACTGGGCAGGTCCTTTTTGACCGGGGCGGCGCGGAAGGCCGGGTGCCGGCGTCGAACCTTAAGCTGCTGACGGCGGTGGCCGCGCTGCGCTCCCTGGGGCCGGACCACCGGTTCACCACGAAGGTGGTGCAGGGCCCTGCCGCCGGGCAGGTGGTGCTGGTGGCCGGCGGTGACGTCCTCCTGGCCGCGGGTGAGTCGCAGCCCGGACAGGTGATGGGCCACGCGGGCCTTGCCACTCTTGCCGCCCTTACGGCCGAAGCCCTTGAGGCCAGGGGAACCAACGGCGAAATCAAGGTGCTGCTGGATGACTCCCTCTTCACGGGCCCCGCACTGAACCCCGCCTGGCAGGCCGGCGACGTCGAGGCCGGTGAAGTAGCCCCGCTGTACCCGCTGGCGCTCAACTCCGCGCGCTTCGATCCCGCCGTCACCACGGGCCCCCGGCCCCAGGATGCCGCCATGGCCGCCGCGGAGGAATTCACGGCCCGGCTCCGCACTGCAGGTGCGGGCGCGGGACTGGCGGTGGCGGCCGGCGTCGAACGTTCACCTGGCGCCTCCCAAGCCAACACGGCAGCCCTGGCGGTTGTTGAGTCGGCCACTGTGGCGGAGCAGGTGAACCTGATGCTGCAGGTATCGGACAACTACCTCGCCGAAACCATGGGCAGGATGGCTGCGGTGGCCACCGGCGGGCCCGGAAGCAATGACGGGGCCACGGCTGTGGTGGCGGCGGAGCTTGAGACTGCGGGCATACGGCCGGACACGGTGAAGCTTGTGGATGTCTGCGGGCTGGCCATGGGCAACCAGGTTTCGGCCCGCCAGTTGGCCGAGGTAGTGCGGGCCATTACCACCGGCACGGACACCAGGCTCCGCGCAGCCCTGGACGGTTTTCCGGTCGGCGGCCTGTCGGGGACCCTGGGCGCCCGCTATGGGGACGCCACCACGTCCGGCGGCGCCGGCCTGGTGCGCGCCAAGACCGGGACGCTGAACACCGTGCTGGCATTGAGCGGCTACGTAGTGGATTCGGACGGACGGCTCCTGGTGTTCTCCTTCATCGGCAACGGACTGACGCCCGGAGCGGCCGGCAACAAGGAAGCACTGGACCGCGCGGCCACGGCGTTGGCGGGCTGCGGCTGCCGCTAGAGCTGCTGGGGCCGGTATTGCGGTGGTTGCTACTGCTGCGGCTGGATGCCCAGCAGCGCGGCCATGACGACGGCGGCCAGCACCGGCACCCAACCCTTGCGTGGCCCGGCGGCCAGGGGAGGAATGGGACGGTAAGGGATCATGGCGGGCTCCTTCTGAGCGGGATTCTTCCTGCCCATCCAGAGTGCCGGGCTGGACTGGGACGGCGCTTTCGCCCTCCTGTGCGGAGGCTGTGCAAGTTCGCCGGTCAGCGAACTTAAGGACGATCCACTGCCTGCTGTGTTTTGATGGGAAGCATGGAGTCCACTGCGCGCGAGTCCGCATCGACGTTGTCCCCAACAGCCCAGTCCCTGATCAACTGGGACCTCGCTGCATCTGCTGCGGCGCGGCTGGCTCCCGCCGGCCCGGTACTCGATGAAAAAGCCATCGGTGAAGCGGTGGACAGCCTTCGCCGGCTGGCCGACGCCTCCGTTCCCCACGTCCATGAAATCACCGGGCTGGAAGCCGCACGCGACCTGCGCGATTCCTCGGTGCTGGTGGTGGACCGGGCGTCCTGGGCCAAAGCCAACACCCAGAGCTTCGCGGTGATGCTCAAGCCCGCCATGCAGAAGATGCTGGACAGCCGGCGCGGAAACCTCACCCCTGCCGCCGCCCAGGTCAGCGGCGCCATCACCGGCAGCCAGTTGGGCGCCGTCCTTGCCTTC
>DATIMT010000158.1:0-12923 GCA_035475035.1 Arthrobacter sp.
CGTTGAAGTTCAGGTTGGTATCGAACTTGCCGGGTTGTGGAAGGAAAACCGTGTTTTGGGCCATCGCCAGGATTTTGCCGCTCCCGGGCTGCAGGCTTAGCAGCGAAGCTGCCCACCGGTCCGGATTTGCCCCCGCGGTCCCGTCCACCTGGGCCTGGGCGGCGGCCTGGAGCCTGCTGTCCAGGGTGGTCACGATCGTGAGGCCGCCCCTGTAGAGCCTTCGCTCACGTTCAGGCTCGGTTGCACCGTAGGCGGGGTTGTTCAGGATCAGGTGGGAGATGTAATCGCAGAAGTACGGCGCCATCGCAGCATTGGCGCAGCCCTGCTGCTGGGGCGTGATCTTCAGCTGGATGGGGGTAGCCACGGCCTCATCGTGCTGCGCCTGTGTGATCTTGCGCAGGCGCAGCATCTCGGACAGGACCTGGTTTCGGCGCACCATCGATTTGTCCGGATTGGTGGCCGGGTTGTAGAGGGTGGGGCTGTTGACCAGCCCGGCCAGCAGCGCGGCCTGCGGAAGGGTGAGGTCTTTTGCGCTGGTGCTGAAGAAGTAGCGCGCTGCGGCTTCAATTCCGTAGGCATTGCTGCTGAAGAACACAATGTTGAGGTAACCCTCGAGGATCTGGTCCTTGGTGTACTTCTTCTCCAGGGCGATCGAGAGCTTCATCTCCCGCAGTTTGTCGCCGAGGTTTTTCTGCCCGTTCAGGACCACCGCGTCCGGCCTGTCCTGCGACAGTTCTGTTTCGTTGAGGATGTTGGTTACGTATTGCTGGGTGATGGTGGAGGCCCCCTGCTCGCCGCCCTTTGTCAGGTTGGAGACGATGGCCCGCACGATCCCCTGCGGGTCCACGCCGGCGTGCTCGTAGAACCTGCTGTCCTCGATCGCCACGATGCCGTCTTTGATGAAGGGTGACATCTGGTCCAGCGGCACCCGCACGCGGTTCTCCGCATAAAACGTGGCGATCGGCTGACCATCGGAGGTCAGGACTTTGGTGGCCTGCGACGGCGGCTGAACCGTCAGTTCCGCGGGCAGGCTCTCAAAAAACCCGATGGAAGAACTGACCCCCATCCCGGCGGCGGCGACTGCCGGGACCACCAGGCTGGCCGCAAGCACGCCGCACATGGCACTCGCTGCAAGGAACCCCAGGATCCGCCCCAGGGCCCCACTGAAACCACGCCTGCGCTTCCGCCTCTTCACCATTCCTCAGCCCTCGTCCTTGAAGGTGGGAACAGGATACGCCCCTGCCACGGGGTGAAACAGGTGAAAAAGGTCAGGATTTGGTCACGCAAACCATTGACGATGCGATAGTTACCGACATATCGTTAACTATCGCCGAAGAGAAGGCGATCACCTCAGAATGAAAGGACGATGCCACCATGAAAGGCATATTTGACGACAAACATCCCGGCCCCGAGTCCAGCAAGGGCCGCTTCGAGCGGGGGAGGAGCCGCCGGGGGCCACACGGGCACCGGGGTCCGGGCTTCGGTCCCGGTTTTGGACCTGGCTTTGGCCCCGGATTCGGGCCAGGCTTTGGTCCGGGTTTCGGCCCAGGTTTCGGACGGGGCGCCCGGCGGGCCAGCCGGGGCGATGTCCGGGCTGCCATCCTCTCGCTCCTGGCGGAAGCGCCCTCCAATGGTTACGGACTGATCAAGACCATCGCTGCAAAGACCGGCGGAATGTGGCGGCCCAGCCCCGGATCCATTTACCCCACGCTTCAGCAGTTGGTGGACGAGGGCCTGATTGAGGCCCTCAGCGAAGGCCGCGGCACGGAATTCGCCCTTACGGACGCAGGCAAGGCGTACGTGGCTGAGCACGCGGAGGAGATGGAAAATGCCTGGAACGCCGAGCCTGACAGCGCCGACCGGGACTTTCACCAGAGCATCGCCAAGCTGGTGGGAGCCATCCACCAGTTCCGTGCGGGAGTCAGCGCGGAACAACGCGCTGCCGCCGTGGAAAAGATGGACGAAACGCGCCGTGCGCTCTACAAGATCCTTGCGGACTAGATCCCTGCGGACTGGACCCTACGCGAAGGAGTCTTCCTTGGCGTGCCGCTCAGCGGGAGCCGCAGCGGTGGGAATGTGCGCCGCAGCTTGGCGCAAGGGGTTGAAGGCTGAGCCGATTTCCCCGAACGCGTAGGCGGTCTCGGCGTGCTCGGACAGGTCCACGCCAGCTGTCTCCGCCTCGTGGCTGACGCGGAAGCCCACTGCTTTGTTGATGACCCCGGCAATGACCGCCGTGCCGATGCCGGACAACAGCAAGGTGATGACGACGGCGGCTGCCTGGGCGATGAGCTGCTGGACGCCGCCGCCGTAGAACAGGCCGCCGCCCTGGCCATCCACGGGGAGTGCGATGAAACCCAGCGACAGGGTGCCGATGAGGCCCGCGCCGAGGTGGACACCCACGACGTCCAGGGAGTCGTCAAGTCCAAAGCGGTATTTGAGGTCCACGAACACGCAGCAGGCCGCTCCTGCCACCAGGCCCAGGCCAATCGCCGCGAGTGGGCTGATGTTGGCGCAGGACGGTGTGATGGCGACCAGGCCGGCAACAACGCCGGACGCGGCGCCAAGGGAGGTGGGGTGCCCGTGGCGGATCTTCTCGGTGACCAGCCAGCTGAGCATGGCGGCGGCAGGTGCTGCCAGGGTGTTAATCCAGATCAGGCCGGCCTGTTCAACGCTGGTTGCGGCGCCGCCATTGAAGCCAAACCAGCCGAACCACAGGATCGCCGCGCCCAGCATGATGAAGGGCAGGTTGTGGGGCCGGTGGTTGGGGTCCTTCGCGAAGCCGTGGCGCTGGCCGACGATGACCGCCAGTACCAGCGCGGCGGTTCCTGAGCTGATCTCCACGACAGCACCGCCGGCGAAATCGATGACCTGGCCAAAGATCGCCGTAACAGCGCCGCCGGCGCTCATCAGCCCGCCGCCCCAGATCATGTAGGCGAGGGGGCAGTAGATGGCCGTGATCCACACCGGCACGAAGAGTGCCCAGGCGCTGAACTTGGCGCGGTCCGCGATGGCGCCGCTGATCAGGGCCACGGTGATGATGGCGAAGGTGGCGCTGAAGCCGGCCTTGAGAAGGTCCGGCGAACCCATCAGGTTCTGCAGGCCGAAGCTGGTGAAGGGATTGCCGAAGAGTCCCAGGAAGCCGTCACCGGTGGTCATCGAGTAACCCCAAAGAATCCACACCACGCCAACGATCCCGGCCGAGATGAAGCTCATCAGGATCATGTTGAGGGCGGCTTTGGCGCGGGTCATGCCGCCGTAGAAGAGGCCAAGCCCGGGAGTCATCAGCAGTACCATTGCGGCCGAAATCATCAGCCAGACATGTTGGGCAGTGATTTCCACCGGTGGGTCCCTTCGCAACGTGATCTTGGTGCAGGGACCGTTTGGCCCCTTGGCATTTCCCCCGGGTTCTATTTTTGGCGTCGCGTGTTTCAGCCAATGCCGCTTAAAGTTGCGCGCACGTTACACAAGTCGCCCGGGTGTGAAGATCACGTATCGGCTATGTTTCGAGCATGTAAACGGAACTTCTGGCGGGAACCGCGCGAGCCGGCGCCTGCCCCTCCATTCCCCGTCATTGCGGGCCGCACGGCCCCTTTAAGGTGAGAACCGTCGTCGTACGCTGTTTTTGCTTGTGTTTCGAAGCTATGAACGCCAGCTCACGGTCAGAAGCTCCGGGCGTTGGCCAGGACCGGCAGTTTGGCCCGCACGTCCGCCACGGTTGCGGGATCGATGTCGACGACGGCGAGTTCGGGCTTCCCGCCAAGGGCCACCACCGCGGTGCCCAAGGGGGAGACGACCGCGCTGTGGCCGATTCCGGTGGGCGCCGTCCCCGCGGGGCCCGCCCCCGTGGTTTCCGGGTCGCCTTGGCCGCAGGCAACCACAAACGTGGTGCTGTCCAGCGCCCGGGCGCGCACCAGGAGGTCCCACTGCTCGGCCTTGCCAACACCGGCGCCCCACGAAGCGCACACGATGTTCACCTGCGCGCCTGCATTGGCATTAGCCGTGAACAGGCCCGGAAAACGGACGTCGTAGCAGGTGGCCAGGCCGAACACGGTCCCGTCCAGCTCGAAGGTGACTGGCGCTTCCCCTGCATCCACCGTCTTGGACTCTGTAAAGCCGAAAGCATCGAAAAGGTGGACCTTGTCGTAGGACGTTTCCACCCCGCGGCCCGTCACCAGCAGCGTATTGCGGACCCGGCCGTCCTTCCCTGGGGTGAACATGCCCGCCACGATCGTAATGTCCAGTTCCTTGGCAATCCTGCGGACCTCGCCGGCCCATGGGCCATCAAGCGGCTCGGCAATGTCCTTGAGGGAGTGGCCAAAGGCGCGCATCGTCGCCTCGGGAAAGACCACCAGTTGCGCGCCGTCGCCCTTGGCCTGGGCTGCGTAGTCCCGGATCAGCTCAAGGTTGGCGGCCGTGTCGGCACTGCTGATGATCTGCGCTACTGCGATTCGCATGGAACAACTCAATCTGTTGCGTGACGGAAACGGGTGCCCGGATCACTCTGACCCGGGCACCCAGGATGGTGCTGTAGGAGGTGCTACTGCCTGTAGCCCTCAACCTCGCTGATGGGGCGGGGCTCGGCGTCGTTCGGGTTTTCGCCTGACTCCTGCTTGGCCCTTCGCTGGCGCAGCAGGTCCCAGCACTGGTCCAGGCTTTCTTCAACGTACTTGAGGCGCGCCTGGTCCGGCGCCTGGCCGTCCCCCGACCCCTCGCGCAGTGAATGCTCCTCCTCCACGAGGGACTGGATGTGCGTCAAAATGTCCTGATCATTCATAACTTCCCCTTACTCCGGTCCGGTCTCCTTCAGCGTACGTATCAGGTGCTGAAGCCACCAGTCCCCGCGCTGTACCATCAATTTCATGCCCACTGCGCTCGATATGGCGGGTCCCATCCTGGAAGTGCTCACCTGGTTGTGCCTGCCCGCCGGTCTGGGACTGCTCTTCTACACCGGATTCCTCCGCCGCTTCGTGCACCCCTGGGACGTGGCCGAGGCCGTGGTGTACTCCGATTCCACCGGCGTGGGGTTCCGCTGGGCCGACCGGAGGCACCAGGTGCACAACGCCCCGATGTCCGCTTACGACATCAGGGACATGGCGGTGGGCGACACCCTGCCCATCTACTACCACCCCAAGCGGCCAACGCAGTGGCAGACCACCGTGCCGGAAGAGGCGGGCAGGACGGCGTCGGTCCTTGGCCGCTGCCTGACGGCGATCGGCACGGTGGCCCTGCTGGGCGGCTTCGTCCTGCCGATGTTCTAGGTTGGCTGGCTGACGAGGACCACAACAATGCCCAGGCCGCCAAGGACCACCCCGGCGAGCGCGGTCCAGAGCACTGCGGGCAGGTCAGCTTCGATGCTTTCACCTGCCAGGCCGAGGGACCTGGCCTGGTAGCGGCGGCGCTGGGTGAGGTAGATGGCGAGAGCGGCGCCACCGGAAATCACCGGCAGCATCAGGATGGGCGCCCCGTATGTGGGAAGCCAGCGCAGGAAGAAGGCGCTCGCCGTCACCAGCGCCAGCATGGTCCGGCCCCATGCGAGGGCCGTCCGTTCGGGCTGGAGGCCCGGGTCACCGTGCGGGCCGGCTGCGGGGGATGCCACAGTCAGCGCCAAAGGATGAAGACCAGCACGACGGCGGCAGCCACCGCGCCTGCCCCGGCCAACAGGGGCACAAAAAGCGGCAGGGGCAGCGGGGCCTTGGTGCGCATGCTCCGCTCCACCCGTAGCCACCGCACGGCAGCACCACCGCTGAGCATCATGCCCAAGAGCAGCAGGAGGACGGCCAGCCCTTTCCGGACAGGCTCCACGAAAAGGCCGGAAGTGAACGCCTCGATGGCAATGCCGCCCGCCAGCAGCGCGAGCGACGTGCGGATCCAGGCCAGGAAGGTGCGCTCATTCGCCAGCGTGAAGCGCGGGTCGGGTTCCTCGCCGCCGGGCAGCAGCCGTTCGGCGATTTTGCCGCGCGACGGCGGGACCGGCCGGCCGGATGGCTGCTCACTGTTGATCACCGGGCCAGTTTAGCCGTGGCCTGCTGCAGGGACCCTGGCAGTCGATTTGTAAACTAAGCATGCTTGCTATTATTTTGGTTCCAGCCTCTCCGCTTGGCCCCCCAAACAAGCGGAGAGGCTGCCGGGCCGGGCGGTCAGGCGGCAGGCCGAAGCACGGCCTTGCC
This sequence comes from Arthrobacter sp., assembly GCA_035475035.1. GTDB lineage: Bacteria > Actinomycetota > Actinomycetes > Actinomycetales > Micrococcaceae > Arthrobacter. The sequence goes on from DATIMT010000158.1 coordinate 6,168, forward strand.
GGCCAGATGTTCGCCGATGGGCAGCGCGGCCGTCGCCGCCGGTGACGGCGCGTTCAGCACGTGCACCATCCGCTCCGTCTCGGCCAAGAGGAAGTCATGAACAAGCGTGCCGTCCCGGCGCACCGCCTGCGCCCTGATGCCCGCCTCATACGGCAACAGGTCCGCTGTGGCCAGGGCGGGGGCGTATTTGCGGCACTCCTGGAGGTAGCTTCCCTTGAACAGCGAGTTTCGGACTTCCCGCACTGCAGTGGCCGCGTTGGCAAGGCCGAGATGCCACAACCCCGGAAAGCGGACATAACGGGCCACGTCCTTGACGTTTACCGAGAATTTGGGATAGCCCTCCCGGGCCAGGCCCAGCACCGCATTGGGTCCCACTGTGATGGTGCCGTTGATCGTCGGCGTGAGGTGCACGCCCAGGAAGGGCAGCTCCGGATCGGGCACGGGGTAGATGAGGTGCCTGACGTAGTTCGACTTGGCGTTCGGCAGTTCGAAATACTCGCCGCGGAAGGGGATGATCTGCACGTCGATGTCCATCCCGGCCAGTTCCGCGAGCCGGTCCGATTGCAGGCCGGCGCAGGCCACCAGGCGCCGGCACGAATACACGTCCTGGCCCGTCCCGACGTCCACCCGGTCCGGATGTTCCATGATGGAGCTGACCCTGGCGCCCGTAACGACACGTCCGCCGGCCGCCGTTATGAGTTCGGCCAGCTTCCGCGCCACTTCCCGGTAGTCAACGATCCCCGTGCTGGGAATGAACAGTGCGCCCAGCCCCGAAACGTTCGGTTCACGCCGCTTGAGTTCAGCCTGGTCAATGCGTTCGCAGTCCAGCCCGTGGATTGTGGCCCGTTCTTCCAGGCGGTCCAGCCGCTCCAGTTCCAGGGCAGAGGTGGCAACCAGCAGCTTGCCCGGCTCGGCGTACCGGATGCCGTGTTCCCGGCAGAATTCCTTGGTCTGCTCCGCCCCGGCCTTACTGAACTGCGCTTTGAGGCTGCCCGGGGCGTAATAGATCCCGGAATGGATGACGCCGCTGTTGTGCCCTGTCTGGTGCGACGCCAGCGTTTCCGCGGCCTCGAGCAGGACCAGTGACGCTCCGGGCTGCTTCCGCAGAAGCTGGTATGCGGTGGCGAGACCCACGATCCCGCCACCGATAATGCAGTAATCCGCCTGCTCCACGGGCCCCGCCTTTCGTTGTGGCTAGAGCTTAGCGGTTGCCCCGCCGTACACACACCGTTTCTCAAAGGCCACGCCCCACGCCAGGGAACCAGCCACAAACCGCGATCACGCCCAGCCCGGCCCATCACCAGTCCTTTCCTTCGCGGACTGCCTGCCACACGAGCCAGGCGCCGCCTATTTCCGCGGCTGCGGCCAGCACGAACAGCACAATGGTCTTGAAAATACTGCCGGATTCTTCCGGAATGCCCACGCAGCCATCATGCCAGCCGGGAATGCAGCCACCGGCCGGGCAGTTGGGGGAAGTATGGAGCGTATCGGATTCCTTTCATTCGGCCACTGGGGCCCCGGCCAGGGGTCCCGCACCAGGACAGCGGCGGACGCCCTGCTCCAGGGAATCGAACTGGCGGTTGCCGCTGAGGAACTCGGCGTGGACGGCGCGTTCTTTCGGGTCCACCACTTCGCCCGACAACAGGCGTCCCCTTTCCCGCTCCTGTCAGCTATCGCAGCCCGCACCGGCCGCATCGAAATCGGTACCGGCGTCATCGACATGCGCTATGAGAACCCGCTCTACATGGCGGAGGAGGCCGCAGCGGCGGACCTGATCAGCGGCGGAAGGCTGCAGCTGGGCGTCAGCCGCGGGTCACCCGAGCCCGCCCGGGACGGGGCTTCAGCATTCGGATACCGCCCGCAGCCCGGGGAGACCGAGGCGGACATGGCGCGGCGCCATACCGCGGTCTTCCGCAAGGCCATCACCGGCGCCGGGATGGCTGAGGCGGACTCCAGGTACGCCGGCGGTGCCACCGGGCTCCTTCCCGTCCAGCCACAGTCCCCGGGACTGGCGGAACGGATTTGGTGGGGCGCCGGGAGCAGGAAGACCGCAGTGTGGGCCGCGGAACTGGGCATGAACCTCATGAGTTCCACGCTGCTCACCGAGGATACCGGCGTACCCTTCCATGAGCTCCAGGCCGAACAGATCCAGCTGTTCAGGGACGCGTGGGCCGCAGCAGGGCACGCACGCACACCGCGTGTTTCGGTCAGCCGCAGCGTCCTTCCCATCGTGGATGAGGAGGACAACTACTACTTCGGTGGCAGCGCGCTCCGCGACGGCCGCGACCAGGTGGGCGTCATCGACGGACTGACCGCCAGGTTCGGCAAGAGCTACGTGGGTGCGCCGGACCTCCTGGCGGAGCAGCTGGCAGCCGATACCGCGGTGCAGGCTGCCGACACCCTGTTGCTGACCGTGCCCAACCAGCTGGGCGTGGAGTTCAATGCCAAGCTTCTTGGCAGCATCGCGGAGCATGTGGCCCCCGCGCTGGGATGGAGCCGCCGGTAGGCCGGGGAACCTTTTGCGAGACCCAACCGTTATCCTTTAAGTGCGTGGTGGGGGCCTTCGCACCCCTACTACTGTGTGACTGCGGAACGGTCGTACGACGGAGAGAGAGAAATATGGCTCGCGCCGCCTTAGGCTTAACCGTATGATCCGGCTACGACAGCTGGCCCAGGCGGCCTCAGTACTTACCACCCCGTTGGCACCCGAAGACGTCCTCGCGTTGTTCAACCCTGTCTACTCAGCCCGCCAGTTGCGCGGCGTGGTGACCAGGGTGGTCCAGGAGACCGCCCAGTCGGCCACCATCTTCTTCCGGCCCGGCCGCGGCTGGAAGGCGCATCTTGCGGGCCAGTGGGCGCGCATCGGCGTCGAACTTGACGGCGTGCGCCACTGGCGCTCCTATTCGCTCAGCGCCCCCGCCGGCAAGGACCCGGCCATCACCGTCACCGACGTCGGGGCGGTCTCCGGCACGCTGGTGCGCACCACCAAACCCGGTGACGTCCTCTTCCTGGCTCCGCCGCAGGGCGACTTCGTGCTTCCGGAGCACCCCCGCCCCCTTCTGATGGTCACCGCGGGCAGCGGCATCACCCCGGTGATGTCCATGATCCGTACCCTCGTGCCGCGGCGTCCGGATGCCGACGTCGTGCTGGTCCACTCCGCCCGCACCCCGGGTGACAGCCTCTTCCGCGAGGAACTGGCCGAGCTGGCGGACCAGTTCCCCAACTTCCGGCTGGCCCACTGGTACACCGGCGAACAGGGGCGCATGGATTTCTCCAGCACCAAGGAGCTGGACGAAATCTGCCCCGACTGGAAGGACCGCGCCGCCTACGCCTGCGGCCCGGACAGCTTCCTCGACGACGCCGAGGCCCTCTGGAAGCGCGCGCTGACCACCCGCGCGCCGGGAACCGATGTGGCGGTGGCCGGAGATGCCGGCAACCTCATGATCGAACGCTTCAACACCACCTTCAACGCCGGGGTAGGGCACGACGGCGGGCTGGTCACCTTCGAAGCCTCCGACCGGGAAGTGGAGGCCGACGGCGACACCCCCATCCTGGACATCGGCGAGGACGCCGGGGTGCTGATGCCCAGCGGCTGCCGCATGGGAATCTGCCACAGCTGCCTTACACCGCTCCTGGCAGGGCAGGTCCGCGACCTGCGTACCGGGGAAATCCACGGCGAACCTGGCCAACTGATCCAAACGTGTGTTTCGGCAGCCGCCGGACCCGTCAACCTCGAACTCTGAGGAGCAGAACGTATGTCTGTCATCTCACCCACAAAGACCACCGCCGCCGCTGACGCCAAAGCCGGCACCTCAAGGACCCGTCCCGGAAAGCTGGCCGAATCGGGAAGCCCCACGGTCCGGCCACCGGCTGCCGCGCACCTTACCGATGAACAGGTGGCGGAGCTGGGCCGTGAGCTCGACGCCATCCGCGACGAGGTCCTGGCCAAGCGCGGCGCCGAAGACGCCGCCTACATCCGCCGCATGATCAAGATCCAGCGGGGCCTGGAACTTTCCGGCCGCGCAGCACTGCTGGTCAGCAAGAACAAGGCCGCCTGGGTCACGGGCACCACGCTCCTCAGCCTGGCGAAGATCCTGGAAAACATGGAATTGGGCCACAACATCCTGCACGGCCAGTGGGACTGGATGCGGGACCCGGATATCCACTCCACCACCTGGGAATGGGACTTCGTCACCCCGTCGCGGTCCTGGCAGCACACCCACAACGACCTGCATCACCGCTGGACGAACGTGGTGGGCAAGGACAACGACGTCGGATACAACCTCCTGCGCATGGACGAGAACCAGCCGTGGAAGCCCATCAACCTGGCGAACCCGCTGTTCAACGCCATCCTGGCGCCGGTCTTCGAGTGGGGCATCGCCATCTACGACCTCGAGCTGACCGAGTACAAGGAAGGCACCAAGTCCAAGGAGGCCCTGCTCAAGGACCTCAAGGCGCTGGGCCGGAAGACCATCACCCAGTTCACGAAGGACTATGCCGCCACCCCTGCAGTGGCAATGCTGACCGGTTCCGCCAAGCAGGCCCTGTTCGGCACCCTGGCCGCCAACGCCATCCGCAACGTGTGGGCCCACGCAGTGATCTTCTGCGGCCACTTCCCGGAAGGCACAGACACCTTCACCGAGGAGATGGTGGAGGGGGAGACCCGGGGCGACTGGTATGTCCGCCAGATGATCGGCTCCGCCAACATCTCCGGGTCCAAGTTCATGCACCTGATGACCGGCAACCTCTCCCACCAGATCGAGCACCACCTCTTCCCGGACCTGCCCTCCAACCGGTATGCCGAGGTGGCGCCCAAGGTCCGCGAGATCTGCCAGCGCTACGGCCTGAAGTACACCACCGGGCCGCTGCTGAAGCAGGTGGGTTCGTCCTGGGCCAAGGTCTTCAAGCTGGCACTGCCTGGGAAAGCCGCCCGGGCCTGACGCTTCAACGGCTTAACATGGGAACGCCCTGCGGAATCCGCAGGGCGTTCCCGCGTTAAGCGGATCGTGGGCAGTGGTCAGTGGGCAGTGGGCAGTGGTCAGTGGTCAGTGGTCGGTGGCGGCGCCGGTGCTCGGCACGAGCATCATGCCGTCCAGCTTGGGCAGTTCATGCCGGAGTTGATGCTCGGCCCTGTGCAGGATCTCTTCCGCCTGGGACAGCCCCGTGTCAGCCACCACAACCGTTGCCGCTCCCTGCAGCCGGTGCCCGGACCACCGCAGTTGGAGGTGCTGGACCGAAAGTACGCCCGGTGTCCCCTCCAGCGCGGCCTCGGCACGCGACACCAGGTCCGGCTCGATGCCGTCCATGAGCCGCCGCCCGATGCTACGGACGGTGCCCCACAACAGCACCATAATGGCGGCGGAGATGATCAACCCGACGATCGGGTCGGCCAGCGGAAAGCCGAGCATGACGCCGACGGCTCCGACCACCACGGCCAGTGAGGTGAAGCCGTCAGTCCTGGCATGCACCCCGTCTGCCACGAGCGCCGCTGAACCGATCCTGCGGCCAACCCGGATGCGGTAGATCGCCACCGCCTCATTTCCGGCGAAACCGATCAGTCCCGCGGCCATGACCCAGCCGAGGTTCTGCAGCGGCTGGGGATGGATCAGCCGGTCCACTGACTGCCAGCCGGCCACGACGGCGGAGAGGGCCACCACGGCCACGATGAACAGGCCGGCCAGGTCCTCGGCCCTGCCGTAGCCATACGTGTAGCGGCGGGTCGCCGCCCTGCGTCCGAGGATGAAAGCAACCCACAGGGGCACCGCGGTCAGGGCATCGGAGAAGTTGTGGATGGTGTCCGCGAGGAGGGCCACCGAGCTGCTGAACAGGACCACCAGGAACTGCAGCACCGTGGTGGCCAGCAGGACGAACATACTGATCTTCAGCGCCCGGATACCCTCCGTACTGGCCTCCATGGCGTCGTCAATGGAATCAGCGGCATCGTGCGTGTGCGGAACGAACAGCTCCATCAGCCAGCCTTTGAAACCGGAGTGGTGGTCGTGGCCGTGCCCGTGCCCGTGCCCATGGTCGTGGTCGTGCCCGTTCCCGTGGTCGTGCCCGTGCCCGTGGTCGTGCCCGTGGTCATGTCCATGGCCGTGGCCGTGGTCCTCGGGATGGGCATGGCTGTGCGCCGTTGACTCCTGGTGCGGCCTGCTCATGGGGCGCTCCTCTCTGCGGACTGGGCGGAGATGCGGTGGTGGGCCGGCTCGCCGCCGAGTGCATGCTCGGCCTGGAAGATGGCATCGGCCACCAGTTGGCGGGCGTGTTCGTTTTCCAGGCGATAGAGTACCCGCGTCCCGTCCTGCCGCGTGGACACCATTCGGGCCAGGCGCATCTTTGCCAGGTGCTGGGATACAGCGGCGGGGGACTTGCCCACCACGTCTGCCAGGGCTCCCACGGCCATTTCGCCTTCGCGGAGCGCCAAAATGATCCGCACCCTGGTGGCGTCCGCCAGCATGGCGAAGACCTCAACCGCCAACTCCACGTACTGGCTGTCCACCCCCAAGGCGCAAGCACTATTATCTGCATTCATGCGCATATACTCTCACACCCTCGCCCGCTGAGGTATTTTGCCGCCGCCGTTGTCCAATAATGGCTGCTGGGGCGCAGGTGAGCGCCCTAGAGTAAGAGCTGCAGGGCCCGGCGCTCCGCCGGACCGATCCGATCAGGCTCGAAAGGACTTTGCCTCCATGGCTTTCATCACCGCAGGTACTGAAAACAGCACTGACATCGAGCTCTACTACGAGGACCACGGCT
>DATIMT010000159.1:0-18190 GCA_035475035.1 Arthrobacter sp.
TGATCGAAAAGCAGATCGGCGGCGACCAGGTGGCCGCGATCATCATCGAGCCCATCCAGGGTGAAGGCGGCTTCATCGTCCCGGCCGACGGCTTCCTGTCTGCGCTGGCCGCCTGGGCCAAGGACAAGGGCATCGTCTTCATCGCGGACGAGGTCCAGTCCGGCTTCTGCCGCACCGGCGAATGGTTCGCCGTCAACCACGAAGGCGTCGTCCCGGACATCATGACCATGGCCAAGGGCATCGCCGGCGGCATGCCGCTCTCCGCCATCACCGGCCGCGCCGACCTGCTCGACGCCGTCCACCCGGGCGGACTGGGCGGAACCTACGGCGGCAACCCGGTAGCATGCGCCGCCGCCCTTGCCTCCATTGGGTCCATGGAGGAGTACGACCTGAACGGCCGTGCCCGCCACATCGAGGAACTGGCGTTGGGCCGGCTCCGCGACCTGCAGGCAGAACTGGCCGCTTCCGGTGCTGCAGTGATCGGTGACGTGCGCGGCCGCGGCGCCATGCTCGCCGTCGAACTTGTCCAGGCCGGATCCAAGGAACCCAACCCGGAGCTGACCAAGGCTGTTGCCGCGGCCTGCCTGAAGGACGGCGTCATCATCCTCACCTGCGGCACCTACGGCAACGTCATCCGCCTGCTGCCCCCGCTGGTCATCACCGATGAGCTGCTGGCAGACGGGCTCGAGGTCCTGGCGACCGCCATTAAGGCCCACGCCTAAAACCAAAGCGCACAAAAAAGGCAGCACCCCGCGGGGGTGCTGCCTTTTTCGTGGTCATTTCCGGTTTCCATTAGGGGGTACCTAGGGCCCCACGCCGCTTCGCGCCAACCACCTAACAGCAGCCTCCCGGCGTGGGGTGACCATCGGTCTCCGCAAGCTACCCCGGTAAGTACCCCCAAAGAATCTTTCCGAGTACCTCTTACTCGTGTTGGGCTCCCGGGCGAATACGTATTTTTGTCATATAACGGGTCGGGCAACGGCTCCTGGAAGTCTCCCCCCGATCCTCAATGCGGGTTCTGTTCCCGCTGTTTAGCCGGCCGCAGGGTAATGGCGCTGCCCTCCAGATTGCGGCAGACGACGTGGCTCGAGGACCACATACTACTCCCGGACCGGCCTGGCTGACCCCAAGCCGCGGACGACTTCTTGCTTGAGACAGGGGAACGCAATGACGCTTCTTTCAATGGGATGGAAGGACCGCTCTGGTCCGGTCCCCGGGGCGATGCCGGGATGCCGGCAGTCCGGCCACGGCTACGCATGCACGCGCGTGTCCGAGGGGCGATTGTGCTAACGCACGTCGGTTATCTTGCCGTTCCCGTGCAGGCAACGTTCGGCCGGGACGGTGCGATGTTCGAGAGCCTGCTCAGCTTCGTTGCCCGGATGAGCCTGGTGCTGTGGGGCCTGGTTACCCTTACGCTAGTCATCCGCTTCGTCGGCATCCGCTTCTACCGGCGCGCGGCACGAAGGGCCCTGGCCCGGGTCGCGGCAGCGGCCGCTTCCCTCCCTGGCGTCGCCGGCCCCGGTATCATCGGGTCAACCGTAGGGCTCACTGCCAGCGCCACTCCCGTCGCCGCACCCGCTGAAGTGCCGGTCGCAGCGCCGGTCATCGCCGTCGTCCCCGTAGCCTCGACCGGGATCGACCAGCTCCAGCCGGCCAACGTCCCGCTGGCCAACGCCATGAAAGCGCTCTCAGCCAACTCAGCGGACGGATGAGCGATGGACATCGCGCTCTTGATCTTCTGGCTGTTTGCAGGTGTCAGCATTCTCTACGTTGTGCACTTCGGTCTATACCTGGCGGGTGCCAACTTCTATGACATCTGGCAGCAGCGGCGGAAAGGAATCATGGGGGTCAGGCTCCCCACCAACTACCAGCCTGAGTGCGCAGCGACGGCCACCTGGACCCGCAGGGCCGTCCCCGAGGTGCCCGGCCTGGTCACCATAGTCATTGCCGCCCACAACGAGGAGGCGGTGATCGTCCGGACCCTCGACTCCATCGGGCGGAGCACTTACCGCTCGTTCGAAGTCATTGTCGCGGACGACGCGTCCGCCGACCTGACTGGCCGGTTGGTTCGCGACTACCAGCTCCGCCATCCCGGTATGGACCTTCACATCCTGCGGATGCACAGGAACGTCGGCAAGGGCGGGGCCCTGAACTCGGTGCTGCGCCGGCACGCGCGCGGCCAGTTCGTCATGACGCTCGACGCCGACTCGATCATCCGGCCGGACGCCATCACCAACGCGCTGTCCTACTTCGACGACCCCTACGTGGCCGGCGTTGCGGCCAACGTGCAGATCCTGGAGGAGACGAGGGCCCTCGGCATCCTGCAGCGGTTCGAACACATGATCGGCTACCGCTCCAAGAAGCTCTACTCCCTGCTGAACTGTGAGTTCGTGGTGGGCGGAGTGGCCTCCACCTACCGCATGCGCGTGCTGCGGAAGGTCGGCTTTTACGACACCGATACCATGACCGAAGACATCGGCCTGAGCGCAAAGATCACCAGCTTGGGAAACCGGCGTTTCCGTATGGTCTATGCCGCTGACGTGGTCGCGAAGACCGAGGGTGTCCTCACGTTCCGCGCCCTGGCGAAGCAGCGCTACCGCTGGAAGTACGGAAGCATCCAGAACCTCATCAAGTACCGCGGGATGACGTTCAACCCGAGCCCGCGCTACAGCCGCACCTTGGCCTATTACCGCATGCCGATGGCCATGTTGAGCGAGTTCACCCTGCTTGTCTCGCCACTGGCCTGGACGTACGCGGTCTACTGGTCACTGGCCACGTACACGCCCGCCCTGATCATTGGTGCATACGCCACGATCACTGCTTACACGCTGATGACAATCCTGATGGATGAGAACCTTTCGGCGGCTGAACGCACCAGGCTTTGCTTTTACGCTCCGACAGCCTACTTCCTTTTCTACATCATGGACCTGGTGCAGCTGGCGGCTGCGGTCCGTTGCATTGTGTGGGCCCGCGGACTGGTCCGGCGTCCGGAGATCAACACCTGGAAGTCTCCGCAGCGTGCCGGCAGTTTGGCGGTGATAGCCCGTGCCGTCTAGACGCCGGAGGTTTCGCCACCTGCTCCTGAATCCTCTTTTCGTCATCGCACTGCTTATCCTCGCGATCAGCGGTGGCTGGCTGGCCTACACGGCCAGGACGGATAGCTTCGCCCAGGCGCGGCCAGGTGCCAATCTGCTTCCTGCACTCTTTCCTGCCCTGGCGGAATCTGCGGTAACACCCGGGCCGCCGCCGTCGGCGGGCTCCCCGGTGGACCCGGGCGCCGGCTGGACCGTCAACCACAGCGGGGATGCGAAAACCGCACTGGAACTGGTGGCCGGGCCGAAGGGAGGCCACGCGCTGAAGCTCGACATCCCTCAGTACGCCTCAGGCGACGTCACCCTGGCCAGCCCGCGGGTGGACGTGGTGGCCGGCAAGAACTACTTGTTCAAGGCGTTCACCACCAGCAACGCTGACTTCAGGTTGCTGGCCCGCAAGCACCACAGCGACGGGAGCACAACCCTGGAGCAGTTGCGCAATCCCGTTGAGCGGCCCGGTACTTCCGAGTTCACGGTAAGCGATGCCTTCAACAGCGGAGACAAGACCACCGCCGTGGAGTACGTCTTCCGCCTCGCAGCGGCGGGCACCATTCGGGTGGAAGGCGCCTACCTTGAAGCCGCGGACGACGTCCAGGTGCCACCAGCCACCGCGCCGGGGCCCAACCTTATTCCGAATCCAGGACTGATCGGTCCCCAGCCTGATCAGCCCGAGTCCTGGTCCCCCTACTCCTCGGGTGCCTCGACCCTGGTGTCCGGGCGAAGCGAAGACGCGCAGGGCAGCTTCCTGTGGACGCGTACCGAAAACTACCAGAATGGCGAGGCAAAGTGGCAGTATCAGCCCGTCCCGGTAGTGCCGGACCGATACTTCAGCTTCGGTGCCACCTATCGTTCGGACCGCGAGGTGGACGTGGTGGCGGAATTTGAGCTGCCGGGCGGTGGACGTGCGTTCCACAACCTGGAGACGGTGCCGCCGGCCGCGGAGTGGACCACCATCAGGGAGGCTTTCCAGGTTCCGGACGGGGCACGCACGGCGATGGTGACCCTTACTTCGCATGGGGACGGCACCACCGGAATCCGCGGATATTCGATGACGGACACCACCAGGCCCGGTCCCCTCCGCTGGACGCAACCCATGGTCTCCATCACGTTCGATGACGGGTGGCAGTCGGTGTACGACCGTGCCCTGCCGTTGCTGGACAAGCACGGCTTCCGGTCCACCCAGTATGTCAATCCCAGCTCCATTGAGACGCCGAATTTTGTTAGTGCCGCTGAGGTGCAGCAGATGCACAAAGCCGGACACGAGATTGCCGCCCACAGCTACCAGCACGTCGACCTCACCTCGTTGGGCACGGACCGGCTGGACGAGGAATTGCGCAGAAGCGATGAGGCACTGGCATCAGCCGGGCTCCCCACCGATGACCTGGCGTTTCCGTACGGCCGGTCCGACCCCCAAGTCGACTGGTACGCGGGCAAGTACTTCCACATCGTGCGGGGGACGGATGACGGCATCAACACCCGGCAAAACATCAACCCCCACGATCTGAAGGTCCTCTACGTGACCGACCAGACCACGCCGGAAACGCTGAAGGAAGCGCTCGCCGACACTTCAAGTGCGAATGGCTGGCTCATCCTGGTCTACCACCAGATCGCAGCCCCCGACTCGTCGGGCACGCAGGTGAATACCATTGCGGCCGACCGGAGCACCATTACCAGCGATGTCCTCGCCGCCCAGCTGCAGATCGTTGCCCAAAGCGGCATCGAAGTCCAGCCGGTCGCCCAGGCATTCGAGAAGTTGCAGGGGCCGTGACCACGAACAAGCGGTGCATAACGGCACCTTCCGCCACCCCACAGAAGGAGAAAGTCATGATCAGAACCAGACCCGGCTTGACGCGTAATCGCGCCAGGCTCGCGACCATCGGGGTGGCGGTGTGGGCCATGGCCACAGCACTGTTGTCCCCGGCAGCCGCCAACGCGGCCGTGGACAATCCGGCCGCGACTCCGCTCGTGTCTTTCACCTTCGACGACGGCATGCAGAATGCGCTGACCCAGGCTGCCCCGACATTGAAGAAGTACGGACTCACCGGCACCAGCTACGTCATCACCAACTGCGTGGGCATGACCACAGTGCCGAACAGCTGCCGCGCCAACACTGATGTTCCGTACATGACGTGGGACCAGATCACGCAACTGCAGAACACCTACGGCTGGGAGATCGGCTCGCATACCGTTGACCATCAATGCCTCGTGAGCGTGGGGAACGATTGCCAGGCCACCAAGCTGACCGCCGCCCAGGTGGTTGCCGAGCTGGCCAACAGCAAATCAGCGCTGGCGGCACACGGATTCAACGCCACCGCCCTTGCCACCCCTTACGGCGATTACGACATGTCGGCGCTCGCCCAGATAGCCAAGTATTACAGTTCCATGCGCGGCTTCGCCGACGTCGGCAACAACATCTGGCCGCTCGGTGACCTGCTGCTGCACAACACCCCCGTGCAGGAGGTCACCACTCCGGTCTCCACCCTAAAGGCGAAGGTCGACGAGGCGATTGCCAACAAGACGTGGGCCATATTCACGTTCCATGACATCAGGACCTCGCCAAGCAAGACCCCGGATGACTACCAGTACGGCACCGCAGAGCTGGACCAGCTGGCGGCGTACGTGCAGACCAAGGTGGCGGCGGGCCAGATCAGGAACGTCAACGTCAGCAAGGGCCTGGTGAACGGCAGCCCGAACCTGATGGCGAATCCGACGTTCAACAATGGCATCGCCGACGGCTGGCGCACCGACGCCCCGGCGACGATCACTGCGGACGCTGGAAACAACGGCAGCTATCCCGACGCCGCCAAGGCCGTAAAGCTGGTTTCGGGTACCGCTGCGGGCCACCTGTTCTCGCCGAAGGTCCCAGTGACGGCGACAACGAACTACCTGTTCAAGGCATTCCTCAACGTGGCTGCAATCACCAGCGGTGAAGTGGGGTTCTACGTCGACGAGTACAACTCCGCCGGACAGTGGATCTCGGGGCAGTTCCGCAAGCGGGAGAACTCGCGCTGGGTGGAGTCGATGAACTTCACCTACACGCCGAGCTCTACCAACGTTGCCTCGGCCAGCCTGCAGGTCTGGGTGACCGGCACCGGCATTACGGCCTATGTGGACAACGTGCAGATGATGGCGCTCAGCGGTGGGACGGCCCCGCCGCCGGCGGCCAACCTGGTGGCCAACGGCACCTTCGACGCCGGCATCAGCTCAGGCTGGACCACCGATTCGGCTTCCACGATCGTGGCTGACGCCGCGAACCATGGGAGCCCTGCCAACCCCGTGAACTCGGTTAAGGCAACGGCTACGACGGCGAACAAGCACCTGTTCTCCCCGCAGGTGGCAGTGACCGCAGGTACGTACAAGATCGCCGGTTACCTCAACATCACTGCACGGACCAGCGGTGAGATGGGCTTCTACATCGACGAGTACAACGCCGCCGGGCAGTGGATCTCCGGGCAGTACAAACTCGGGGTAGTAGCCGCCGGCGTGACCAACGTTGACCTCACCTACTCGCCGAGCACCACAACGGTGGCAAAGGCGAGCCTGCAGGTCATCGTGCAGGGCAACTCGGGGCTGCAGGCGTACTTCGACGACGTCCGCTGGACCAAGCCCTAACGGCTGGGAAGGGGATCAAGGATGGCCGGGCGCCGGCACGCACTGTTGGTGGTGCTGGTGTCCGTCCTCCTTGTCATCGTGGCAGGCTGCTCCGGACCCAAACCCGATGTAACGCTAGACCTGCTCCAGGGGAACTGGAATGACGTTCCCGGCATCAGGGCCGGCAGCGGCGGACTGCAGGTGACCGCCACCGCCCGGCAGATAGTGAAGCAGAGCGGGGAGGGTGGCCAGCCGAACCCGCCGCTCAACCTGGCCGGCACACACCTGATGGTCGGCGGGGACTTTGCCCTGAGCGCGACATTCGCCGACGTGAAGGCTGACGCATCCTGGGCCGTGTACGACCGGCCCCCCGTCATCGCGGATGAGTTCCGCGTGGAGCCTGCCGGCGTGCGGCTCACCCTCCAGGGCGGAGACCTGAAGATCTCGGTCTTCGACGGTTCGCAAAAGAAGGATGTGACCCGGCCGGTCCCCGTGCATGACGAGCACGTGGCGGTGAAGGACCAGGCTGCTCCGCTCACGGTGCGCCGGTCCGGCGACACCCTGGCCGTCGCCAGCGGTGCGGACACGCTTTCGTCACTGCCGCTGGGCAGGGTGTTCTCGTCCGGGGAACTGTGGCTCGGATTCTCCAGCGACTCCGGCGGCTTCGACGTCACCTCGCTTAAGGCAATCGCGCCGGAGGGCGCCGGATTGCGGACCTCCGGGTCCGCATCGGCGGACGCCCAGGCGTCAGCCCAGGGGCTGCAGGCACTGGCCCGCAAACTCCGGCCGGACTTCCGGATAGGCGCCGCCGTCGCACTCGGCCCCCTCACCGGGGACGAGGACTATGCACGGGAATTCGCGGGCAACTTCGGCGCCCTGACGCCCGAGAACGCGATGAAGCCGCAATTCCTCTCTCCGCAGCAGGGTGTGTACACGTTCGGGGAGGCCGACGCCATCCTTGCAGTGGCGGAGAGCAAAGGCATGGCGGTGCACGGGCACACCATCGCCTTCACGGAGGCAATGCCGCGCTGGATGCAGGACCTCCCCAGCGGCTCGGAGCCGGAGCGCCGGGCCAGCGCCGCGGCACTGCTCGACTACATCAACACCGTTGTGACACATTTCAAGGGACGGCTGGCGTCCCTTGACGTCGTCAATGAACCATTCGATGTCAACCAGGGGACCAGCCTGCAGCAAAACATCTGGTACCGCATTTTCGGACCCGGCTATCCGGCGGTGGTGTCCAAAGCTGTCTACGCTGCCGATCCGGCCGTGCTTCAGTACATCAATGAGAACGGGGCCGACGTGCCGGGGCGCCGCCAGGACGCCTTGCTCAACCTCGCCCTCGACACCAACGGGCAGGGCGGGCACATATACGGCGTAGGACTCCAGGCCCACGTCTACGACCTCACCACCGACGCCATCTCCGCCGACGCCCTCACCCATACGCTCAACCGGTTCGGAGCCGCCCGGCTGCACGTCCGCATCTCGGAGAACGACGTCACGGACGAGCAGGGGACCGAGGCCCAGGCGAAGCAATACGCCACGGTGCTGGCCACCTGCCTGCGCTCGCCCGCGTGCGTGTCCTACACAACGTGGGGCGTAGATGACCGCTACGACTGGTGGATCGACGACGACGGCAGCCTGCGCCAGGGCCACGACCACCTGTTCGACAACGGTCAGCCGACCCCGGCCTATGATGCCATGAAGCGTGCGCTGGGCGGCTAACGGCGGGATGAACGCGGCCGGTACGGGGTCAGCCCGCCGCCCGCCGCGCTGCCTTGCGGGCCACAGAGTTCTTGCGCGCCGCCCGCAGCATGTCAAGGGTCAGCAGCAGCAGGGCCAGCCACACCACCCCGAACCCGATCCAGCGCTCCACGGTCATGGCCTCCCGGAAGACCAGCAGCGCCACCAGGAACTGCAGCACCGGCGCGAAGTACTGCAGCAGCCCGATGGTGGTCATGGGCAGCCGCCGCGCGGCGGCGCCGAAGAAGAGCAGCGGGACGGCGGTAATCACGCCCGATGCCAGCAGCAGCCAAAAGTGCCCGGCGCCCTGGGAGGTCAGCGTGGAACTGCCGCTGGCCGCCAGGAAAACCATCGCCACGGCCGCCGGCGGGGCCAGCACCATGGTCTCCACACTGAGGCTGGTGATGGCGTCCACCCTCGATCCCACCCGGTTCTTGACGAAGCCGTACAGGCCGAAGCTGAACGCCAGCGTCAGCGCGATCCATGGCAGCTTCCCATAGGAGTAGGTGAGGACCCCCACGGCCAGGAAGCCCACGCCGACCGCGGCCCACTGGAGCGGCCGCAGCTTTTCCTTGAGGACCAGCACCCCCAGCAGCACCGAGACGAGCGGGTTGATGAAGTAGCCCAGGGACGTTTCCACGGCCTGCCCGGTGGTCACGCCGTAGGTGTAGGTCAACCAGTTGATGGCGATCAGGAAGGCCGCCAGCGCAAGGGAACCAAAAACCTTTCGGTCCTTCAGCGCCACCGCCAGCACGCCCCACGCCCTGGTCACCGTGATCAGGAGTGCGCAGAACAGGAGCGACCACACCACGCGGTTGGCCACGATCTCGACGGCGCCGGCAGGCATCAGGATGAAGAAGTACAGCGGGAGCAGCCCCCACAACACGTAGGCACCGATGCCGAACAGCATTCCCGCCGTCGAGTCCTTGGCGACTGGCTTGGCGCCCCTGGCCGCCGGGGCTGTGGGGTTCGGTCCGCGGGAGGGGGTGGCTGCGGGGGCGGCGGGAGTTCCTTCTGGCATGGGCACGATCTCAATAACAGCATTCCGCGGGCGGGTATTCCAGCAGGCGGCAGGAAATCCGGAAAATAATCAGTAGGCTTGCTTTCATGACACGTGCCCGCATCCCGGAGCCCGCCCCATGAGGCTACGGCGCAGCAACGCCTCGGGCCGCGGCTACCGCAGGGTGGCTGCCGGCAAGGGCTTCAGTTACCGGGACCTGGACGGCTCCACCCTGCCTCCCGGCCCCCTCCGGGACAGGCTGGAAAGCATCGGCATCCCGCCGGCTTGGACCGACGTCTGGATCGCCCCGTTCGAGAACGGCCATATCCAGGCGACGGGTGTTGATGGGGTGGGCCGCCGCCAGTACATCTACCACCCGGAGTGGCGCGAGCGTAAGGACCGGGTGAAGTTCGACCGCTCCCTCCAACTGGCCGAATCGCTGCCGGCAGCCCGACGCCGGGTCACGATGGACCTGCGCAGCGAGGGCTTCACCCGCGAACGGGTCCTGGCGGCGGCGTTCCGGATGCTGGACAGCGGATCCCTGCGGGTGGGGTCCGAACGGTACACCAACGAGAACGGCAGCCGGGGCCTGGCCACCCTGCTGTGCGCCCATGTCCAGGTGCGGAAGGACAGGATCCTGCTGCGCTTCCCGGCCAAGAGCGGCAAGGACTGGGAATCGGAGATCCGCGACGCCGACCTTGCCGCCGTGCTGCGCCTGCTCAAGCGCCGCGGGCCCAACGCCCGGCTCCTGGCCTACAAGGAGGGCAGGACCTGGCGCCCGGTCACCAGCGCAGACATCAACGCCTATGTAAAAGAGCGGACGGGGTCAGACTTCACCGCCAAGGACTTCCGTACCTTGCGCGGGACGGTCGCGGCGGCGGAAAGCCTGGCGCGGACGGGTCCGCAACGCACGGCAGCCAAGCGGAAGCGGGCCATCAGCCGGGCCATGCACGATGCCGCTGACACGCTCGGCAACACCCCATCCATCGCCCGCAAGAGCTACGTGGACCCGCGCGTCCTGGACCACTACCACGACGGCGAAACCATCGACCCGAAACGCCTGGACTCGGCGGAGGCGGAACTCAGGGCACTCCTGTACCGCGAAGGCAAGGTGGTGGCCCTGGCCGCCAACTAGAATGGGGGACTATGCGCGGCACCATTGCTGCGCACCCTCATGAAACATGAGCAGGACCAGTTCAGAAGGGTTCCCGGTGTCCAGTCACAGCGAAACCGCCGCCAACCGTCCCCTCCGCGTCGCCATCGTCGGCGCCGGACCGGCAGGAGTCTATGCTGCGGACATCCTCACCAAGTCCAGCGGGGTGAAGGACGGCGACTTCCAGGTCAGCATTGACCTCTTTGAGGCCTACCCGGCGCCGTACGGCCTGATCCGCTACGGCGTTGCCCCGGACCACCCCCGGATCAAGGGCATCGTCAACGCCCTGCACAAGGTCCTGGACCGCGGCGACATCCGGTTCCTGGGCAACGTGACCTACGGCCGGGACCTCACGCTGCACGATTTCCGGGCGTTCTACGACGCCGTGATCTTCTCCACGGGTGCGGTGAAGGATGCGGACCTGGACATTCCCGGCATCAACCTGCACGGCTCCTTCGGCGGCGCCGACTTCGTCTCCTGGTACGACGGCCAGCCGGACGTCCCTCGCGAGTGGCCGCTTGAAGCCAGGGAAATTGCGGTCATCGGCAACGGCAACGTTGCCCTGGACGTGGCCCGCATGCTGGTCAAGCACCCCGAGGAGCTGCTGAGCACCGAGATTCCGGACAACGTTTACCAGGGCCTGAAGTCCTCGCCCGTCACCGATGTCCACGTTTTTGGCCGCCGCGGCCCCGCCCAGGTCAAGTTCACCCCGCTGGAGCTCCGGGAGCTGAGCCACATGGACGATGTGGACATTGTGCTCTACCCCGAGGACTTCGAATTCGACGAAGCCTCGGACGAGGCCATCCGGACCAACAACCAGGTCAAGACCATGGTGAACACCCTCACCAACTGGCTGGTGGAGGAGCATGCGGAGTCAGAGAACCCCTCCTCCCGCAGGCTGCACCTGCACTTCCTGCATAGTCCGGTTGAGGTGCTCGACGACGGCACGGGCAGGGTGGGCGGCATCAAGTTTGAGCGCATGCAGCTTGATGGGACCGGCAATGCCAAGGGCACCGGGGAGTACGTGGAGTACCCCGTCCAGGCGGTCTACCGGGCCATCGGCTACCACGGTTCTGCCCTGGACGAGCTGGAGTATGACGCCAAGCGCGGCGTCATCCCCAACGAAGGCGGCCGCGTCCTGGATGCCGGGGGCAAGCCGGTGCCGGGCATTTACACCACCGGCTGGATCAAGCGCGGGCCCGTGGGGCTGATCGGGCACACCAAAGGCGATGCGCTGGAGACCATCGGGTTCCTGCTGGAGGACCGTCTCAACCTCCCGGCGGCACAAAACCCGGACCCCCAGGCCATCATCGACCTGCTCGAGGAACGCGGCATTGAATACACCACCTGGGAAGGGTGGAACAAGCTCGACGCACACGAGGCAGGCCTGGGTGCGGCGTGGGCCGGGCCCGAGGGGCTGGACCACGTGGTGCGTGAACGGATCAAAGTGGTGCCGCGCGAGGACATGATCCGCATCTCCCGCGGCTGACCCTAGGCACACAGCCGTATTCAAGTTAATGTGACTAACATGAATACGGCCGGAACGCGGGCCTACCATTCCCGGAGCCGCACCGCTTCTGCTGAGGAAACTGGACGCCGGATTCTGCAGGCAACGCTGGACCTCTTTCTCGCGGGTCCGCTCGCCGACGTCACCCTGAATGCCGTCGCCGCGCGGGCCGGCGTCGCGGTCCAAACCGTCATCCGCCGCTTCGATGACCGGATGGGGCTCATCCACTCAACGGCTGAATTCGCAGCCGCCGAGGTTGTCCGCCAGCGCGGTGCCGCTCCGGCCGGGGGCGTCCCCGCCGCCGTCGACAACCTCGTGGAGCATTACGAAACCACCGGCGCCCTGGCCCTGAAGATGCTGGCGGAGGAGGAAACTTCTCCTGTCCTCGCAGAGATTACCGAAGGCGGCAGGCGGCTCCACCGGCAGTGGTGTGAGCGTGTGTTCGCGCCCTTCCTTACCGACGATTATCTGCCGGACGGGGTTGAGCGGAAACGCCGCCTTGCCCAGTTCGTCGCGGTCTGCGACGTCTACACCTGGAAGCTGCTCCGCCTTGATGCGGGACTGGGCAAGGACCAGGTGGCACTCTCCCTACTCGAAATGCTGGAGCCCTTCACCCGGAGGCCATGATGTCCACCGTCCTTGCCTACACGTCACCCGCCATCGGCCACCTCTTCCCGATGGTCCCGCTGCTCCAGGAGCTGAAGGCCCGCGGCCATGACGTGCATGTGAGGACCCTCCGCCAGCAGGTCCCGACGCTTCTCCGGGCAGGGTTCCAGGCCGGGCCGGTGGATGACCGCATCCTTGGAATCGAGGCCACGGACTACCGCGCCGGAAACGCGAAGGCAGCGTTGGCTTCCAGCGTGGAGACCTTCACGGCCCGCGCCCGCTTCGACGCCCCCGACCTGCAGAAGGCCATCGACGACGTGGACCCGGACCTGCTGCTCATCGACATCAACGCGTGGGGAGCCCGGATCCAGGCCGAATCCTCGGGCCTGCCGTGGGCCACCTTCAGCCCCTACACCCCGCCGCTGCGGTCGAGGGGAACGCCGCCCTTTGGTCCTGGGCTCGACCCCATGTCCGGCCCGTTGGGACGGGTCCGCGATGCGGTGGCCCGCCGCATGGTGATCGGCGCCGTCGAGAAGCTGATGCTGCCGCGCATCAACTCCCTGCGGGCCGAGCTGTCCGGCCGCACGCTTCCCCCGGTCAGCGGTGCCGACGAGATGTTCCGGACCGCGCCGCTGATGCTCGTGGCTACGTCCGAGCCGTTCGAGTATCCCCATCCGGATTGGGGCCCTGACGTGCGGTTGATCGGCGCCCTGGAATGGGAACCACCCGCGGAGCGTCCCGACTGGCTGAGGGACGGCGTGGACCCAGTGGTCCTGGTGACCACCTCCTCCGAATACCAGGCCGACGAGGCCATCGTCCGGACGGCGCTGGCTGGCCTGGCCGCCGAACCCTTCACCGTCGTGGCCACCTTGCCGGCAGCCGCAACGGGGTCGGCCGGTGCCGGTCGCGCGTCAGGAACCGAAGGCTTTGGGCCCGTTCCGGCCAACGCACGCCTTGAGCACTTCGTCCCGCACGGCCCGGTCCTGGAACGCGCCGCAGTGGCCATCACCCATGGCGGCATGGGGGCAACCCAGAAGGCACTGTCCAAAGGGGTGCCCGTGGTGGTGGTTCCGTTCGGCCGTGACCAGCACGAAGTGGCGGCGAGGGTGGTGGCCGCGGACGCAGGAGTGCGGCTCAGCCGGAAGCGGCTCACCCCCGAAAGGATCCGCGCCGCCGTCCACCAGGCGCAGGCCAAAACACCGGGGGCGCGCCGCATCGCCGCGGGCTACACAGCCGCGGGTGGAGCGGCGGCGGGAGTGGATGCGCTGGAGCAACTGGTCCCGCTAGACTAGCCGCTCCAGACGCGTGACATTCCCGGGAGTTCGATGACGAACCTGCTGCAGCCTGAACCGCTCCAGCGCGCAGCGTTGGCCGGGCATGAGCACTTGGGCTCCACCTCCGGGAACACCCCCGAGCTGCCCGGCCTGCGCAAACTCATTCGTGAGTCCTGGCAACGGTCCGCAAGCTTCAAAGCCAATCCTGACAACCTGGCCGCTCCGCTTGCCCTCGATTGGGACGAGCTGGAGGACTACCGGCGGCAGCACCCCCTGGCCGCGATCATGCCGGTCATCAACAAACTCCTGGTCCGGCCCAGCCATGACAGCGGTCTCCTGGTTGCGGTGGGAGACGAGGTGGGCCGGCTTCTGTGGGTGGACGGGGACCCCGCCCTCCAGCGCCGGGCCGAAGGCATGATGTTCGTTCCCGGTGCCGACTGGTCCGAGGCCAGTGTTGGCACCAGCGCCCCGGGCACCGCCCTTGCCCTGGGAAGGGGGATCCAGATAGTCGGTGCCGAGCACTACCAGCGGGCGGTCCATCCCTGGAGCTGCACCGCCGTCCCCTTCCACGATCCCGACTCCGGCGCCGTGCTCGGCGTCGTGGACATCACCGGGACAGCCAGCGCGGTGGCGCCGCACACGCTCTCGCTCGTGGAGGCAACTGTGGCGGCCGCCCAGGCGCAGCTGCGGGTGGAGCGCCTGCAGCATGCGGCGGAAACCGCCAGGAGGCCCGCACGACGACGGTCCCCGGCCGCCGCCGGCGGGCAAGGTCCGGGTGCCACGGAAGGCAGCCTCTACCGGAACAGCCTGCAGCTGCTGGGCCGCGACCAGGCGCTGCTCAGCCTGGGCGGCAGGACAGTTTCACTGTCAGCCCGGCACAGCGAGATCCTCGCGCTGCTCAGCATGAACCCGGACGGACTCACAGCGGAGGAACTCAGTTCGCTCCTGTATCCGGGTGATGGGTCCACCATGACACTGCGGGCAGAGATGGTCCGCCTGCGTAAAGTCGTGGCGCAGCTGAGCCCGGATGCGGTACCCGGCTCGCGCCCCTACCGGCTGCCCATCGACCTGGTGCCGGACACGGGCCAGGTGCTCAGTTGCCTGCAGCGCGGTGCCCACCGGATTGCCCTGGAAATTTACCGTGGCGGGGTGCTGCCGCGCTCCGAGGCGCCCGGCATCGTCGAGTTGAGGGACAGAGTCTCGTCCCTGCTCCGGGAAGCGGTCCTCACGGATGGAAGCGCCGAGTCCCTGCTCAAGTACGCGTCGCTTCCCGAGGCACGTGACGACGTCGGAATCCGCCGCGCTGCGCTGCGCATCCTGCCGCCGCGCTCACCCAAGCGGGCCGCCGTCGTCGCCGACCTGGAACGGCTGGAGGCCGAACTCCGCGCCTGAATTGTTTTTGGGTTGCGAGGGTGGGGCGCAACCTTGCTGCAACCTTCCCGCTCCTACGCTGTGTCCAACGGCGTGCGCCCCTGTGGCCCGCTTACTGCACAGCAAAGGAGCTAGCAATGACTGTTTATGCACAGCCCGGAACCGATGGTTCGAAGGTCACCTTCAAGGACCGGTACGAGAACTGGATCGGCGGCGAATGGGTGGCCCCCGTGAAGGGCCAGTACTTCGAGAACGTCACCCCGGTGACGGGCAAGCCGTTCTGTGAGGTGGCCCGCGGCACCGCGGAGGACATCGAACTGGCGCTGGACGCGGCCCATAAAGCAGCGCCGTCCTGGGGCAAGACCTCCGTGGCCGAGCGCGCCGCCATCCTGAACAAAATTGCGGACCGCATTGATGAAAACCTCGAGATGCTCGCCGTGGCCGAAACCTGGGACAACGGCAAGCCCATCCGGGAAACCCTCAACGCGGACCTGCCGCTGGCTTCGGACCACTTCCGCTACTTCGCCTCTGCTGTCCGCGCCCAGGAAGGCAGCCTCTCACAGCTCGACGACAACACCACTGCCTACCACTTCCACGAACCACTGGGCGTGGTGGGCCAGATCATCCCCTGGAACTTCCCCATCCTGATGGCCGTCTGGAAGCTTGCGCCCGCGCTTGCCGCCGGAAACACCGTAGTACTCAAGCCGGCGGAACAGACGCCGAGTTCCATCCTGGTCCTGATGGAACTCATCGGCGACCTGCTGCCTGCCGGTGTGCTGAATGTCGTCAACGGCTTCGGCGTGGAGGCTGGCAAACCGCTGGCCTCCAGTTCCCGGATCCGCAAGATCGCCTTCACCGGCGAGACCACCACCGGCCGCCTCATCAGCCAGTACGCCAGCCAGAACCTTATTCCCGTCACCCTGGAACTGGGCGGCAAGAGCCCCAACATCTTCTTCAACGATGTTGCCCAGGAGAACGACGCGTTCTACGACAAGGCCCAGGAGGGCTTCGCGTTGTTCGCCTTCAACCAAGGCGAAGTCTGTACCTGCCCGTCCCGGGCGTTGGTGCAGGAGGACATCTACGAGTCCTTCATGGCGGACGCCCTGGCCCGGGTGGAAAAGATGATCCAGGGCAACCCGCTGGACACCGACACCCAGGTTGGTGCGCAGGCTTCCAACGACCAACTGGAGAAGATCCTGTCCTACATCGACATCGGAAAGCAGGAGGGTGCCAAGGTGCTTACGGGCGGCGCCCGCGCCGAACTGCCGGGCGACCTGGCCGGCGGCTTCTACGTCCAGCCCACCGTGTTTGAGGGCCACAACAGGATGCGGATCTTCCAGGAAGAGATCTTCGGGCCCGTGGTGGCAGTGACAAAGTTCAGCGACTACAACGACGCCATGGGCATCGCCAACGACACCCTCTACGGGCTGGGCGCCGGCGTCTGGTCCCGCAACGGCAACGTGGCCTACCGCGCCGGCCGGGAAATCCAGGCCGGCCGCGTATGGGTGAACAACTACCACGCCTACCCGGCGGGCGCGGCCTTCGGCGGGTACAAGTCCTCCGGCATCGGCCGTGAAAACCACGCCATGATGCTGGACCACTACCAGCAGACCAAGAACCTGCTGGTCAGCTACGACGAAAACAAGCTGGGTTTCTTCTAGGCCATGGCTTTGACAAGGCTCGATGCCGCCGTGACGCTGCCCGGGGAGGACTTTTCCCGGGTGGCGCTCACGCCGGCCGCCGTGGACCTGCTGCGGATGCTCTGGGACCGGCACGGCCCGCTCATGTTCCACCAGTCCGGCGGCTGCTGCGACGGGTCCTCGCCCATGTGTTATCCGGCCGGGGACTTCATCACGGGGGAGGCGGATGTGCTGCTGGGGCTGTTCGACCTGTCCGACGGACTGCTGCCCCTGCCGCTGGAGTTCTGGATGTCCCTGGAGCAGTTCAACTACTGGAGCCATACCCACCTGACCGTCGACGTTGTTCCGGGTCGCGGCAGCGGCTTTTCCGTTGAAGCGCCGGAGGGTAAACGCTTCCTGATCCGGTCCACGCTGATGGACTGGCCTGGCTGAGAAGTTCGATCCACACTACTCGGGGCTCTCCATTCGGAGGGCCCCGAGTCAGTTGGCAGAAGAATCTTCGGCGATCTGGCCGTCTCACTATTCGGGACGATTGGGGCCGTCCAGTGGATGGACACTATCGTTGATAGGTCTGTTTCCATCACAAACCAGGATTGTGACCCCCTATGAATCTTCTGCGGACAAAATCCATCGAGCAGTCGATCGCCGACGCCGATGAGCCCGGACGCAAGCTCAAGCGTTCCCTCAGCACCTGGGACCTCATGATCATGGGCGTGGCCGTTGCTGTCGGCGCCGGTATCTTCTCGGTGGGGGCCAAGGCCGCTGCCAACTTCGCGGGCCCCGCCGTTACCCTCTCCTTCGCGATCGCCGCCGTCACCTGCGCGCTGGCCATCATGTGCTACGCCGAGTTCGCCACCGCCATCCCCGTGGCCGGCTCCGCCTACGTCTTCACCTACGCCACCATGGGCGAACTCCTGGCCTGGATCATCGGCTGGAACCTGATCCTCGAACTGTTCACGGCTGCTGCCGTGATCGCCAAGTACTGGGGCATCTACCTCAGCAAGGTCTTTGCGCTCACCGGCCTGGACGTTCCCCCCGCCATCTCCCTGGGCGGCGTCGACCTTTACTGGGGCGCCTTCCTGATCGTGGCCATCTTCACCGTGCTGCTGGTGCTGGGCACCAAGCTCTCCGCCCGCGTGGGCAACATCTTCACGCTGATCAAGATCGCCGTGGTGCTGTTCGTGATCGTGGTGGGCTTCACCTACGTGAAGTT
>DATIMT010000160.1:0-3207 GCA_035475035.1 Arthrobacter sp.
TCCGCCCACCAGGTCACCTGGCTCATGGGCGACCGCGGCCTGCCCGCCTCCTGGCGCGAGATGCAGGGCTACGGCTCGCACACCTACCAGTGGATCAACGCCGAGGGTGAGCGCTTCTGGGTCAAGTACCACTTCAAGTCCAACCAGGGCGTAAACTCCATGAGCTCCGAGCAGGCCGAGCAGCTTGCCGGCTCCGACGCGGACTTCTACATCCGCGACCTGTCCGAGAACATCGCCGCCGGCAACTTCCCGTCCTGGGACCTGCACGTGCAGGTCATGCCGTACGAAGATGCCAAAACCTACCGCTTCAACCCGTTCGACCTGACCAAGGTGTGGCCGCACGCGGACTACCCCCTGATCAAGGTGGGCACCATGGAGCTGAACCGGAACCCGGAGAACTACTTCGCGCAGATCGAGCAGGCCACCTTCGCGCCGTCGAACTTCGTGCCCGGCATTGCCGCCTCCCCGGACAAGATGCTGCAGGCCCGGATCTTCTCCTACGCGGACGCACACCGCTACCGCGTGGGCACCAACCACGCCCAGATCCCGGTGAACCAGCCGAAGAACCAGGTCAACAACTACAGCCAGGACGGCCAGGGACGCTACCAGTTCAACGCCCCCTCCGTTCCGGTCTACGCACCGAACTCCGTGGGCGGCCCGGCTGCCGTTGAGCAGCAGAACCCGGCCGGCGGCTGGGAGAACGACGGCGAACTGACCGTCGCCGCGCACTCCCTCCACGCCGAGGACAGCGACTTCGTCCAGGCCGGTGCCCTGTACCGCGAGGTCTACGACGAGGCCGCCAAGGCCCGGTTCCTGGAGACCATCACCGGTGCCGTGGGCGGCGTCCAGAGCCCGGGCATCAAGGAACGCGCCATCCAGTACTGGACCAACGTCGACGCCGAACTGGGCGCCAAGCTGCGCGCAAACCTCGGCGCGGCTGCGGCCCCTTCGGCTCCGACCTCGGATGCCGAATCGGCCAACAAAATCGGCTGATTGGCCCCTCCGCCAGCCGCACTGAAGACCACCCCGTCACGGTTTCGTGGCGGGGTGGTCTCTTCATTGGCGGTGGGCCTTTTGCACATACGGTCCTGCTGCCCTGGTCCGCTGCCGCCAGCCATCCTAGGCTCCGTTCATGGACACATTTGCAGGCATTCCCCCGGAAGCCTTCCGCTTCTACGCCGAGCTGGAAGACAACAACAACCGCGAGTGGTGGCTTGGGCACAAGGACATTTACGACGCCGCCGTCAAGGAACCACTGACACAACTCCTGGCCGAACTTGAGCAGGAGTTCGGTCCTGCCAAGTTGTTCCGCCCCTTCCGTGACATCCGCTTCGCCCAGGACAAGTCCCCCTACAAAACAGCACAGGGGGCGTTCGCCACACGGCAGGAGGGCGTGGGCTACTACCTGCAGGTCAGCGCGGACGGGCTGCTGGTGGGAGGCGGGTACCACTCCCACACCCCTGCCCAACTGGGCAGGTTCCGGTCGGCGGCCGATGCCTCGGCGAGCGGCGGCGCCCTGCAGAAGATCGTCGATTCGATTGCGGCCGCGGGCTTCAGCATCGATGGCGAAAAGCTCAAGACCGTCCCCCGCGGCTTCGATAAGGACCACCCCCGGGCAGAACTCCTCAAGCACAAGACCCTGTCCGCCGGAACCCAACTCGGCCAGCCGGAGTGGGTCTCCACTGAAGCGGCCCGCGAGGAGATCGCCGCCCGGTGGCGGAAACTGCGTCCGCTGGTGGAATGGGTGGGCAGGTATGCGGCACCCTGACAAAGAGCCCGGCGCAGAAGACCGCTCCAAACGGCTCCATGCTGGAGACAAGCCTGCCCGCCCGGCAGCGGCCGGGCGGGCAGATCAGGCAACTGGGACCTGGCTGGCCGTCAGGTGCGGCTGTACTCGTCCTCGTCATCCAGCTGGCCGGCTGCACGCGAGCCGGTACCAGCGGCCCCGTTGACCGATGCGTTGGCCTCCACGAAGCGCTCGTTGAGCCGCGAATGCCGCTGCCCGTAGGCGAAGTAGATCGCCAGTCCGATGACCAGCCAGAACGCGAAGAAGATCCAGGTCTCCACGGCGAGGTTGGTCATCAGGTACAGGCAAAGCACCGCGGAGACGATCGGCAGCACCCTGCCGAACGGAACACGGAAGGCTGGCTTCAGGTCCGGGCGCTTCCTGCGGAGCACCAGGATTCCCAGGCTGACTACCACGAACGCGGACAGCGTCCCGATGTTGATCATTTCCTCGAGCAGGTCCACGTTGGTGAGGCCCGCCACCAGGGCAACCGCGGCGCCGCAGATGACCTGCAGGCGCACCGGCGTCGAGCGCTTGTCGCTGGTCTTGGACAGCGCCCGGGGCAGCAGGCCGTCGCGGCTCATGGCAAGCACCACGCGGGACAGGCCCATCAGGAGCACCATGATCACGGTGGTCAGGCCCACGAGGGAACCGAAGGCGATGACTTTGGCTGCGGACGTGTCACCGACGGCTTCGAAGGCGGTGGTGAGGGTGGGGCTCTTGGCCTCGGCGAGCTGGGTGTAGGACACCATGCCGGTGAGGGCCAGGGAGACGAGGATGTAGAGCAGCGTCACCAGGGCCAGGCCGCCAAAGATGCCGCGGGGCAGGGTCTTCTGCGGGTTCTTCACTTCCTCGGCGGAGGTGGCCACCACGTCGAAGCCGATGAAGGCGAAGAACACCAGTGCGGCACCGGCGAAGATGCCCATGGTGCCGTACTGGGCGGGGGCTGCACCGGTCAGGAAGCCAAAGAACGACTGCTTCAGGACATCCGCAGCGCCGGTGCCTGCCGTGGGCTCGGCAGCGGGAACGAACGGCGTGTAGTTTTCGAACTTCACGTAGGTGAAGCCCACGACGATCACGAACAGCACCACGGCGATCTTGATCAGGGTGAAGATGTTGCCCACGCGGGCGGAGAGCTTGGTGCCCAATACCAGCAGCACGGTGAAGATGGCCACGATCAGGAAGGCGCCCCAGTAGAGGTCAACGCCGCCCAGAGAGATGGCCGGTGGGACGTCAAGGCCGGTGAGGGCAAACACCTTGCTGAGGTAGATGCCCCAGTACTTGGCGATCACGGCGGCGGCGGTGAACAGCTCGAGGATCAGGTTCCAGCCGATGATCCAGGCAAGGAGTTCGCCCATCGTGGCGTAGGTGAAAACGTAGGCAGATCCCGCCACGGGAATGGCGGTGGCGAACTCGGCGTA
>DATIMT010000161.1:0-22681 GCA_035475035.1 Arthrobacter sp.
AAAAAACGTCATGGACGCTTCTTCACTGCCCGTGAGTTCCTGCAGGGTCACGGTGGTTTCGTGCTTGACCCGGGCCAGGACGGCGGGACCGTTGGTGGCCTCACGGATGGCTGACGTACAGAAGGCCAGCAGGTCCTCCGCTTTGTGCCGGGCCGCGAACTCCCAGGCTTCCAGCACGAACTCGGTCAGCTCATGCTGTCCCTCGTCGCTGATGCTGCCGTCCGGTTCGAGGTACTGCACCAGGGACAGCGGCCGCTTATGGGAAGCGAAAGGGACCGGCTGGGCGCCCGGGTGGGCATCCACCAGGAGCAAATGGACAGTATTGGACCCGATATCAAGGACGCCTAGACGCATGGGGACATTATTGCTCGTCAGCGCGCTTGAAGTCGCGCTTGATGTTGGCAACGCCTTCCGGGTTGATCTCGAAACCGTAGGCTGCACCGGGGTTGATCACCATGCCCAGCTCCTCGCCGATGTTGGCGATGATGGCAGCGCCCTGCGTGCCCAGCACGTTGGGAGCGGCTTCCAGGTACTGCTGGTCCACCCTGCTGGGGTGCGAGAAAACGGCAAGGACGGGGTCGCCGTCGGCGTTGGCAAGGACCAGGGGCTCTACCTGGGAGTCCATGCCCTCCACCGTGTCCGAGCTGATGATGTAGACCTCACTGTTCAGGAACGACAGGATGACGTCCACAGGGTTTGCGTCAGGCTGTCCGCCGGTGGCGAGCTTCTCCTCGAGGTCGTTGAGCGGCTGGAGATCCGTATGCGCAGGCTGTTCAGTCATTCCCCTAGCCGATCACGATCCGGTGGCCGGCGCAAACGCGCCGGCCAGGCCGCTACTTCTTCGCCGTTGCCTTCTTCTTGGCCGGCGCCTTGCGTGTTGCGGTCCGCTTGACCGGGCCCTTGGCGCGTTTCTCGGCCAACAGCTCCACCGCCTGCTCCCGGGTGAGCTCCTCCAGGGAAGTGGCGCGGGGAACGGTGATGTTGGTGATGCCGTCGGTGATGTAGGGCCCGAACCGGCCTTCCTTCACCACGATGTTCTTCTCGGACACCGGGTCCGGCCCGAACTCCGCCAGCGGAGCAACCGCGGCACGGGCGCCGCGCTGCTTGGGCTGGGAGTAGATCTCCAGGGCCTGCTCCAGGGTGATGGTGAAGATTTCCTCTTCCGACCCGATGGAGCGGGAGTCGGTCCCCTTCTTCAGGTAGGGGCCGAACCGGCCGTTCTGGACCGTGATGAGGTTGCCTTCGGCGTCCTCCCCCAGCGCGCGGGGCAGGCTCATGAGCTGCAAAGCTTCATCCAGGGTCACGGACTCAACCGTCATGGACTTGAACAGCGAACCCGTGCGCGGCTTGGCCTTGACCGGCTTCTTGGCCGGCTTGGGCTTGCCGTTCTTGTAGTACTCGACGGGCTGTTTGGCCAGTTCCTCCTCGGTCATCTCCGGGATGATCTCGGTGACGTAGGCGCCGTAGCGGCCGTTCTTGGCCACCACGGTGTGTCCCGTATGCGGATCGGTGCCCAGCACGCGTTCCTCGGGCGCCGCCGTCTCCATCAGCTCGATGGCCTTGGCGGCGGTCAGCTCGTCCGGCGCCAGGTCCTCGGGCACATTGGCACGGGCCGACTCCACAATCTCGCCGGTCTTCGGGTCCACCACTGCGGCCGAGCTTTCCAGGTACGGACCGAACTTGCCCACCCGGAGCGTGATCTCATCGGTGATGGGGATCGAGTTGATTTCCCGGGCGTCGATCTCACCCAGGTTGTTGACGATGCTCAGGAGGCCAGGGTCCGAGTCCTCACCGAAGTAGAAGTGCCGCAACCAGGATGCACCGGCTTCCTGGCCGTTGGCGATCTTGTCAAGGTCACCTTCCATGTCGGCGGTGAACTCGTAATCGACGTAGTCGGAGAAGTGCTGCTCCAGGAGCCGGATGACCGAGAAGGCAATCCAGCTGGGGACCAGCGCGGAGCCCTGCTTCCGGACGTAGCCGCGGTCCTGGATGGTGGAGATAGTGGAGGCGTAGGTGGACGGGCGGCCGATCCCCTTCTTCTCCAGTTCCGCGGTCAGGGACGCTTCCGTGTAGCGCGGCGGCGGCGAAGTCTCGTGGCCCACGGCCTGGATCTCCGCCGCGGTGAGGGAGTCGCCCTTGGCCACGTTCGGCAGGCGGCGTGCTTCGTCGGAATCGTCGTCGCCGCGGGTCTCGTCCTTGCCTTCCTCGTAGGCGGCCAGGAAGCCCGGGAACGTGATGACGGTGCCGGAGGCGGAGAACTCGGCGTCCCGCCCGTCGGCAGCCACGGCACCCAGGCGGATGGTCGCCGTCGAACCCTTGGCGTCGCCCATCTGGGAAGCCACGGTGCGCTTCCAAATGAGTTCGTAGAGGCGGAACTCGTCCCCGGAAAGCTGCTTGGCTACCTGTGCCGGCGTGCGGAAGGAGTCACCGGCGGGACGGATGGCCTCGTGCGCTTCCTGGGCGTTGGCGGCCTTGTTCGAGTAGACGCGCGGGGTCTGCGGAATGTATTCCGGGCCGTACAGTTCCGAGGCCTGCCGGCGCGCGGCGGTGACGGCTTCGTCGCTCAGCGCCGAGGAGTCCGTACGCATATAGGTGATGTAGCCGTTTTCATACAACCGCTGGGCGATCTGCATGGTGCTCTTGGACGAGAAGCGCAGCTTGCGCCCCGCCTCCTGCTGCAGCGTAGAGGTGGTGAACGGCGCGGCCGGGCGGCGGGTGTACGGCTTGGTGTCCACCGAACGGACGCTGAAGTCTGCGTTCTGCAGCCCGGCTGCCAGCGACGTTGCCAGCTCTTCGTTGAGGTGGGCCACGTTCCGGGAGGTGAGCTCGCCGTTGTCGTTGAAGTCACGTCCGGTGGCCACCTTGGCACCGTCCACGGCGGCGAGCTTGGCCTTGAAGGATCCGGATTCGGCGCCGAACTGGCCGGTCAGGTCCCAGTACGAGGCCGCCCTGAACGCCATGCGTTCGCGTTCACGGTCCACCACCATGCGGGTGACTACGGACTGCACACGCCCGGCGGACAGGCCCCGGGCCACCTTGCGCCACAGCACGGGCGAAATTTCGTAGCCGTAGAGGCGGTCCAGGACACGGCGGGTTTCCTGGGCGTCCACCAGGTCCTGGTCCACGTCGCGCAGGTTGCCCATGGCACGCTGGATGGCTTCCTTGGTGATTTCGCCGAACGTCATCCGGTACACCGGGACCTTGGGCTTGAGCACTTCCAGCAGGTGCCACGCGATGGCTTCGCCCTCGCGGTCCCCATCGGTTGCGAGGTAAAGTTCGTCGGCGTCCTTGAGCGCGGCCTTGAGCTCAGTCACCTTTTTCTTCTTGTCCGGGGACACCACGTAGTACGGCTTGAAATCGTGCTCAATGTCGACGGCGAACTTGCCCACCGAGGTCTTCTTCAGTTCGGCGGGGAGTTCGGACGGCTGCGGCAGGTCGCGGATGTGACCGATGGAGGCCTCAACGATGAAGCCCTCGCCGAGGTACTTGGCGATGGTCTTGCTCTTGGCCGGAGACTCCACAATCACGAGTTTCTTGCCGGTTTTGGCCTTGCTTGGCACGGTGCTCCTACAGAAAAAGGTTGCTGGGGCAGATGAGCCCATGTTCGCCTAGTTCACCATATTTTGGGGAATCGTGCGCATTCATGTGGAAAAGACGGGGTTCCGTTGAGGGCTTGAGGGGGATTGCCGTCAGGCTGGAATCCCTGCCGGGATGAGGAAGCCGTCGCGGACCAGGTTGGCCACGTCGGCGAGCAGCGCACCCTGGAATGACGCGGCGTCGAACCCGTCCCCGCCGTTCCCTTCGGCGCCCAGTCCCCCACCCAGGAGGGCCTCCAGGGCGCCGGCAATCTGCCCGGCGGTGAGGTCGCCGTCGCACGCGGACACGAAGCCAGCCAGCTCCGTGCTCATCAGGTTGGTGCGCCGCAGCCCGGCACCCTGCCGGAGCAGGATCACGCCGGGGTGCTCGGCGCCGGGACGCTGGTGGCGCTCCTCGGTGACGTCGTCCGCCACCAACAGGTGCGTGCCGGCAAGATCATGCGCGGCCAGCCAGTCGCCGCGTTCGACGGCGGCGCCCAGGTGGGGTCCGATGGGCTGCTCGATAGGGTAGGTGATTTCCTCGAACCGGCTGATGGCAGCGTGCCCGCCGGTAGCGGGGCGCCGCAGCCACACCATGCCGAAGCCGATCCCCGCCACGTTCCGGGATGCGAAGTCTGCGATATAGGCGGCGTAGGCGTCCCGGTAATGCTGCCGGTCCCGGGACTCCGAGGCGTCCTGCAGCCAGGTTTCGGCATATTGTTCGGGGCTGACCTGCTCGCGCTGGATGAACCAGGCGTCAGTGCCCGGGCGCACCCAGGACTTTGGCCGTTCGTCCCAGCCGGCACCGGCCGGAACCTCCCAGTTCCCCAGCATCTGGGCCGACCCGCCGGGTGCCAGGATGGCGGGCAGCTCCGCCACCAGGGAGGCGACGATTCCGTCGCCCGGCAGGCCGCCGTCGCGGTAGGTGAACTGGTCAGCGGCATCCTCGCCGGCTGTGCGCGGGGTGATGACGAAGGGCGGGTTGGACACCACGAGTCCGAATTCCTCGCCGGCCACGGGCTCCAGAAGGGAACCCAGGCGTAGGCTCACCCTGTCTTCAAGGCGGTCGGGGTCGACGGAGAGTGCCTCTGCATTAAGCAGGATGTTGAACCGGGCGTAGGCAAGGGCACGCGGGGAGATGTCGGTGGCGGTCACGTGCTGGCAGTGGTGCAGCAGGTGGAAGGCCTGGATTCCGCAGCCGGTGCCCAGGTCGAGGGCACGCTCGGTGTGGCGGCGGATGGTGGTCTGCACCAGGGTGGTGGATGCCTGCCCGATGCCCAGGACGTGGTCGTGCCGCAGCACCCCCGCCTGCTGGTGGGCCGCCAGGTCGCTGGCCACCCAGAGCTCGGCGCCGCCGCTGCCGTCGTCATTCCTGTCCCAGCCGTACGGCCGCAGGTCGGCCCTGGCCGTGAGCAGTCCCGAGCCGGGAACGGGCTGCACCAGCCCGAGCTCCAGAAGGCCTTCCACACGGGTGCCCGGCAGCGCGGCGTCGAGCGTTTCCCGCTCCTGCGGCTCGGCGAGCAGCCACAGCCGGACGACGGCGGCTAGGGGCGCCACGCCGTCGTCTTCCCGCACTGCCTGCTCGGCAGCGAGCAATGCGGGGATGGTCTGGTCCCGGTTCAGTGCCGCGGAAGCCGTGGGCCCCAGCAACCGGGCGACGCCGTCGAGCGTGTAGTCCAGCCGGCGCAGGTCTGCGGCGAGCGCCGCCAGCAGCGCGGGAAGGTCGCTGCGGGGAGCATCGGGGGTGTTGCCGGCGGTGAACTCGTAAGGGGATCTAGGCACCGCTCAAGTTTAGTCCGGCCCTCCTGCGGGGTACGGTGGAGCCATGCCTACCCGCCTTTCCGTCCTTCCGCGCGCCCGCACGGCAATGGTTGCCGCTGCCCTGGGCCTTGCCCTGGCGGGGTGTTCGCCGGTGACCTCTGTGGAGAACGCAGATGTTCCGAAGTGGCGGGCCACCGCTTTGCCATCTTCTCCGGCAGGTGTTGTGCTCCAGGACTCGGGCAAGATCCTGAACCGGGACCGCATCGTGCAGGAAGCCACGAGGGTACCTGCCGGCAGCTACACGCTCACGGCGGTATGCGACGGGACGGGGAAAGCCTTCTTCGCGGTGTCACTGGACGGCAAGGCCGTGGCGGAAGCCGGGGCAGCCT
Source organism: Arthrobacter sp. (assembly GCA_035475035.1). Taxonomy (GTDB): domain Bacteria; phylum Actinomycetota; class Actinomycetes; order Actinomycetales; family Micrococcaceae; genus Arthrobacter. The sequence goes on from DATIMT010000161.1 coordinate 5,726, forward strand.
GCAACGGCCGGCAGGAGAGCACGAAAATCAGCCTGCCCGCCGCCGGACGTGTCGAAATCAGCACCTCCAGCGTGGACGCTCCGCTCCTCTATGCCTACCGGCTGGTGCCGGCGGCCTAACGCCCCGTTCCGGCTATGGCCCGCCGCCCGCTGCGGGCATACAGTCTGACTATGCCCAGCGTGCGGAGGACCTCCGCGCCCTTTCCCCAAGGGACAGCACGGGCGCCGCTGGCACCGAGGCCGGCGGCCGCCGTCGCCCTTGGACTGGTGCTTGCGGCAGGTGCGCTGGCCGCCTGTGAATATACGTACGACGACGGCCGGGCCGGCAGCGGGCAGCCCACCGCAACCGTTGCCCCGGCGCCGGCCTTCACCCGCGACCCCCTGCAGCAGGACCCGGTCAGCGACGCCGAGCTGGGCGACTGGGTGTCGCGTGCGCTTCCGGACAGCACCGCACCCGTGATCCAGGCCGATGCCGGGCTCCTCGCCCCCGCCGAGGTGAGAACCATCTCGTCAACGGTCCTGGCCACCGGAACCTATGTGCTGGCGATCGCCTGCCGGAGCCAGCGGCGGGTAACCTTCACTGTTCGCACCGAGACCCTCACGTTGGTGGACCTGGGCCTGCGCTGCGGCATCAACCGCGAAAACGTGATCTATCTGTCCACGGACAGCGTCCTGACGGTTCGGGTGGAAGCCAGGACCGCTGCCAACTATGCGTTCCGCGTCCAGCGGCTCTGAAGGCGGAGGGGTGGCCCCGGCGGCGCGCCCTCAGGCCGCCGCACAGCCTTCGGGGCAGCGCAGCGTCTCCGGGCTGGCGGCGCACTCGGTGCAGTACAGCGTTAAAGTACGGCAGCTGGGATTTGAGCAGTTCTCGAATTTGCTGGTGGGCGCGGTGCAGCGGACGCACTGGCCAATGGTCTTGGCGTCCTCGCTGAACTCCAGGTGCATGCGCTTGTCGAAGACATACAGCGAGCCTTCCCAAAGCCCCTGATCCTTGAAGGCTTCCCCGTACCGGACGATGCCGCCATCCAGCTGGTACACCTCTTTAAAGCCGCGGTTCACCATCAGGCTGGAGAGCACCTCACAGCGGATGCCTCCGGTGCAGTAAGTGACCACGGGCTTGTCTTTCAGGGAATCGTACTTGCCGGAGTCCAGTTCCTTGATGAAGTCGTGGGTGGTGGCGACGTCCGGGACCACCGCGTCCTTGAACCGGCCGATCTGTGCCTCGAACGCGTTCCGGCCGTCGAAGAAGACCACGTCTTCGCCGTCCTGTTTCTTTGCGTCCACAAGCTCGTGCAGTTCCTCGGGTTTGAGGTGCTTGCCGCCGCCCACCACACCGTGGGCGTCCACCGTAAGCTCTCCGGGTGCACCGAAGGAGACGATCTCGTCCCGCACCTTAACGCTGAGCCGGGGGAAGTCCTCCGCACCGCCGTCGGACCACTTAACGTCGATGGCGCGGAACCCGGTGTACTCGCGGGTCGTCTTGACGTACTGCTTAACGGCACCGATTTCCCCGCCCACGGTGGCGTTGATTCCGTCCTTGGAGAGGATGATGCGGCCGGTGAGGCCCAGCTTTTCGCAGAGTGCGCGCTGCCAAAGCCGGACGGCATCCGGATCAGCGATGGGGGTAAAGCCGTAAAAGAGCACAATTTTGTTCAAAGCCACGCATTTAAGGGTACCGGTTGCGCTGCCGGCCCGGTCCTGACTCAAGGGGCGCCCGGAGAATGGGTCTGGTCACAATTGCAATAAGCACTTCCCCACCCCCTGTTGCTTGCGATCGGGCTGGAATATTGTTCTTGCCATGAGTCCGGAAACCCTGGTTGAAGACATTACTGGCCTGCTGGAAGTGTGGGTTGCGGGCTGGGCCGGGTGTCGTGGCTACCGGACCTCCAGGGAGGGCCGGTTCCCAGCCGCGCTCCGGGCTGATACCAGCGGTGAGTGGGAGGTCTTCGCGTCCGAACCTGCTGACGACGAGTTCGCCGCACTGGCCGCCAGGACGGCGGAATCCCCTGCCAGGGTGCTGACCATCCTCACCAACGATCCCTCCCGGTATGCCGCGCTGGCGGCCCGGCAAGGGCTCAATGTCACCTCCGATTCGCAGACCATGATGATTGTGGATATGGAGACCCAGGACGCCGAGGACCCCTGGCTTTCGGACGACGACCTGAGCCTGTCCACCTGGGAGCAGGCTGGCGTCCATTACGCCGAGGTCCGCTCCGGGGAGGCCATCGCGGCCAGCGGCAGGGTGTTCGCGGTGGGCGATACCGCCGTGTTCGACAAGATCATCACCCAGCCGGCGTTCCAGCGCCGGGGCCTGGGCAGTCTCATCATGCGTGCTTTGGCCGCCCAGGCCCTAGGGCACGATGTCCGCAGCGGCCTCCTGTTGGCATCCGCGGATGGGCAGAAGCTTTATTCACACCTTGGCTGGACAACGGTTGCCCGCGTCCTGATGCTCTCCGCGTCGCATGACGGATCAGACCTCTCGCTGAGCTGACCCGGGACGTCCTGCGGTTTTCCCATTGGCGAACCGCGGGCCTCCCGAGCAGCAGCGGGTGGAAGAATAGTGGGGTGAACCCCCATGACTCCCTGATCCCGTTGCTGGGCCGCGGCCCGGAACCGGAACAGCTCCGTCATGTCCGCACCATACCGGCGCGGGAGGCAATCCATGCACCATGGCCGGAATGGGTGCATCCGGACATTGCCGGGGCGTACGGATCCCTCGGCATCCGGGAGCCCTACCGGCACCAGGTGGACGCCGCCAATGCAGCGCACTCGGGACAGCATGTTGTGGTGGCCACCGGAACCGCGTCCGGGAAGTCGTTGGCCTACCAGTTACCGGCGCTGGATGCGATCCACCGCTCCGAGCTGCGGGTGCTCGCGGACCCCGGAAAAATCCACGACGACGGCGCGGTCACCCTCTACCTCTCCCCCACCAAAGCACTGGCCGCCGACCAGCTGAACGCCATCCGTGCCCTGAAACTGCCCACGGTCCGGGCGGAAACCTACGACGGCGATACCGATCCCGCCGCCCGCCGCTGGATCCGGGACCACGCCAACTTCATTCTGGCCAACCCGGACATGCTGCACTTTGGCATCCTTCCCAACCACGCCTGGTGGGCCGGGTTCTTCCGCCGCCTGCGCTATGTCATTGTGGACGAGGCACACAGCTACCGGGGCGTGTTCGGATCCCATGTGGCCAACCTGATGCGGCGGCTCCGCCGGATCTGCGCGTATTACGGCGCGGGAACCTCGTTCCCGGAACCGGTGTTTATTGCGGCCTCCGCCACGGCCTCCGACCCTGATGTCTCGTTCTCACGCCTCATCGGCGCCCCGGCGAAGGCGGTGTCCCACGATTGCTCACCCCACGGGGCCACCACCGTAGCGCTCTGGGAACCGGCGCTGACGGAGGTCCGGGGCGAGAACGGGGCCAGGGAGCGGCGGACGGCCGTGGCGGAGACCTCGGACCTGCTGGCCAACCTGGTGTCGGCACGGATCCGGACCATCGCGTTCATCAAGTCCCGCCGTGGCGCAGAGACCATTTCCGCTATAACCAAGCGCCTCCTGGACGAGGTGGATCCCAGCCTCCCGCAGCGGGTGGCAGCCTACCGGTCGGGGTACCTGCCGGAGGAACGCCGGGCGGTGGAGAAATCCCTGCGTTCCGGCCAACTGCTCGGCGTTTCCAGCACGTCAGCCCTGGAGCTGGGCATCGACATCTCCGGCCTCGATGCAGTCCTCGTGGCGGGCTGGCCCGGCACGAGGGCCTCCCTGTTCCAGCAGATTGGCCGGGCCGGCAGGGCAGGGCAGGATGCCATCGCCGCATTCGTGGCCAGCGATGATCCGCTGGACACCTTCCTGGTGAACCACCCCGAGGCGATATTCGATGTCTCGGTGGAGGCCACGGTTTTCGACCCCTCCAACCCCTACGTGCTCGGACCCCACCTCTGCGCGGCGGCAGCGGAACTTCCGCTTGGGCCGGCCGAGCTGGACCTGTTCGGCGGGACGGCCGAAATGCTCCTGGAACGGCTGGTGGCACAGGGCTACCTGCGGCGGCGGCCCGCCGGCTGGTTCTGGACCCATTCGCAGAGCGCGGCGGCTATGGTCAACCTCCGGGCCGACGGCGGAGGTCCGGTCAGCATCGTTGACGCCGAGACCGGCTCCTTGCTGGGAACGATGGACTCTCCCCAGACCCACTACCAGGCACACACGGGCGCGGTGTATGTCCACCAGGGCGACACCTACGTGGTGGAAGACCTGAACGAAGACGACCACTGCGTCATGGTGCGGCGGGCAAACCCGGACTACTACACAACAGCACGGGACGTGACCCAGATCGAGGTCCTGGACACGGTGCGGACCATGCAGTGGGGCGATGTGACCGTCCACTTCGGCGATGTGAAGGTCACTACACAGGTTGTCTCCTTCCAGCGCAAGGCCCTGATTTCCAATGAGGTCCTGGGCGAGGAGCCGCTTGAGCTGGGTGCACGTGAGCTCTTCACCAAGGCAGTGTGGTTCGTGGTGGACAACCGCTCCCTGACGGGAGCGGGACTCATCGAAGCGCAGTTCCCCGGCGCACTGCACGCCGCGGAGCACGCAGCGATCGGGCTCCTGCCCCTGGTTGCGTCCAGCGACCGGTGGGACATTGGAGGGGTCTCCACCGCACTGCACGCCGACACCGGGGTGCCCACCATCTTCGTGTACGACGGTCACCCCGGCGGGGCCGGGTTTGCAGAGCGGGGTTTCGACAAGGCCATGGTGTGGCTGGCAGCCACCCGGGATGCCATCAAGGCCTGCGAGTGCGACTCCGGTTGCCCGTCCTGCGTCCAGTCCCCCAAGTGCGGCAACAAGAACAACCCGCTGGACAAGGCCGCCGCGGTGACCCTGCTGGACGTCCTGCTTAAGGACGCTTCTGAGACCACCCGCCTTGATGCGGAAGCCAGGAGCTGAGTCCCGCCGCTGACGCCACCTCTACGGCGGAGGCCCTGCCCGGGCGTGTCCCGTTGCGGCGCCCAGCACCGAGCGTTCGCCGAGTTCGGTCCGCACCTCGACAATCTGTCCCCGGCCCTGGGAGCAGCTGAGGACCGTGGCGGCGTGGCGGGCGGCCACATCGGCGGCAACCGTGCAGGGCTCGCCCGTGGTGATGCCGCGGAGGGCATCCGCAGCGGCAAGGGCTGCCAGGTCCGCGGCCGCTGCCGCCCTGCTGGCCAGCACGGCTGACTGGGCCAGCAGCAACATGACAGCCATAGCCGTCATCACCACAAGCGCCAGCCCCGCGGCCAGGACCGTCCCCGAACCCCGCTCACGGCCGTCGGGGGTCCCCCGCCGGCACCTCCCTGCGCTGGAGTGGCGGCGCGTGGTGCTGGGCTGCCAACGCCCCGCGATGGGCTGGCCGCGCCTGGCGATGGGCTGGTTGCGGGCAGCGACAGGGTGGCGGGATTCGGCTTCCCCCGTCATCTGTTGGCCTTCCCGTCGGTCAAGCTCCCGCCAGCACCGGCTCCATTGACAGCTCCGGTTCCCGCCATCTCGCTTCGCGTTGAAGAGCGTGCCGTCAGCGTCCACGGGATGGAGGATCCCAAGGGCCCCGGAACCCGGTCCGTGACCGTGATGCTGAACCACCCGCCGTCGGCAGCAACCGAGGCCGCGGCTGATCCTCCGGCGAGCGTCCTGACTGTCCGTTCCACCGCTGCCGGGTCATCTCCCCGGGCCAGCGCCCTGGCACCGGCCCGGGCTCCCTCTTCAATGCGCAGTTGCGTCATCCCAGCGGCGGCTCCGGCAAGCAGCATGGCCAGGAGCGCCAGCACCGCAGGCAGTGCCACGGCAAACTCGGCCGTGACCGCACCCCGGGCATTCGCAGCATCCGCGGTCCCCTGTTCCACGCCTCTGCAGACCGTGGTGCCGGCCGCGGCTTCAAGTGGCCGCCGTGACGGCTGCACACCCGGCGAATGGGTCATGGCAGCGCCAGCGCAGTGCGGATGAGGTTGAGAAGGAAGCCCCGCACCTCATCGCTGCGGAGGATGAACACGAGCAGCCCGGCGAATCCGACTGCGGCCAGGGTAGCGATGGCATATTCCGCAGTTGCCATGCCGGCTTCAGCACCCATCAGCCTGGTGCGGCGCCGGGCGCCGGGCGGGACAACGGCCGAACCGGGGTAAAGCTCAATGACGTTGACGGCCAGCGGGACAGGAACCTTCGGTGCCGAAGGAGGGACAGACGCGTAAGACACGCCGCGCGGGCTGCGGTCCCGCTCCGATGGCCTCTGCCCGAAAGCGGCGGGCGCAGACGCGCCGGAGGAGTAGTTTCGGCGGTAGTGATTGACGGACATCTGGTTTCCTTTCAGTGGATCACCGGTGGTTTTGCCGGCTGTCTTGACTCTTCCCGGCTTTGCTGACGCCGGTAAGGGACGGGGTTCGCTAAGTGGAAAAGATGAGCCTTCCGGGCTCTGTGGAGGAAGGGATCAGCGCTCCGTGGTGGGGCCAGGGCGCTGGTTATCCCGATGGAACCAGGGCCAGCAGCACCGGGACTACGCCAAGGCAGATAAAGGCAGGCAGTGAGCACAGGCCCAGCGGAACCACCAGCTTCACACCGAGCGAAGCGGCCCGCTTTTCCGCGGCCCGGAACCGTTCCCGGCGAAGCCGGGCCGCCTGGGCGTAGAGGATCGCTGACGACGGCGCTCCGGTGACTGCGGCGAAGCCGAGCGCATCCCGGAGCTCCAGGATTTGAGGGAGGCGGACGGCAGAGCTGCGCCAGGCTGTTTCCCAGTCGGCGCCAATGGCCAGCGCCGAGACCACCGGCCGCAATGACTCCCTGTACTGCGGCGCGGCTGAGCCAGCCACCAGTTCGAGGGCACGGCCGATTCCGGCTCCGGCATCCAGCATCGCCGCCACCAGTTCGAGCATCATGGCCGTATCCTTCAGACCACCGCTATGGCTCCCTGCCAGTCCCGCAACAGGGGCCACCTGTCCTGTCCTTGAACCGGCAGGAAACAGGTGGCGCAGCCGCCCACGCGAGCGGCCATTAGCGGACCAGGCAAGCCAGGCTCCCACGGCAAGCAACAGAAACAGTGGCAGGCCCGGAGCCCACACCGGCGTCATTGCGCTCCAGCCCCCGCCGCGGCCGAAACCAGCCGGGCGGACCAGGCCCTCCCTGCCGCGGTGAGCACCAGACCGCCCACCAGGGCGGCCAGTCCCAGGGGCGTTCCCAGCAAAGTGGCCAGCGGATCCACGCCCAAGGCAGCACCCAGTCCAAGACCCATTAATGGAAGCCAGGTCAGGAGGCGGACCGTGGCTTTGGGACCGGCGAGGGCGGTCTGCCGCGCCGCGTCCGCGTCATCCTCCGCTTCAAGCTGCGCCGCGAACCTGGTCAGCACGTCGGCGAGCGGACACCCGCTGGCCTCGGCGATGTCCAGGCAGGCAGCGAGCTCGCTCCAGGTCCTGGCTTCCCTGTCCTTGGGCGGGAAGCCAGTGGAAACCGTACGGCGGATGGCCCCCGAAACCGGGGCTCCGGTGGCTGCAGCCGCACGGGCGGATGCCAGGACGCCAGTTGAGCCTTCTGACAGCACTGCCCCGGACGCCTGCCCCTCCTGGTGCCGTTGCCCGTCCCCGCTCCGGTCGCCGTAGACCTCCCACAGCTCGTCCCACAGCCGCCCGGGCGTCCGTCCGCCCCTGAGCAGCGCCGCCAACTGCTGCACCACCAGGGTCAGGCCCGGTCCCCGCTTCCTCGCCTTCCCCCTGCCAACCGGCCTGCCCCAGGCCGGCAGCCTGCTTTTCCGGGATCCAGGTGCTTTCGGACCTTTGCGGGCTGCCGCCCGCAGCCTGGAAGCAGCATCCAGGGGCGGTTTGAAGAGCAGGAGCACCGCGGTGAACAGGACCGCCGCGAAAAGGAGCGTCACAGGAGGTCCCCTGGGTCCATTCCCAATCGGGTTGCCAGTGCCGGCCATGCAGGACCCGGCACACCCGCCTCTTCAAGGGCCGGCACCACTGTCAATCCCTCCGGCCCATCGCCAATGAGTCCAACACACAGGACTTCCCTGCCCCGCGACGTCCTTCCGACATGAATGACAACGTCGAGGGCACTGGCAGCCTGAAGCCGCACGGCCTCGGGTCCCAGCCCTGCGAGCGCACCGAGCGCGTTGAGCCGGGCGGGCACTGCTGCGGCAGTATTGGCGTGGATGGTGCCTCCGCCGCCGCTGTGTCCGGTATTCATCGCGGTGAGGAGCTCACGTACTTCCGCACCCCGGCATTCGCCCACCACCAGCCGGTCCGGGCGCATGCGCAGCGCCTGACGGACGAGTTCCCCCAAGTCCACGGTGCCGCCGCCTTCAAGGTTTCCGTGGCGTGATTCCAGGGCGACCACGTGGGGGTGGACCGGATTCAGTTCGGACGCATCCTCGATCAGGACCAGCCGCTCCTCTGCCGAACACAGGCCCAGCAAAGTGGACAGCAGCGTGGTCTTGCCTGAACCGGTGGCGCCGCTGATCAGGAAGCTCAGCCTCCTGTGCAGTATTCCCTCGAGCACGGCCTGTACGCCCGGTCCGAACATCCCGCCGGTACGCAGCTCTTCCATGCTGAAGACCCTTTCCCTGCGGATCCGCACGGAAAGCAGCGTCCCGGACGTGGAGACCGGCGGCAACACGGCATGGACACGGTAGCCGCCGGCAAGCCTGACGTCGACGCAGGGTGAACCATCATCCAGGCGGCGACCGCCTGCGGCAACAAGCCTGCAGGCCAGCGCCCGCAACTGGGCCTCGCCGTCGAACAGGACGGGAACGCGCTCGATGCCGTGGCCCCGGTCCACCCAGACGGAGTCGGGAGCGTTGACGAAGATGTCTGTTACGGCTGGGTCCCGCGTCAGCTCCTGCAGCGGCCCCAGCCCATTGAGCTCCGCACTGATCCGCTCCACCGCGGCGAGCGATCCGGCCGTGCCCAGAAGCCTTCCGCTTGCCTGGACAGCCGCGGCCACCCGTGAAGGCGTCACCGCTCCGGCCTCGGCCATCATCGACTCGCGGACGGCTTCCAGCAGCCCGGAGTCAACGGCCCTGCCCGTACCGGCAGTTTCCCTGCGTGACCCCTGCCGGCCGCCCTGGTTCGCTTCCAGGATGCGGGCGCTGCGGCGTGCGCCCATGCCTTCGGCGGCCGTTGCCTTGCCCATTTCCCGCTCTGGAGCTGACGGAGCGCCTGTCGCCCGCCTCACGCCGGATCCCCCGCCGGCAGGTCGTCTCCGAGCCAATCAAGCACGGAGGCAGCAAAGCGCCGGATGGTCCGGCGCCTTGCGAGGTCCAGCAGGCGGCCCGCTTCCATTGCTCCCGGGACGGCGCGGAGCTCGGGTATGTGGCCCTGAACCGGCAGCCCTACAGCGTCAGCGATCAGCGAGCTGTCCAGCGCCGCCCCGGGCCGTCCCCGCACCAGCAGGGCAGCCTCCACCGGCGGAAGCTCCTGCAGCAGGCGTACTGCCGCCACTGCTGCTTTCAGCTGCGCCGGCACCACCATCAGGATCCGGTCGCAGTCCCACGCCACCGTGTGGAGCGGCTCCGCACCCCTTCCCACATCGACCACTACCAGCTCATAGCCACGGCGGGCAGCGTCAAGCACACCTGCTGCGGCGGCCGCAGCGACAGGAATGGGCTGCTCCCGCGCGGCAGGCCAGGACAGGAAGGAAAAACCTCCCGCAACGGGCAAGGAATCCGAGAGCTGCAGGGGGTCAATGCTTCCCCTGGCCTCAGCGAGGTCCGGCCATCGGAGCCCCGGGTTTTCCTCGGCGGCGAGTGCCAGCTCCAGCCCTCCTCCCCACGGGTCGGCGTCAACCAGCAGGACCCGCAACCCCATCATCGCCGCAGCGTGCGCTATCCAGATGGCCGCGGTCGTGGCCCCGGCCCCGCCGCAACCGCCCGTGATGCCAAGGACCACTCCGCCCGGGCCCGGCGAGCGCGACCGGCTGAGATGGTCGGCCAGCCAGGCGGCGGCGTCAGGCAGCACTGCAACACGCTCGGCCCCCAGGGCAGCCGCGAGGTGCCAGAGACTGTCGCCCTCGCCGTCGAGGCCCACCATGACCGCGGGTGCGCGGCGCCGCGGCGGCAGCTCACGCAGGTCACTGCCCACCAGGACGGCGGACGCCGCTTCCCAGTACCGCCCCGCCTCCACCGCGTCCGGGACAACGCGCAGGTGCGCGCCGGCGGCTGCCGCAATTCGCTCCACTTCGGCGCGCAGGAAAGCGGAAGAGGTGACCAGCAGGACCTCGCCTGGACCAGCCGGCCCCGAGGCATCCGGCGCTGCCCGGTTCGGTGTGGCAGCATCCGGGACCCAGGCGGCCCCGGACCCTGCCGCAGGATCCGGCAAAGGACCTCCGCGGGAGGGTAGGGGTACCTCCGTTGGCCGCCAGGACGAGCCCGCGGCCTGTCCCGGCCCGGAGGGGGTTGCATTCAACTGGTGCCTGCTCATGGAGTCACTCTGCCCCGGCCGCATAAGTCAGATAAGGCAGCAGATCCCGTATGTGGACAACCCGGATCCCGGGCCTCCGGCGCCTGGGCGGCTTCAGCGGCAAGGCACCAGCCCGACAAGGCACAATGGGAGCATGTACCTGCTGCTTGCCGCCCACCCCAGCGGCGCGGCGCTCCAGGAACTGACGCAGGCCGGCCATGCCCAGCCCGCCAACCCTGAACCCCGCATTGTGGCACTCAGCGACCTTGCCGCCGTCGTCCGCGACTTGGAAGGCCGGCGCCCCGGCGGCCAGCCGCCCCGCTGGATCTGGCACCGGACCCAGGACTGGTACCCGGCGCTGCTCGCAGCCGGAGTGGAGGTGGAACGCTGCTACGACGTCACCCTTTGCGGCAACATCCTGGCCTTCTCCCAGTTCAGCGCCCACACGGATTACGCCCGGAACACGGACAGGGTCCCGGTGGAGGATCCCGTACTTCCCCCAAAGGCGCTCCTGCCGCCTCGTCCCCCGGCGGACCAGGACGCGCTGTTCGATGATCCCGGTGCGGGGCCGGCCCCTGGTCGGACACCCGGGGAGCTCCGCGCCGAATACGCGGCCCAGCAGAGTGCGCTGGCTGATGTGGGTACGGAGGAAAACCGGCGGAACCGGCTCCAGTTGCTGCTCGCTGCGGAATCTGCCGCAGCCATCGTGGCCGCCGAGATGCAGCATGCCGGCGTCCCCTGGCGTGCGGACCTGCACGAACAGATGCTGGCCAACCACCTGGGTCCCCGCCCGCCTGCCGGCCAGCGCCCGCAACGACTTGAGGCGTTGGCCACGGAGCTGCGTGCCCTGCTCAACTCACCGGCACTCAATCCTGACTCGCCGCAGGACCTGATGCGCGCCCTGCACCGCAACGGGATTGAGGTGAAGAGCACCCGCAAATGGGAGCTAAGGGAGTCCAGCCACCCGGCCATCGAGCCGTTGCTGGAATACAAGAAGCTTTCGCGCCTTCATACCGCGAATGGTTGGTCCTGGCTGGACGCCTGGGTGGACGGCGGCCGGTTCCGCCCCGAATACGTGGTGGGAGGCGTGGTGTCGGGTCGCTGGGCGTCCCGTGGCGGCGGCGCGCTGCAGATCCCCCGCCAGGTCCGCGGCGCGGTGCATGCAGATCCCGGCCACAAGCTCATCGTTGCCGATGCCTCCCAGCTTGAACCGCGGGTTCTGGTGGCCCTGGCGCAGGACGCTTCCATGGCTGAGGCGGCGCGGGACCAGGACCTTTATGCCGGCATCGCCGCCAAGGGGTTTGGTGGGGACCGGGCCAAGGCAAAAATGGCCCTGCTGGGCGCCATGTACGGGGCCACCTCAGGCGAGGCAGGCCGGCTGATGCCGCAGCTGGCCCGCACCTATCCGCGTGCCGTGGACTTTGTGGAGCGGGCGGCACGGGCGGGCGAAGCCGGTGGGACCGTGACCACCAGGCTGGGCCGCAGCAGCCCTCCGCCGTCGGAGCAGTGGTTCCTGAGCCAGCGTTCGGCCACGGCGGAGGAGCAGCGGCGCGCGGAATCGATCGCCCGGTCCCGTGGGCGCTTCACCCGGAACTTCGTGGTCCAGGGCTCGGCAGCTGACTGGGCCGCGTGCTGGCTGGCAGAATTACGACGGCGGCTGCGCGCCCTGCGGACGGCAGGCACCGGCGGGGGCGGGCCCGTGCAGGCCGAACTCGCCTTCTTCCTGCATGACGAAGTGATGGTGCATGCACCGTCCGATGGTGTGGAGGCCTGCATCGCAGCGATCGAGGAATCAGCCAAGGCCGCCAAGGAGCTGTTGTTTGGCCCGATCCCCGTGGAGTTCCCGGTCAGCATGGCCGTCGTCGACTCCTACGACCTCGCCAAGTAATCTACCCGGCGGTAGCTATACGTGCCCGATGACGGACGTTACAGTCGAAGCGACGACTGATGCAGACCGGTCCATACGCTGATGCAACGACGCATACCAGGGAGGTCCCCGTCCATGGCGGGAAGATTTGAAATACACCGTGCAGGCGACGATTCCTACCGGTTGCGGCTCACTGACGCCGAGGGCAACGTCGTTGCGGTTTCGCCAACCTTCAAGTCCCTCAGCCTGCTCCGTGACGGTATCAAGGCCATGCGTGAAAATGCCGCTACCGGAATCGTGGTGGATTTGCGCCAGCAGCAGGCCTGAAGACTAGACCGCCATTGGGTGCAGCCTGTTCCGGTCCCACGGAACAGACCAGCCGAGCTGGTCAAACAGGCCGCTCAGCACAATGCCGGTGAATCCCCACACGACTACACCGTTGACGGTGAAGGCAGGGCTGTCGAACGTTCGCCCTGCCCGGTGGACGGTGGCCATAACCCTGTTGTCCGGGTCAAGCAGGTCCCTGACCGGGACGCGGAAAACCTGGGCGGATTCGGCGTAGTCCACCACCCGGACGGGCGACGGCGAATGCCACCACCCGAGCACGGGCGTCACCAGGAAATTGCTGTGCGCCAGGCCCAGATCCTGGAGCGTACCCAGGACTTCCACCCCGCCAGAGTCCAGCCCGGTCTCCTCCTCGGCTTCCCGCAGCGCGGCCGCCACAGGAGTTTCGCCCCGGTCGATGCTGCCGCCGGGGAACGCTACCTGCCCGGGGTGGGACCCCAGGGTGTGGGCGCGCTCCAGAAGCAGGACGTCGAGGTCCGCCGGCGCCAATGGCTTGCCGGACGCGGCCGGGACGTCGTCGAGCACGCCGAAGAGCATCAGGACAGCGGCCCTGCGGGCACGGGCGGCATCCACGGTCAGCGCCGCCCAGCGCGGATCAGGGTGGCCGGCGGTTCCCGATTCCGCCCGCCGGGCCAGCTCCGCCAGGTCTTCGCGCGCGCTCACGGGGTCCTCATCTGGGAAGCCATCCGGATCTCCGAAGCCCGGTGCTGTTCCGACAGGTACTGCTCCAGCAGCGCTTCACTGCCGGGTGCAAGTTCATATTTGAGGAGCTTGGCTGCCTTGGCGGGGTCGGTCTCCCCCAACCCGTAACTGGGGCACCAGGTGGCGACCGGACAGGCACCGCAGGCGGGCTTCCGGGCGTGGCAGACACGACGGCCGTGGAAAATTACGCGGTGGGACAGCATGGTCCAGTCCCTGCGCTCGAACAGCTCCGCCACGTCCTGTTCGATCTGCACGGGGTCCTCGGACCGGGTCCACCCAAACCGCTTCGCCAGACGGGCGAAATGCGTGTCCACGGAAATACCAGGAACGCCGAAGGCATTGGCGAGCACCACGTTGGCCGTCTTCCGGCCGACGCCGGGCAACGTGACGAGGTCTTCCATCCGCCCAGGGACCTCGCCATCAAAGTCGTCCACCAGTCGGGTGCACAACGCCAGGACGTTCCTCGCTTTGGCACGGAAGAACCCGGTGGGCTTGAGGATGGTTTCGAGCTCCGCGGGGTCCGCCTCGGCCAGGGACCGCGCATTGGGAAAGCGCGCGAACAAGACTTTGGTGACCTGGTTGACCGTGACATCGGTGGTCTGGGCGGACAGGACGGTGGCCACGAGCAGTTCGAACGGGTTGCGGAAGTCGAGTTCGGCATGGGCGTAGGGATATTTTTCGGCCAGGGCCCTGTGGATGCGCCGGGCCCGGCGCTTCAGTGCCAGGACGGACTCTGACGAGACCACCGGCATCCCGGTAGCCTGGCCAGTCTTGCTTCGGGGCCCCGCCACCGGCGTCAGCCGCGCTCGATGTTGCTGAGGTCCCGCAGGACGCCCAGCCGCCCGTCCGTGTGCTGGACCAGGAACTCGTGGCCACGGTCCTCAAGGGCCAGCACCCAGCCGCCAGGTTCAATCACGAACGCCGGCGCACCGGTGTGGGGGTCGAAGGCGGTACGGTGCTGGGCGACAGCGAACCAGAACGCCTCGTGGATGGGCTGCCCGTCCGTCTCTTCGTGCCGGCTGGACGGGTCCACGGTTGCCCCGATGGGCTGCTCGGAACGGACCTGCTGGTGCACGGCGGTAGCGGCCGGCGGCTCCCACGCGGCCTGCGGGGCACCGGTTGCAGGGACATCCCCGTACCGGGTCTCCTCTGCCGCCGGGGTTGATGCAGGGCGTACGACGTCGGCCGCCTGGGTGGGCGGTCCGGCGTCCACATGCGAGGTCCCAGGGGCCTGGTCGGAGACTTCGGGCGCCGTTGATACGGGAGCGGCGGCGGGTGCCCCAGCGCCGGCACCGGCGGCGCCGGCAGCTGCCGCGCCGGCTCCTGCACCTGCCGCGGCTCCCGCATCGGAACCGCCGGCACTGGAACCTCCCGCATTGGATCCAACGACACTGGAAACTGGGACGGCAGCCGTGGCGGGCATGTGGGCGGAACGGGCTGGTTCAGGGCTGGGGCTGGAGGACCCGGGCTGGACAGCGGAGGAGCCTGCACCCGCGCCGCCGAAGAGGCCGGCGCCTTTGAGTCCGCCCTTGGACTGATCGGAACCGGACTGATCGGAACCGGACTGGGGCTTCGGTGCCTTGGGCGCGCGCGGCCTGCGCGCCGGCACCGTGGCTTCACGTGCCACGATGTGCGCCGGCGCCTCGGGCCGATCCTTGAAGTCGCCGGACAGGTACGGCAGGAACCGCCCAAGTACCGTGGCAGCAAAGAGGACCAGCGAGCCGATCAGGCCCACCAGCAGGCTGGTCACGTACCCGCCTGCAACCGAGAGGAAGAAGAAGGCGAGAGCGAAGGACGCCACCACGGAGGCGAACTGGTCGATCGAGAGCGAACCCACGCGGATCCTGGTGGCAGGGGCCAGACGGCGTGCGGCGAACAGGGCACTGGCGATCAACGGCAGGATGATTCCGAGTCCGAGGAAGAACAGGTTGTTCAGGTTCCACAGGTTGTACCGGGCGCCGAAGAGGGGCAGCAGGGACGCCACAAACAGGATCAGGGTGCCGGCGAAAACAGCCAGGTCCCGCACTGTGAACGGACCGAGGACGGCCAGGTTGGCGTTCGGGTCGATCTTTCCGAAGCCAGCTTTCTGCCCTGCAGCCTGCCCCTTGGCGGCGTTGCCCGCGGTTGGGCGCCCTGGTCCTCCGTTGGGGGATCCGGAGCCTGTGGCCCCCGCCCCCGTGTCCGGACCCGTTCGCTGGCCGTAGCTCTGCTGGTTCATTCTGCTCTCCTTAGCGTGGCGGCACCGGGCCCGGTCCGGACCCGAAAACTGTGCCGTCTTGACATGCGGTCCGGGCCCGGCACGGCACTGTCAGCGCACGGCCGGAGCGGTCCGAAGTGAAGTCACAATTCCATCTCAGCCTAGTCAACAGCCAGGCTGATCACTAGCTGGCGCAGGGCTCCAAGCCCGCCGTTCGAGTCATGAAGACACCACTCACCGCTTAAAAAATGCCGCTCGCGGGCGCATTTGTGACGGGGCGCACAGAGGATGTGGGGCAAGCATTAGGCTTGATTCCGGAACAGCTCTTTGCGGTACGTCCGTCCCCGGCTGGAGCCCAATGCCGTGCGAACGGCGGGCCATGCGGTGGCGGCGTCCCGCGCGGCAAAGATCGATGAATGATGAGGTTCACATGTCCCAGGACACTCCCAGCTCCACGGCCACCGTTCCGTCCCCTTCCGGCCAGCCAGCAGGCCATCAGGGCCACCAGGGCGATGCCTTTGAAAACCTGCTAAATGAGACCCGCACCTTCCCGCCCACCCCGGAATTCGCGGCAAATGCCGTTGTCACCGCATCGGAGTACGAGGAAGCGGATGCTGACCGGCCCGCGTTCTGGGCAAAGCAGGCGCGGGAACTGCTGACGTGGAGCAAGGACTTCACGCAGGCGCTGGACTGGTCTGATCCGCCGTTCGCCAAGTGGTTCGTGGGTGGTGAGCTCAACGCTGCCTACAACGCGCTGGACCGGCACGTGGAGGCCGGCCGCGGCGACCGGGTGGCCATCTACTTCGAGGGCGAACCCGGCGACACCCGGACCTACACCTATGCCCAGCTGACTGAAGAAGTGAAGAAGGCGGCCAACGCCTTCGAGTCCTTGGGCGTGTCCAAGGGTGACCGGGTAGCCGTGTACCTGCCCATGATCCCGGAAGCCGTCATCACCCTGCTGGCCTGCGCACGCATCGGCGCGGTCCACTCGGTCGTGTTCGGTGGCTTCTCCGCAGATGCGCTCCGTTCGCGGATCGACGACGCCGAAGCCAAGCTCGTGGTCACCGCCGACGGCACGTACCGCCGCGGCAAGCCAAGCCCGCTGAAGGCAGCGGTGGACGATGCCCTGGCCCGCCAAGGAGACGGTGACGGCCACACGGTGCAGAACGTGGTGGTGGTCAAGCGCAACGGCCAGGACGTGGACTGGCACGATGGCCGGGACCATTGGTGGGCTGACACCGTGGAGACGGCATCAGCGGACCACACCGCGGTAGGCCACGACTCCGAGCACCCGCTGTACATCCTCTACACCTCCGGCACCACCGGAAAACCCAAGGGCATCCTGCACACCACCGGCGGCTACCTTACCCAGACCGCCTACACCCACAGGGCAGTCTTTGACCTCCATCCGGAAACGGACGTGTACTGGTGCACGGCCGA
>DATIMT010000162.1:0-6043 GCA_035475035.1 Arthrobacter sp.
CGTCGACGCCAAGGCGAAGGCACTGAAGGCGGCCGGCCGTCCGGTCATCGGCTTCGGGGCCGGGGAGCCGGATTTCCCGACTCCGGGGTACATCGTGCAGGCCGCTATCGACGCCGCCAGCCAGCCGAAGTACCACCGCTACTCCCCCGCGGGCGGCCTGCCCGAACTGAAGCAGGCCATCGCGGACAAGACGTTCAGGGATTCCGGCTACAAGGCGGAGGCCGCCCAGGTCCTGGTGACCAATGGCGGCAAGCAGGCGGTGTACAACACCTTCGCCGCCCTGCTGGACCCGGGCGACGAGGTCATCGTCCCCACCCCGTTCTGGACCACGTACCCGGAGGCCATCCGGCTCGCCGACGGCGTCCCCGTGGAGGTTTTCGCCGGGCCTGAACAGGACTACCTGGTCACCGTAGAACAGCTCGAAGCAGCCGTCACTGACCGCACCAAAATCCTGCTCTTCGTCTCGCCGTCGAACCCCACGGGTGCTGTCTACTCCCCTGAACAGGTGGCGGAGATCGGCCAGTGGGCCGCCGCCAAGGGCCTGTGGGTGGTCACGGACGAGATCTACGAGCACCTGACCTACGACGGCGTTCCGTTCACGTCGATTGCCACCGCTGCACCCGAACTGGGCGACAAGGTGGTCATCCTCAACGGTGTCGCCAAGACGTACGCCATGACCGGATGGCGCGTGGGCTGGATGATCGGCCCGGCCGACGTCATCAAGGCAGCCACCAACCTGCAGTCGCACGCCACCTCGAACGTGTCCAACATCATGCAGATCGCTGCCCTCGCGGCGGTGTCCGGCCCCCTGACCGCAGTGGACGACATGAAGGTGGCGTTCGACCGCCGGCGCAAGGCGATCGTCGCGGGTTTGAACGCGATCGACGGGGTGGAATGCCCGACGCCGAAGGGCGCCTTCTACGTCTACGCGGACGTCCGCGCGCTGCTGGGCAAGGAGTTCCCCACGGCGTCCGGCACCGCCACGCCGCAGACCTCCGCCGAACTGGCCTCGCTGATTCTCGACGAAGTTGAAGTGGCCGTGGTGCCCGGCGAGGCCTTCGGCCCCTCCGGCTACCTGCGCCTCTCCTACGCCCTTGGCGATGATGACCTGGCCACGGGCGTCCAGCGACTGCAGGACTTCCTGGGCAAGGCCCAGTAGACGTCCGCTCGCTTCCCGCAACAACAACCCAGACGCCCGCTCACTTCCTTGAGGATAGTGAGCGGGCGTTGGCCTTTAAACCGCAGAAAGTGAGCGGGCGTTGGAACAAAAGCCGTCAAAGGTGAGCGGGCGTCTGGCGGGTTCAGAGGAGGCGGCGCTCAGCGGCCCACTTGGTGAGTTCGTGGCGGCTCGAAAGCTGGAGCTTGCGCAGTACTGCTGACACATGGGTCTCCACGGTCTTGATGCTGATGAAGAGCTCCTTGGCCACCTCCTTGTAGCTGTAGCCCCGCGCGATGAGGCGCATCACTTCGAGTTCCCGGGCGGAAAGCTTGTCCAGCTCGTCATCGGCAATATCAGCGGGCGCGGTGCCGAAGGCGTCCAGGACGAACCCGGCAAGGCGCGGCGAGAAGACCGCGTCGCCGCCGGCCACCCGGAACACGGCGTCGGTGATCTCGGCGCCGGAGATGGTCTTGGTGACGTAGCCGCGGGCACCGGCGCGGATGACGGCCACCACGTCCTCGGCCGCGTCCGAAACGCTCAGGGCAAGGAAGCGGGTGGCGGACAGGAGCGCGGCGGAACCGGCAATGACTTCCCGGCCGCCGCCACCCAGCCCGCCGGGCAGGTGGACGTCCAGGAGGACGACGTCGGGCCGCTGCTGGGCGATCACGGCGATGGCCTCCTCAACGGTGGCTGCCTCCCCCACCACCTGGATGCTGGCGTCGAGGTCCGCTTTCAGCCCGGACCGGAAGATGGCGTGATCGTCCACAATGACCACCCGTACGGAATTGGCGGGCCGGGCGCTTCGGGCACCTGCCCCCTGGGTCGTGTTCATGATTTTCCTTCCGCATGTTCTGCTGCAGCCGGCAGCCTCAGGCGGACCTCGGTGCCGTCCCCCGTGCTGAGGATGGCCGCCGAGCCGCCGTGCCGTTTCATCCTGCCAATGATTGATTCCCTGACGCCAAGCCGGTCCGCCGGCACATCCCCCAGCTGGAACCCGGGACCTCTGTCCTTGACGAAGATCTCGGTCTTCCCGTCCGAGGCCTCAAGGTAGACCGAGACGGTTCCGCCGCCGTGCCGTGAGGCGTTGAGCATGGCCTCGCGGCTTGCCTGGACCAGGGCTTCGTGCGCCTCGGTCATGGCGGCATCGCCCACGGTGACTACTTCCACGGCGTTGCCGAGCAGGTCTTCCACCTCCGCGGCAACCTCCTTGATCCGGGCTGAAAGCTGTCCGCTTTCGCGGCCGGGGTCCTGGAACAGCCAGCCACGCAGTTCGCGTTCCTGCGCGCGGGCGAGTCGGACGACGTCGTGCTCGCTGGCGGCGCGCCGCTGGATCAGGGCGAGCGTCTGCAGCACCGAATCGTGAAGGTGGGCGGCGATTTCTGCCCGTTCGGTCTCGCGGATCCTGCCGGCGCGTTCGGCTTCCAGGTCCCGCCAGAACTTCAGCGCCCACGGCAGCAGGACCAGCACCACGCCGCCCAGGACTGCGACGGAAGCCAGCAACGCCAGCCATGTCTGTTCCCATGAGCCCGAGCCGGACACCATCACCAGGACACCGGCAACCACCAGCGCCAACCCTGCGGCCAGCCTTCCCCACCCGCCGGCCTGGTCCGCTTTGGTCTTGTCCACCAGCCCTGCCCGCCGGGTCTCGTCCAGCTGCATCCAGGCGATCGAGGCCCCGCCCAGCACCGCTGCGGCGGGGATCAGCGTCCCAAGGGACACGTCCACGCCCAACAGTTGGGCGATCATGATGCCGGCCACCAGCAGGAGCCCGCAGCCGAGCAGGATTTCCTTGCCGTACCGCATCCCACGCACGCGGAACCAGGGTGGCGCGGCTGCCCCGGCTGCGCCCGTTGGAGCGGATCCACCGGCACCTGCCGGTGTGCCGCCGTCGAACTGCGTTCCCTGGGTCGACTGGCGCTGCGTCGGCTGGCCGTGCAGTGACTGGCCCCGGACGGGCTGGCTGACGGCGGGAGCAATGGGCGACGCCGGGCGGCGGGCGTTGCGGCGCGCCGCTTCGTCCGCGGTGGGCACCATGATCCACAGCCACGCGTAGAAGACCAGGCCGGCCCCTCCCGCGAAAGAGGCAAGGACCATACCCACACGGACGTTCTTCACCGGCCAGCCCAGGTGCGCTGCGAGTCCGGAGCACACGCCGGCGATGACACGGTCGCTGCTCCGCGCCAGGGGCGGGCGCACCGGGAGGGTTGTCATGGATCAATCCAAACACGGATCAGGGTTGCCCGGACCGGATCAGACCGCTAATCGGGGACAGCTCAGGGACGGTTCAGGGTCTCCCCCAGTAGAGCGCCATCCTTCCTGGACGGCAGGATCGAGGTATGAACTCGCAGACCCCTTCCCCCGACGACGAACATCCTTCCGGGCCCTTGTCCGGTGACGACGGCGAGCGCCCCACCGAGCCGCTGCCGTCCGCTTCCTCAGAGCACCCGCATGCTGCGGCAGATGCAGCGGCTGGTCCGGGCGCTGGCCCGGCGGCTGACCCTGGTGACCCAGCCCAGGGCCACGCCTTCCAGAGCAACCCCACTGCCCCGGCTCCTTCCATCGATTTCTTCGGCTGGATCCGCAGCCAGGGCATCTACCGGGGCAACGACCGCTGGATCGGCGGCGTCTGCAGCGGCATCGCCCACCGGCTTGGCGTGGACCCCATCATCATCCGCGGCGTCTTCATCGTCCTGACCCTCCTGGCCGGGATCGGCGTACTGGTCTACGGCCTGGCATGGGCCTTCCTTCCGGAACCGGACGGCAGGATCCATGTCCAGGAAGCCGGTGCGGGCCGCTGGTCCAGCGGCATGACTGGTTCCCTCATCGCCACGGTCCTTGGACTCACCGGCCTGGGCGGCGGATTCTGGGGCTGGAGCCACAACGGCCTGAGCGGCCTGCTTTGGACCGTCTTCTGGGTGGGCGGTGCGATCTACCTCGTCTACTACCTCTCGCAGCGCAACAAGGCCCACCCCACGATGGCCGGCCATGTGTCCGGTGGGTCCTATCCGATGGGGCGCAACCGCACGGAACACACTTCATCGTTCTCCGCAGGCACGGCCTCCGGCCCATCTGCCGGATTCCCTGCAGCGCCCCCGTACGGCAGCAGCCCCGCTGGCGGAACGGGTACAGGCTCCTACGGCCACGGCGGCTACGGTACTCCCGGCGTCCCGGGTGGAGGTTCCCCCGGCACCCCCGGTGCTCCCGGCATGCCCGGCGGCCCCGGCACCACAGGCCCGGGCGGGCCAGGCAGCGGGGTGCCCGGTGGAAGCAACTATCCTGCACCGTGGGTTCCCCCGCGGCCGCCAAAGCCCCGGCCTTCCGGCCCGGGCGCCCCCGCCGTCGCCATCGCAACGGGGTCCGCCCTGCTGGTCGGCGGTGGACTCAAGGCGCTGGATGCTGCAGACATCATCAACCTGGGCGGCTCCGCCAACGCCATTGTGTGGGGCAGCGCGGCGGCAGTCCTTGGCCTCGGCATCCTGGTGGCAGGTTTCCGCGGCCGGACCTCGGGCATCCTGAGCCTCTTTGCAGTAATCGCACTGGTGACCGGCGGCATCTCCAACACCCTGGACGACGGCAGGATGCGCTTCCAGCAGGTGGACTGGAACCCGGCCAGCGTTGAGCAGGCACGCGGCGGGCTCGACATCACCGCCGGGCGGGGAACCGTGGACCTCACGGGCCTGTCCCCAAGCGCCCCCCTGACGTCCGACGTCGTGGTTCCCCTGGACATCACCGCCAGCAACGTGACCGTGGTGATCCCCCGGAACGTGCCCGTCGATATCAAGGCGGACATGACCATGGGAAACCTGAACGAGTCCAGCGGCCAGCGCGGCGGCACCACCACCCGCGAGAGCAGCTACAACACGGACAAGCCCGGAAACCACCTGGTGGTGCGGATCGATGGCACCTTCAGCAACGTCACTATCCAGGAAGGCAACTGACATGGACAGCAGCAACATTCGGACGACGGCAGGCCAGGACACAGCCGGACCGGCCCCTGCCAGGGTGATAACGGTGGTGTGGGGACTGATTGTCCTGGCGCTGGCCGCGCTGATCATCGTGGCGCAGCTGGGCATCGTCACCCTCAACGGCACGTACGTCCTGATCGGCCTCATGATCGGCGCGGGCGTGGCCCTGGTGGCCGGCGGCCTGCTCTCCGCCCGCAAACGTGACAACGAATCAACTACAGGGAAGTCTTGAACCATGGATAAGTTCTTCAGCATTGTCAGGGGCTTCGGCCTGAAGCGCGGCCCGCAGCGCTGGCTCGGCGGGGTGCTGGGCGGCATCGCGGCGCAGCTCAACGTTGACGTGGCTTATGTCCGCATCGCTTTCCTGCTGTTCTGCCTCCTCCCCGGCCCCGCGGTGGTCTTCTACCTCCTGGCCTGGGT
The DNA here is from genome assembly GCA_035475035.1 of Arthrobacter sp. Lineage (GTDB taxonomy): Bacteria > Actinomycetota > Actinomycetes > Actinomycetales > Micrococcaceae > Arthrobacter. The sequence continues at coordinate 5,545 of DATIMT010000162.1, forward strand.
GATCATCCCGGACCAGCGCAACGAGATCCTGCTACAGACATTCCTGGACCGCCGTTCGCTCAACCGGCCCTGACCCGCACGGCAACGAATCCCGGCATCCACGGGACCACGGCCCCTGCTTTCGCGAATGATGAGCGAAGGCGGGGGCCTGTCCGATGCCCGGACCTTTCCTGCCTGAGTGCCGCTGATGTAACCGGTTTGTGTCGTACCCCACACACCCCACTACACTTCTAGGTGAGCTCAGCGTGGCGCTCTGCCTGTAAACCTTCTCCCCAGGATTTGAGCCGAACATGAAAATTGGAATCCTCACCAGCGGTGGCGACTGCCCCGGATTGAACGCCGTGATCCGCGGCGCGGTGCTGAAGGGCATTGCCGTCCACGGCCAGGAATTCGTCGGATTCCGTGACGGCTGGCGGGGTGTCGTGGAGGGGGACATCATCGATATCCCCCGCACCATGGTCCGCGGTATCGCCAAGCAGGGCGGCACCATCCTGGGCAC
>DATIMT010000163.1:0-11429 GCA_035475035.1 Arthrobacter sp.
GGAGCCGGTCGTCGTCGCGGCGCACGGTGCGCGCGCTGACCTCGAGCCGGTCGGCGAGCGTGCGGCCGGGCCAGTCGCGGCGGGCCTGCAGCAGGGACAGCAGGGTGAGCAGCCGGGCCGAGGTCTCGAGCATGGCTCCAGTATCGCGGGAGTACCGGACAGGAGCTGTCCGCTTTCTACTCCCCCACGGCCTTGAACAGCGCCCCGATCTCGGCCTGCGACAGGTGCCGCGTGCGGCCCGGGCGCAGGTCGCCGAGGCGGATCGGGCCGATCTCGGTGCGGATGAGCCGCTGCACCGGGAAGCCGACGGCGTCGAACAGGCGCCGGACAATGCGGTTCTTGCCCGAGTGCAGGACCACTTCAATCAGCACGTGGCCAGGGGTCGAGTCGACCAGCCGGAAGGAGTCGACGGACGCGAAGCCGTCCTCGAGTTCGATGCCTTCCTTCAGCTGGGCGCCGATGCCCTGCGGGAACGGACCGCGGACCTGGACCAGGTAGGTCTTGGGCACTTCGTAGGAGGGGTGCGTCAGCCGGTTGGCCAGCTCGCCGTCGTTGGTCAGCAGCAGCAGGCCCTCGGTGGCGACGTCCAGCCGGCCCACGTGGAAGAGCCGCTCGCCGGTGTTCTTGTTGCTCTTGAGGAAGTCGCTGATGCAGGGCCGGCCCTCGGGATCCTCCATGGTGGACACCACGCCCTTGGGCTTGTTGAACACCATGTAGACCAGGTTCTCGTCCAGCTGGATCCGCAGGCCATCAACGTGGATGACGGCGGTCTTGGGATCGACGCGCACGCCGAGCTCTGTGACTACCTGGCCGTCCACCTCAACCCGGCCCTCGGCGATCATCTCCTCGCAGACGCGCCGGGAGGCCACTCCTGCGGACGCCATCACTTTCTGGAGGCGCACGCCGTCGGCATCATGGAGTTCGGACTGCGGAACGTTGCCGCGGGGGCCCTTCTTGCGGGTGGGTTTGCGGACCGGACCCAGGTTCTGGCCGAAGCGTTCGCTGCCGAACGCACGGGAAGCCGCTGCCCCGGGAGCGCCGGTGCGTTGCTTGGGCTTGGGGGCGCCGGGGGTTCCGGGGGCCTTCCTGGCGCCGGGCTTGCGGGCAGCAGGCTTGCGCGACGACGGCTTGGCGCCCTCCGCTGCACGGGGCTGCTGCTCCCCCGCGAGATCGGGATCGATGAAGCGTTCCTCCCGCGGCTTGGGGGCGCGGTGCGGCCGGTCCCCGCCGAAACCGGCGGCCCGCTTTCCTGTGCCGCCGCGCGAACCTGCGCTGAAGCTGCCGCCCTGTGGGCTGCGCTGCTGGGAACTGTTGCGATCGTTGCCGCCGCGTCCCGAACCGTTACGTGGTGAACCCTGGCGTCCCGCCTGTGTCATGACCCGTCCTTCAATGTGTTTTGGCCGGCAGAGGTGTCCAAGGACAACCCTAGCCAGCCGTGCAGACTTCGTCTGCCCTGATGAATATATTTGGCGCAGGCAGGAAGTGCCCCTGCCTACATCGTCTCGGCGTCGTAGAACTCTGCGATCCCGTCGAGCCCCGGAAGGTGCGGCGACAGCTTTGGCAGGTCCGCTACAGAACCGATTCCCATCCGTTCGAGGAAGTAGGAGGTAGTCCTGTAGAGGATCGCGCCGGACTCGGGATCCGTTCCCGCGTCCTGGATCAGCCCGCGCTGGGCCAGTGTCCGTACGACAGAGTCAACATTGACTCCGCGAATTGCAGACACGCGCGCCCGGGAAACGGGCTGGCGGTACGCGATGACTGCCAGTGTTTCCAACGCCGCCTGGGTAAGCCTGGCTGTCTGCCCCTCAAGCACATATTTGCCAACGATCCCGGCAAACTCAGCGCGGGAGTAGATCCGCCAGCCACCGGCGATGTTCCGCAATTCAAAACCCCGGGGGCTGGAGCCAAGGCCAGCGTGGCTGGCACTCTCCATATCCGGGGCTTTAACAGTATAGCCGTTATACTCGCGCTGCAGTTCTGCCAGCAGGGAGCGCACGCCGTTGACCGTCAGGCCCAGCCCTGCGGCCAGTTCCTCCTCCGTGGCGGGTTGGTCCAGGACCATGAGCACCGCCTCGAGGGCAGCCTTGGCACCGCCGGGGAGGTCCTCGAAGTCCGGGCCGTGATCAAGGCCCTCCTGCAGCCCCACGTCTTTCAGCTCCCTGTCCTGTCCCGTGGAATTCACAATTGCTCCTCGTACTCTTCGCTCAGGTTTTCTGCTGACCAGTCCCGGCCGTCCGCGGTCCAGTGGACGGCCAGCTCCGCCAGCGGGGACAGTTGGTCGAATGAGACGGCCCGGTCCCGGAACAGTTCCAGGAGGGCCAGGAACCGCGCCACCACTACAAGGCTGGAGTCGGCGTCGGAAATCAGGGAACGGAAGGTCTGCGGCGACTCCTGCTGAAGGCGAAGCCCCAGCATCCGGGCCTGTTCCTTGACGCTGACGTTGCTGCCGTGGAGGTGGCCGAGGGCCACCTGCGGTGGTTGCACCGGCGCCTTGGGCCGGAGCGCGGCCTCGGCCAGCGCTGCGAACTGTTCGGGGGTGTGTTTCCAGACCAGCTCGGGAAGCATCGCGGCGAAGTGCTCCTCCAGCGCCACCTGGCGGGGAAAGCGCATGGCCTCATGGTGCAGGGTTTCACCCAGGATGCCGGCCACCTGTTTGAAGGCCCTGTACTGGAGCAGCCGCGCAAACAGGAGGTCCCGGGCCTCCAGCAGGGCGATGTCCTCGTCGTCCTCAACTTCGCCGGCGGGAAGGAGCCGTGCTGCCTTGAGGTCAAGCAGCGTGGCGGCGATCACCAGGAACTCGCTTGCCTCATCCAGGGCCCACTCTTCACCGAGTTTCTGCAGGTTCCGGATGTACTTGATGAACTCATCCGTGACCGTGGCGATGGCCACCTCGGTGATGTCCAGCTGGTGTTTGGCGATCAGACCCAGGAGGAGGTCAAACGGACCTGTGAAGTTGGCCAGCCGCACCTCGAAGCCGGGCTTGGATTCGGCCACGGGCTGGTTAGGGTGCACCGCCGCGGGAGATCAGCTCCTTGGCCAGCCGGCGGTAGGCGTCAGCGCCCACGTGGCTTCCGGCGTAGCTGGTGATGGGCTCCGCGGCCACCGTGGCATCTGCGAACTTGATGGAGCGCTTGATGACGGTTTCGAAGACCTTGTCACCGAACGCTTCCACCAGCCGGGTGATCACTTCGCGGCTGTGCAGCGTCCGGGCGTCGTACATGGTGGCCAGCACGCCGTCCACCTGCAGCCGCGGGTTCAGCCGGTCCTGGACCTTGTCAATGGTTTCCACCAGGAGCGCCACGGCGCGGAGGGCGAAGAACTCGCAGATGAGCGGGATGATGACGCCGTGGGCTGCCGTCAGGGCGTTGACGGTGAGCAGGCCCAGGGAAGGCTGGCAGTCGATGAGGACGACGTCGTAATCGTCTTCGACTTTCTTGAGCGCACGGTCCAGGACCTGTTCACGCGCAACCTCATTGACCAGCTGTACTTCCGCCGCGGAGAGGTCGATGTTGGCCGGCAGCAGGTCGACGTTCTCGACGCCGGTCTGGTGGATGGCGTCGCGGATGTCCACCTTGCGGTCCATCAGGACGTTGTACACCGTGAGGTCCAGCTCATGCGGGTTCACGCCCAGGCCGGCTGAGAGCGCACCCTGGGGGTCGAAGTCCACCAGCAGGACGCGGCGGCCGTACTCGGCGAGCGCGGCCGCAAGGTTAATGGTGGAGGTAGTCTTCCCCACGCCGCCCTTCTGGTTGACCATGGCGATGACGCGGGCCGGACCGTGGGAGGACAGCGGCGCGGGTTCCGGGAACTCCCGGTATGGGCGCCCAGTTGGCCCCATCACCGCGTTTTCCAGGTCGAATTCCGTGCCCTCCAGAGTTGCTGAACCCTGTTCGCTGCTCACGTATCTGTCCACACTTTCGATGACGATGATTTCCTGCCGCTGGCTCACCAGCGCCCTTCGTTCTGCTCCCTAGGCTACAGCGCCCGACACGGTATTCGACGGAACTTGACTTTCCGCGAATGTTGAGCCTTGACCCTCTAGCTGAGGTCGAAGGTTGAGGTGGCGGGGAACGCGAAACCGCCCCCGCAGCCATGCTGCGGGGGCGGTTTCCTATGCGGATGCGGTGACGAAGGCTAGGCCTTGGCTACCTCACGTGCGCCTGCTTCCTTCGGTGCCATCTCGCCGTGTCCGGCGATCATGGTCTGCTCATCGAAGGGCAGCTCGCCGGAGAGGACGCGGGTGACCTGGTCGCCGTCGATCTCCTTGACCCAGGTGCCCACCAGGACCGTGGCCACGGCGTTGCCGGTGAAGTTGGTCAGGGCGCGGGCTTCGGACATGAAGCGGTCGATGCCAACGATAATGCCCACGCCGCCCAGCAGTTCGGGCCGGTGTGCCTGCAGGCCTGCCGCGAGGGTGGCCAGGCCGGCGCCGGTGACACCGGCGGCGCCCTTGGAGGCGATGATCATGAAGACCAGCAGGGAGATCTGGGCACCGAGGTCCAACGGGGTTCCCATGGCGTTGGCCACGAACAGGGAGGCCATGGTCAGGTAGATGGCCGTGCCGTCCAGGTTGAACGAGTAACCGGTGGGAACGGTGACGCCGACGACCGGCTTGGAGACACCAAGGTGTTCCATCTTGGCGATCAGTCGCGGCAGCGCAGCCTCGGAGGATGAGGTGGAGAAAATGATGAGGTATTCGCGTGCCAGGTACTTCATCAGCTTGAAGATGCTGACGCCGGCCACTACCTGGAGGATTCCGCCGAGGATGACAACGATGAACAGTGCGCAGGTGATGTAGAAGGCCACCATGAGGGTGAACATGCTGATGATGGCTTGGAAGCCGGTGGCACCGACGACGGCGGCGATGGCGCCGAAGGCACCAACGGGAGCGATCCACATGATCATGATGAGGATACGGAACACGAGTGCCTGGCCGTAGCCGATGGCCTTGAGGATCGGGGCGCCCTGGGTTCCCATTTTCTGCAGCGCGAAGCCGACCAGGATGGCTGCCAGCAGGGTGGGCAGAACGGGAACGTCATTGGGGATGATCCCCAGCAGGAAGTCGACGGTGCTGTCCGTCGCGGCCTTCTTGTTGGGGTCGTAAGGCGTGAGCTTCAGGCCTTCGCCGGGGTGGATGATGTTGCCTACCACCAAACCGATGGCCAGCGCGAAGGTTGACATGACGATGAAGTAGCCAAGCGCCAGGCCGCCGACTTTGCCGACGGTGGCTGCCTTGGCGATGGAGCCGATGCCCAGGACGATGGTGCAGAAGATGACCGGTGCGATCATCATCTTGATGAGCTTGACGAAGCCGTCACCCAGGGGCTTGAGGGACTTGCCCACCTCCGGGAACAGCAGGCCAACCACCGCGCCGAGCACGACGGCGGCAATGACGGCGATGTAGAGGTAGTGGGACTTGTCCAGTCCCTTGCGCCGCGGGGTCGCGGTCTCGAGCGACTCTCCTCGTTGAGAAGCCATGATGTGTCTCCTTGTGGATATTCTGATAGACGCTGCGGCGCAGTCTCTGGGCTCAACACGTCTGTGCAATGTGATATCCATCATTGGGCACGCCGTGATCCAGCTCACCGTTGCGTTCATATTGGTCGCGGCATCCGCAGGGTCAAAGGGAGGCAGGCATGATCCACCGCTGGAGTATCGCCCGCCGGCTCTTCCTGGCGAACCTGCTGATCGTCGTGTCCTTTATCGCGATCGTGGGCACGGCCGCCTATGTGGACGCGCGGGACCGGACGTATGACGAGGCCGGCCGCCGGATGGAAGGGGTGGCTGCCTCCATCGCCGCCAACCCCTTGGTGCTTCAGGCAGCTGCCACGCCGGACCCGTCCGCCCTCCTGCAGCCCTACGCCAAGGACGTGACCGCCGCGGCCGGCGTCGATTTCATTACCATCATGGCTCCCGACCGGACCCGCTGGACCCATCCCCGCGATGAGGAGCTGGGCCGGCCCTATATCGGCTCCATCGACGAAGCACTGCGCGGCCATGCCTTCACCGAAGTGACGGCAGGGACCCTTGGCCCGTCGGTGCGGACCATCGTTCCCGTCAAGGACGCCGCAGGGACAGTCAAAGCGCTCGTGGCCGTGGGGGTAACGGTCCGCAGCGTGGATATCGCCTTCGCCGGACGCCTTCCCGTCCTGCTGGCCGTCGGCGTAGCCCTGCTGGTGGGCGGGTCCCTGGCGTCGTGGCTGCTGGGCAGGTACCTGCGGCGGGTAACCCGGGGCTGGGGTCCTGAGCAGTTGGCGCAGCTGTTCGCCTATTACGAATCGGTGCTGCACTCGGTCCGCGAAGGCCTCATCCTCATCGACGCCAGGAAACGCGTTGTGATGTATAACGACCAGGCTGCCGAACTGCTGGGCCTGGCGGACACCGGCAGCAATGACCCCACCCGCCCCCCGTCGCTGGCGGACCTTCCCCTGGACGCCGAACTGCGCAACCTGTTCGATTCGGGACGAACCACCAAGGACGAAATAGTCCTGGCCGGTTCCCGCGTGCTGGTGGTCAACCAGGGACCTGCCCGGGGTCCTGAGTCCCCGGGGACGCGCGGCAAGGTCCCCGTATATGGAACGGTGGCCACCCTCCGGGACCGGACAGAAATCGAAGCGCTGGGCAACGAACTGCAGACCATGCGGACTCTTTCCGATGCGCTGCGTGCCCAAACCCACGAACACGCGAACAGGCTGCACACGATGGTTTCGCTCCTGGAACTGGGCCGTACCGGGGAGGCCCTGGACTTTGCCACAAAGGACCTTGCCCTGAGCCAGCAGCTGACAGATGACATGGTGAGCTCGATCGATGAACCGGTGGTGGGCGCCCTGGTCATGGGGAAGGTTGCCGAGGCCCACGAACGCGGCGTCCAGCTGGATGTGTCCACCCTGGGCTCCGGCACAGCATCCGGGGTAGCCGTCCAGGACCTGGTGACAATCCTGGGCAACCTGCTGGACAACGCCATTGACGCGGCCGCCGATTCCCCGTCTCCCCGGCGAGTAGTGCTGACCCTGGAAGCCGATGAGGAAGGACTGGACATCGCCGTTACCGATTCCGGGACGCCCATCGACCCCGCGGATGCAGAAAAGATCTTCCGGCACGGATTCAGCACCAAGCCTGCGGGGGCCGGAGGCCGGGGCATTGGCCTGGCCCTGGTCCGGCAGGCGGTGCAGCGTTTGGGCGGTACGCTGGCCATCAACGGCCGGCGCGGCGCCAAGTTCGAAGTATTCCTGCCCGCAGCGCCGTCCGCGGAGAAGGAGCATAGACAGTGAGCAACATCCGGGTCCTCGTCGTCGAAGACGAGGCCATCGCGTCGGCAGCCCACGCCGCCTACGTGGGGAGGCTGGACGGATTCGAGCTCGCCGGCACAGCTCCCGACGGCCAGTCGGCGTTGCGGCTGCTGAATGAATTCGTGGTTGCGGGAGAGCCCGTGGAACTGGTCCTGCTGGACATGAACCTGCCCGACCTCCACGGACTCGATATCGCCCGGCGAATGCGTTCCGCGGGGATCCTTGCGGACATTATCGCCATCACCGCTGTGCGCGAACTGGCGATCGTCCGCAGCGCAGTGGCTATTGGCGTAGTCCAGTACCTGATTAAGCCCTTCACGTTCGCCACGTTCTCGGACAAGCTGGAAAACTACCGCCAGTTCCGCCAGCAGCTGGCGGGTACCAGCGGTGGCCTGGGCAAGGGCGGCACATCCCAAAGCGAGGTGGACCGGGCATTCGCCAGCCTCCGGGCACCGTCCGAGCTCCCGCTCCCCAAGGGCCTGTCCGTCTCGACACTTGGCTCCGTCCAGGAGTTTCTCCGAGGGCAGCCGGCGGCAGTGTCCGCCACCGAGGTCATGGACGCCCTGGGGATGTCGCGGGTGACGGCGCGGCGATACCTCGAATACCTTGCCGATGCCGGAACTGTTTCCCGCACCGCCCGCTACGGCACCCCCGGCAGGCCGGAGAACGAATACCGCTGGAACCCCCGCTGAGCCGCTTCAAAATTGAGCGCGCCCGCCGGGTCCTTAGCCGGCTTCGGCCCCGCTTACCCGGAGTACTCCGATCAACTGGTCAATGACCCCTGGATCTTCGATAGTGGAGGGCACCGTGTACTCCTCGCCGTCCGCTATCTGGCGCATGGTCTTGCGGAGAATCTTGCCGGACCGTGTCTTGGGCAGCGCCTCGACGACAGTCACGTGTTTGAAGTCCGCAACCGCACCAATGTCCCGCCGGACCAAGGCCACCAGGTCCCTGGCCAGAAGGTCGTCGGGGATCTCGACGCCCGACTTGAGCACCACGTAGCCGCTGGGTCGCTGGCCCTTGAGCGAATCGGCGAGGCCGATCACCGCGCACTCGGCAACTGCCGGATGCTGGCCGATCACCTGTTCGATCGCACCGGTGGAGAGCCGGTGTCCGGCAACGTTGATGATGTCGTCGGTGCGCCCCATGACAAACAGATACCCGTCCGCATCCCGGTATCCGGAGTCCCCCGTGGCGTAGCAGCCCTCGAAGGCCTCCAGATAGGAGGAAATGAAGCGTTCGTCGTTTCCCCAGAGCGTGGTGAGGGTGCCGGGCGGCAGCGGCAGTCCCAGCACAATGTTGCCCTCGGTACCGCCAGCCACCTCCTCCCCTTGGCCATCGAGAATCTGTAGCCGGTACCCGGGCATCGGAACGCTCGGGGAGCCTGCCTTGATGGGTAAACGCTCCAGGCCGCGCGGACTGGCGCAGATGGCCCAACCGGTCTCGGTCTGCCACCAGTGGTCCACCACCGGCACTCCGAGGACCCGGGACGCCCAGTGGAAAGTGTCCGTGTCCAGCCTCTCACCGGCGGTGAACAGGGTGCGCAGGGTGGAGATATCATAGCTGGCCAGCAGCGACGCTTCCGGATCAGCCTTGCGAATGGCCCGCAGCGCCGTGGGGGCAGTGAACAGCACATTGACCTTGTGGTCCTGCACCACGCGCCAGAACGCGCCGGCGTCCGGAGTGCCAACCGGTTTGCCTTCGTACATCACGGTGGTGGCGCCGGCGAGCAGCGGACCGTACACGATGTAGGAGTGTCCCACCACCCAGCCAACGTCCGAAGCGGTCCACATGACGTCGCCGGGGCCGACGTCGTAGATGTTCTCCAGCGTCCAGCGCAGGGCAACTGCGTAGCCGCCATTGTCCCGCACCACCCCTTTGGGTGTGCCCGTGGTTCCGGAGGTGTAAAGGATGTAGAGCGGGTCGGTGGCCTTTACGTCGACGGGAGCTGCAGGCTCCGCCGAGGCCATAGCCGTGTCCCAGTCCAGCCAGCCGGGGTGGCCAGCCGTCGATGATGCGAAGCCGGCACGTTCCTTGACCAGCACGGGAATGTCCGGCGTCCCTGCCAGGCTGAGCGCCTCGGCGACCGCCGGCAGGTACTCGATCCGGCGCGCGGGCTCGATCCCGCCCGACGCGGTGACCACCACAGCGGGTCCGGCGTCACGGATCCGGGCTGCGAGCTCCTTCGGCGCAAAGCCACCGAAGACCACAGAATGGATGGCGCCCAGCCGGGCGGTTGCCAGCATGGCGATCGCGGCTTCCGGGATCATTGGCATGTAAATCACCACACGGTCCCCCTTGCCCACGCCGTGGCCGCGCAGCACACCGGCAAAGCGTGCCACAACGTCCGTGAGCTGGGCGTACGTGTAGCGCTGCCGGGTTCCCAGCATGGCGGAGTCATGGATCAGGGCATCCTGCCCTCCGCGGCCCTCGACGACATGCCTATCCAGGGCGTTGTAGCAGGTGTTCAGTACGCCGTCCGGAAACCAGCTGTAGAGCGGCGCCTGGCTGGAATCCAACGCCCGGCCCGGCGGAGAGCTCCAGGCGATCTGTCCCGCCGCCTCCAGCCAGAAGTCTTCGGGCTGTTCAACACTGCGCTGGTAGCTTTCCCGGTAGCTGTTGGTGGCCATAGCGTAATCCCATCCACGACATTGTGATGCAGCTCATGGTAGCGGGAGCATTCGCCGCTCACAAGGGCCGTGTATACAAAATAGGGATTCCGTTTGCCATTTCCTTCAGTTCAAGTTCCTTTACTCGCTTCTGTGTATACACTGGTGCAGTCAGCCGAGGAAGGAGACCACCATGCGCGCCAGTGACAAGGCCTATGCCGCCCTGCGCGACGACATCATTGAGTGGCGCCTGGCGCCCGGTACAGTCCTTGCCGAGGTTGAACAGTCAGAGCGGCTGGGCGTATCCCGCACGCCGCTGAGGGAAGCCCTGGGACGCCTTACGGCGGAAGGACTGACGACGGCGGGTGGCCGCGGCGTCGTCGTCAGCGGCATCTCCCTTGAGGACATCGACGAACTGTTCGAACTCCGCGAAACCCTCGAAGGCAGGGCGGCGGAGCTGGCCGCCCGACGCGGCGACGCCGGCACCTTCGAGCGCCTGCAGCGCGAACTGCTCCGGGCCCCGGAACTGGTCACCGGCGGCGACCCCGCCCTGCATGAGTACTACCAGCTCGTGGGCCGGCTGGACTCAGCCATCGACGCCGCCATTTCCAACGCCTACCTCGCCCAGGCCATGCGGGGGCTGCGCGTGCATCTGGTGCGGATACGCCGGCTTGCGGCCGACGACGCCCGCCGCCTCACGGCCGCGGCCGCGGAGCACGCCGCCATCGCAGAGGCCATCGCCGCCGGCAATCCGAAGCTCGCCGAAGCGGCCACCATCGTCCACCTGCACCGAAGCCTCTCCCACATCAAAGCAACCCACGCACCCCACCAGAAGGAGCACCATGGTTAAGGAACACCACGTCCGCGTCTACAAAAGTGAAGAAAACCTGGCCCGTGAGGACCAGCTTGCCTACAAGATCGCGCAGGTCGCCGCGGACCCGGTCGCCGTCTCCGATGAGGTGACCGACATGGTGATCAACCGTGTCATCGACAACGCCTCGGTGGCCATCGCTTCCCTGAACCGGGCTCCCATCGTCGCAGCCCGCGCCCAGGCACTCACCCATGGTCCCAGCACCGGCGGCAAGGGCTCGAAGGTCTTCGGCATTGATGAGCGGGTGGCCCCGGAATGGGCCGCCTGGGCCAACGGCGTGGCCGTCCGGGAACTCGACTACCATGACACCTTCCTTGCCGCGGACTACTCCCATCCGGGCGACAACATCCCGCCGATCCTCGCCGTCGCCCAGCATGTGGGCGCCAGCGGCCACGACCTGGTCCGCGGCATCGCCACCGGGTACGAGATCCAGGTGAACCTGGTCAAGGCCATCTGCCTGCACAAGCACAAGATCGACCACGTGGCGCACCTGGGCCCCTCCGCGGCCGCAGGGATCGGCACCCTGCTGGGCCTCGACGTCGAAACCATCTTCCAGTCCGTCGGCCAGGCCCTGCACACCACCACCGCCACCCGGCAGTCCCGCAAGGGCGAGATCTCCACCTGGAAGGCCCACGCCCCGGCGTTTGCCGGCAAGATGGC
>DATIMT010000164.1:0-4752 GCA_035475035.1 Arthrobacter sp.
TCGAACTGCTCATCCCCGACTTCTCCGGCAAACCCGACCACATCAAGGCGATCTGCGACTCCGCCCCCGAAGTCTTCGCCCACAACGTCGAAACCGTGCCCCGGATCTTCAAACGGATCCGCCCCGCATTCCGCTACGAACGCTCCCTGGACGTCATCACCCAGGGCCGTAACCTGGGCATGGTCACCAAATCAAACCTCATCCTGGGCATGGGCGAAACCCGCGAAGAAATCTCCGAAGCCCTCCGCGACCTCCACGAAGCAGGCTGTGACCTGATCACCATCACCCAGTACCTCCGCCCCAGCGAACGGCACCTGCCCGTGGACCGCTGGGTCAAACCCCAGGAATTCGTGGACCTCCAACACGAAGCCCAGGAAATCGGCTTCCTCGGCGTCATGTCCGGCCCCCTGGTCCGCTCCTCCTACCGCGCCGGCCGGCTCTGGGCCACCGCCATGCGCAAAAAAGGCCGCGACATCCCCGCCGAACTCGCCCACATCGCCGACGGCATCCAAGACTCCGGCACCACCCGCCAGGAAGCCGCCACCCTCCTCGCAGCCCATTCCTGACCTCACCTTCGTGAAGTTGCCATGGGCCGGACGCTGGATGATTCCAACGTCCGGCCCTTTGGTTTAAGTCACGTAGAATTGAGGCACTATGGCGAAATCCCCTGACTCCAGCAACTCCACCCCGGCGGGCTCCAGCGCGGTGAAGCGCGGCCTGTTCACGCGCAAGCCGAAGGAAGCAAAGGCCAAGAAGCCCAGCAGGCTCAAGCAGATCGGCGAGGTCTTCACCATGACCCGCCGCCACGACCCCATGGTTCCGTGGCTGATGCTGCTGGCGTTCCTGGGCGTTGTGGCCGTGAGCTTCCTGGTGGGCTTCTGGCTGGATAACTGGATTACCGGCCTGATCATCGGCATTCCGCTCGGCCTGCTGGCGGCCACCTTCATCCTGTCCCGCCGCGCCGAACGTGCTGCGTTCGCACAGATTGAAAACCAGCCGGGAGCCTCCGGCGCTGCCCTCGGCACCCTCCGCCGTGGATGGATCACCGAGGAACAGCCGGTGGCCGTCAACCCGCGCACGCAGGATGCCGTGTTCCGCGCCGTTGGCCGTCCCGGCGTCGTCCTTGTCAGTGAAGGCCCCACGCACCGGGTGAAACCGCTGCTCGATGCTGAGCGCAAGCGCCTTGCGCGCATCCTGCCCAACGTCCCCGTCCACACCATCCAGACCGGGCGGGGTGAAGGCCAGGTTCCGCTGAGCCAGGTGGCCAAGCAGATGGGCAAGATGAAGAACGAACTGACCAAGCTGGAGGTCAGCACCGTATCCAAGCGCATCGCCTCGATGGGCTCCAAGCTGCCCATTCCCAAGGGCATCGATCCCTACAAGGCCCGTCCCAACCGCGGACGCTAGCTGGTGGAACGCCCCGGTACCGGCACTGCCGGCCGGGGCGTTTTTTCTTGCGACCGGACCGCCTGTGCCTAGTCCGCGCCCGCAGCTTCCACCAACCAACGGACGTGCATCAAACCTGCGACAGGAGATGACCATGAACCCTGGAAGAACAGTGATCCGCGCCTTCCGCATCCTCGCCGTGGCCGAGGCCTGCAGTTGGGCTGCGCTCCTGGCCGGCATGTACTTCAAATGGATCGCCGGCCTTACGGAGCTCGGCGTCCAGGTGGCGGGACCTGTCCACGGGGCGCTGTTCATCGGCTACGGTGTTGCCGCACTCATGCTGTGGCGCGTGCAGCGCTGGCCGTTCCTGGTGGCTTCGTTGGCCGGCCTGTCCGCCGTCTTCCCGTTCGCCACCCTCCTGTTCGAACGGTGGGCGGGGCAGCGTGGATACCTCAGCGCCCCGGCGGCAGAAGTACCCGCCGGTGAACTTGAGTCCAGCCGGGCGTAGGCGGGCGTCCGTGGAGTCCGTTGGTGCGGGACTGCAGGCACAGCCGTCATTCAAAGCAGGGCTGCCAGCCCTCCGTCCCCAGCGACGCAGGGTGGTGGCCGTCCTTTCCCTGCTGGGGGCAACGCTGTTCTGGGCCGGGAATTACGTCGTGGGCGCCGGTGCGGTCCAAAGCATCGATCCGCTGAGCCTGGTGGTCCTGCGGTGGGCCATCGCGCTGGTGCCGTTGCTGGTGATTGCCCAACTGGTGGAGCGGCCATGCTGGCGGTCCGTCCTGGCCGCGTGGCCATGGCTGCTCGCGTTGAGCATCTGCGGCCTGCTCGGTTACAACCTTCTGCTCTACTTCGCCCTTGAGCACACCGATGCCTTCAATGCGTCCCTGATCAACGCTTTCAATCCTGCCCTCATTACGCTGGCGGCCGCGGTCTTCCTGCGCGAACGATTGACGCCGTTGTCAGTAGCCGGCGTCCTGGCGGCGTTGGTGGGTGTCCTCATCGTCATCAGCGGAGGCGATGCCGGGAGGCTGGCCACCAGCGGTTTCGGTACTGGTGAGGTGCTCATGGTGGGGGCCGTGGTTGTCTGGACGGCGTACACGGTGATCGGCCGGCTGGCCCCGAAAATCCCGCCGGTTACCGCCACGGCCGTCCAGGCAGCGGTGGCGGTGGCCCTGCTGGCCCCGGTGCGCTTCGCCACAGGCGGACTGACCCTTCCATCCACGGGCAATGCGCTGGCGTCACTGCTGTTTATCGCCATTTTCCCGTCAGTTCTGTCCTACCTGCTGTGGAACCGGGCCCTGACAGTCCTGCCCGCAGGTGGTGCAGGGGTGTTCCTCAACCTCATCACGGTGTTCACAGCGGTCCTGACGATCCTCGCGGGGCACGTCCACACCACCGCGCAGCTGGTGGGCGGCGCCGTCGTAATCGGCGGTGTGGTTGTCACGAATGCGCCGGCGTTCCGGCGGCAGCGGCGGGCCAAGAAATAGCCCGACGCGCGCAACGGGACACGCAGTACTCAGCTCGGGTCAGTGCCCGGCGAGGGTCAGCGGCGGATCAGGAGCGTGTTCATGGCCTTGTCGTGCAGGCCGCGCTGGTCAGGATCGAAGATGACGGCGGGCACCACCAGGCAAAGAAGCACGGCCCTGACCAAGGCTGCGAGTGGTCCAGGAGTTCCGCCTCCCGGCCTCACCACGGCGATGCCCATAATGCGGTGGCCGATGCTGTACCCGAGGGTTCCCACCAGCAGGATCTGCTCCACTGCGAAAACCGCCAGCGTGGCCCAGGAGTCGCCGCCAAAGGCAAAATTGCTGATCAGCAGTGCGATTCCCCAGTCGATCACGATCGCGGCGATCCGGCGCCCTGCCCGGGCGATGGAGCCCGGACCGGACTCCGGCAGGCCCAGGCGCTCCCCGGGATACTTCGAGATGCCGGAGGTGTCCGGTCCGCTGAGCCACGAGCCAATGTCTTTACGATCTACCACCGTCCAAGCTTACCGAGCTGCCGGACCGGCGGCGCGCCCACAGTGTGGATAGGAGTCGACCACAACGTGGACGGAGGATAGCGTGGTCATAGCAGGGCATTCTGTAACCTGCCCGAAACAATGCGGACACGGACGGGAAATCCCGCATCCATAGGCTGTTAGCAGTTTCAAGCAATCCTCCGGCAGGTACCCGAGCAGGGAAAACCACGCGTTCTCCCTGCTTTTGGATTGCGCTGGATCATATGGCTTGCATGCCAGATATTTACATATGCGTTAGGAGCATAGATGTTCAAGACTGCGGACGAAGTCCTCAAGTTCATCAAGGACGAAGATGTAAAGTTCGTCGATATCCGCTTCACCGATCTTCCGGGCGTCCAGCAGCACTTCAACGTCCCGGCCAAGAGTGTCGACGCTGATTTCTTCGTCAACGGACAGCTCTTCGATGGTTCCTCCATCCGCGGCTTCCAGGGCATCGCCGAGTCTGACATGCAGCTGATCCCGGATGTGACCACCGCGTTCCTGGACACCTTCCGCATGGAGAAGACGCTCGCGCTGAACTTCTCGATCGTCAACCCCCGCACGGGTGACCCCTACCACCGCGATCCCCGCGGCGTGGCCGAGAAGGCTGAAGCGTACCTGGCCTCCACCGGCATTGCCGACACTGCGTTCTTTGCCCCCGAGGCCGAGTTCTTTGTGTTCGACAACGTGCAGTACCAGTCCTCCCCCCAGGGCAGCTTCTACAAGATCGACTCCGAGGAAGCCCACTGGAACACCGGCCGCGAGGAAGAGGGCGGCAACCTGGGCTACAAGACCCCCGTCAAGGGCGGTTACTTCCCGGTCTCCCCCACCGACAAGCAGGCTGACCTGCGCGACGCCATGTGTGTTGCCCTGGACGAAGCCGGCCTTGAGGTCGAACGCAGCCACCACGAAGTTGGATCCGCCGGCCAGGCCGAAATCAACTACAAGTTCACCACCCTGACCCACGCCGCCGATGACCTGCAGAAGTTCAAGTACGTCATCAAGAACACGGCTGATGCCTGGGGCAAGTCGGTGACCTTCATGCCCAAGCCGGTCTTCGGTGACAACGGCTCGGGCATGCACTGCCACCAGTCGCTGTGGAACGGCGGCGAGCCGCTGTTCTACGACGAGAAGGGCTACGCCGGCCTGTCCGATACCGCCCGCTGGTACATCGGCGGCCTGCTGAAGCACTCCTCCGCCGTCCTGGCCTTCACCAACCCGACGGTGAATTCCTACCGCCGCCTGGTCAAGGGCTTCGAAGCTCCGGTCAACATGGTCTACTCGCAGGGCAACCGCTCCGCCGGTATCCGTATCCCCATCACCGGTTCCAACCCGAAGGCCAAGCGCATCGAGTTCCGCGCTCCGGA
>DATIMT010000165.1:0-17500 GCA_035475035.1 Arthrobacter sp.
ACCAGGGCATGAAAAATGCTGCGGCACGTTCGTGCCGCAGCATTTGATCGTTTGCGCTGGTTACCGCGCGGCCGCTTGGAACGCCAAGCGGACTTTAGACAAGACCCGGGTAGCTGGCCAGGATGTAGTCGGCAGCGGCAGGACCCTTCATGCGAAGCCCGTTGCGGCGTGGTGAAATCCGGTGCTTCATGGCTTCCCAGAAGCTGGACTCGGGTCCGGGCTGCTGTTGGTTGATGAAGCACCAGCTGGTGTACAGCCCGTAAAGGCGGTCGGGGTCCAGGCTGGAGCCTGAAACCTGGTCGGGGCAGGTGGCTTCGTGGAGAAAAATATCGAACTGCGAATGTGCCATGACGGCTCCCTTCGCTAGGTGCTCGGCGCCGCCGTTCGGCTACAGCAGCAAGACCCGATGTCCTGCACGGTGGCCATCGGACCTATAGGTTGATTCCCGTCAAAGCATCGGGACCATCAGCGGTGTCAGCGCCTGTCTACACTGTAGACTTTACCCGTAGACTACAAGTGAGGCAACCGTCTCGAATCACCCGCGGGTGAGGGCAGGCAGCGAGGACCAATTAATGACTTCCGCCAAGACACCCGGCAGGCCTAAAACAAGGTTGAGCAGGGAGATTGTGCTGGCCAAGGCCCTGGAGCTGGTTGACGCCGAGGGACTGGACGCGCTGACCATGCGCCGCCTTGGGCAGGAGCTTGGCCGGGATCCGATGAGTCTCTACCGCTACGCCGAGAACCGCGCAGCCCTGCTGGATGGTGTTTCCGAGCTGGTGCTTGATCAGCTCAGCATTCATCCCGAGGACCCCGATTGGAAAGCCCAGCTGCGGGCCATCGCGCACAATCTGCGGTCGCTGGCTCTCCGGCATCCCAACGTTGTCCCCCTGCTGGTAACCCGGCCACTCTCCACGCCCCTGGGCCTGCGTCCGCTGGGCACGCTGCGGCCGCTGGAACAGATCCTGTCCCTGCTGGTGGCGGCGGGATTCGAACCGGCAGATGCGCTCCACGTCTACCGCGCCTACTATGGCTTCCTCTACGGGCACATCCTGAACGAGCTGCAGGAATACGTGGTGGACCCGGAAGAGAACGAGGTACTGCTGCGCCTGGGGCTCCACCGCCTGCCCGCAATGGAGTTCCCCCGGCTGCGCGCCCTGGCGCCGGCATTGTCGGAGTACGACGGCGCCACGGAGCTTGACCAGGGACTCACCATCCTGTTGTCCGGGCTGGAGACGCAGCTTTCGCGGCAGACCGTGGTTCCCGGCGCCTGACTGGCGCGACCGCAGGAAAGCAGCAGGGAAAACCGCAGCGAAAGCCCTGGGAAACGCTGGTGTTTGGGCAGTGCTATTCGAATGACGCCCGGCGCCGGTCCTGCGGACGGGTGTTCCAGACGTCCGGCCGGTTCACCTGGAACCTGCGCCCGGTCAGGGCCTTGGCGTTCAGCCTGACGTAGTTTGCCTTTTCGCCCGGCTGCCACGGCTCAAGGCCAAGGCTGTCCACGGCATCCTTGACGGCCTGGTCTTCGACGATCTCTGTATCGCCCCGCACCACCACGCTCCAGGCCAATTCCGTGGCGGGATCGTAGCCATCGATTTCCAGCGCCGCCGGCCGCTCCATCCGGGCGCCCCAAAGCTTGGAGCCGGGTGCCGTGCGGAACAGGATGCTCCGCTGGTGGACCACATAGTTCACGGGGAAGATCTCGGGATGTTCGTCCACGACGATCGCCAGCCTGCCGACGATGTCATTGGCAAGGAGTTCCCAGCAGTCGTCAAAGGACAGTTTTTCGATCGGCAGCTTTTGCGAGTCCATGCTGCACACCTTACGGGTGATGCCGGAGCGGCAAAAGGGCAGCCCGGCCCCCGCCCGCTAATGGATACCGGCGAAAAGTCCGCTCAATTCGGCGGTCAGCTCCTTCTGGACGGACGGGGTGCCGATCTCCTTGCCGTCGATCCGGTTCACAGGCGCCAGCAGGCGGACACTGGAGATCAGCCAGACCGCATCGGCGTCCAGGAGGTCCTGTGGCTCCAGCGGGCCGTAGCCCAGTTCCCAGCCGGCCGCCTTGGCAGCTGCAAAGAGCGCACCCTGGGACGTTCCGGGGAGGATGCCGCTGTCCAGCTGCGGTGTGATGAGGCGCTTCACTGATGTGCCGTCGTCGGACTTTTCCACATGGGCCAGCAGCACCGTGGACGTGGGACCTTCCAGCACGCGACCATCGGAGGAGGTGAAGATGACGTCATCGGCGCCCTGCTTGTGCGCGTAGCGCAGCGCTGCCATGTTGACGGCGTACGAGAGCGTCTTGGCCCCCAGGAGCAGCCAGGGTGCCCGTTCGGCCACGTCACTGTCATAGCCCCGGTCAAGGAGGATGACGTCAATGCCCGTTTCCCGTTGCCGCCGCCCGGCAGCCCCGGCCGGGGAAGCCTGGACCCAGGCGGTGGGGGCGGGCGCGCCCTCCACGCCTCGGGTCACCACCAGCTTGACCACCAGTTCATCGGACGCAGGCTCTGCCGGCGGATTCTCCGACCGGTGCCGGGCAACGGCAGCGGCAATGGCGCGCCGCCATGCGTCCTGGTGGGGGATGTCCAGGTCCAACGCCACGGCGGAACGGGCCAGCCGGTCCAGGTGGGCCTGGATCTTCCGCACATGTCCACCCACCGCCAGCATGGTTTCGAAGACGCCGTCGCCGCGCGTTACCCCCAGGTCCGTGACCAGCAGCTGGGGCTTGGAGGCATCAGCCGCCCTGCCGTCAGGGAAAGCGGGGTCGAGGAAAAGGAGAACCACGGGGGCTGGAGAGGTCATGGCACCAGCTTAGTGTGGCACCGCAGATAAGCTGGGCAGACTGCCCCGGCCGGAAACCGTCCACCGGAGCCCACTGTCCCCGGGAGTTATTGACGTGTTGTGGCCTTTTTCGCTTGCCGGCACCGCGCCGACGTGGGTTGTGGTGCTCCTGGGTTTCGCCGACCTGGTCATCAGGGTCCTGGCCCTTGGCATCATCCCCGGCAACAGGCGCCCCACCACGGCCATGGCCTGGTTGCTGGGGATCTTCTTTATCCCTTTCGTGGGTATCGTGCTGTTCCTGCTGTTCGGCAACTTCCAGCTGTCCAGCCGCCGGCGCGCGCAGCAGGAGCAGGTCAACGACAGGGTGCGGGCAGGAATCAGTGCACTCTCTGACGTGGAAAGCGACTACCCCGGCCCTGAGTGGGTAAAGTCCGCTGCCGAACTGAACCGCACCTTGGGATCGCTGCCCATGGTGGATGGAAATTCGGTGGAGCTCATCCCCGGCTACCCGGATTCCATCCTGGCCATGACCCACGCAGTGCGGAAGGCGAAGAAATTCGTCAACGCCGAGTTCTACATCATGAGCTCTGACCACGTCACCAACGAGCTGCTCACCGCCATGGAGGAAGCCGCCGAACGGGGCGTGGAAGTGCGGCTCCTGTTCGACCACATCGGCACGCTGCGCATCAAGGGCTACCGGAAGCTGCTCAAGCGGCTCAGGGCGGGCAAGATCCAGTGGAAGCGGATGCTGCCGCTGCTGCCGATCCATGGCCAGTGGCGCCGGCCGGACCTGCGCAACCACCGCAAGATCATGGTGGTCGACGGCGAAATTGCCTTCACGGGGTCCCAGAACCTGATCGAGCCCTCCTACAACAACCCTCGCCACCGCAAAGCCGGCCGCGAATGGGTGGAGCTGATGGCCGGCCTGCGCGGCCCCATAGTGACCACCCTGAACGTCGTTTTTGCAACCGACTGGCTGAGCGAGACCGACGAATCCCTGGAACACCAGCTGCAGCTCCCCGCCAATCCCGAGCCCGGCCACGTCACGGCCCAGGTGGTGCCAAGCGGCCCCGGGTTCATCACCGAAAACAACCTCCGTCTCTTCAACACGCTGATCTACTCCGCGCAGCACCGGATTTCCATCTGCAGCCCCTACTTTGTCCCGGACGATTCACTGCTGTACGCCATCACCACCGCGGCGCAGCGCGGCGTTGACGTGGAGCTGTTCGTGTCGGAGAAGGGCGACCAGTTCCTGGTCCACCACGCGCAGCGGTCCTACTACGAGGCGCTCCTTGAAGCCGGCGTCCGCATCTACCTCTACAAGGCCCCGTTCGTGCTGCACGCCAAGCACTTCACCATCGATGACGAGGTGGCCGTCCTGGGCTCAAGCAACATGGATATGCGCTCGTTCTCGCTGAACCTGGAGGTATCCGTGATGCTCCTGGGCGAGGACATCGTGAACAAGATGCGGGCGGTGGAGGATACGTACCGGGACATCTCCCATGAGCTTAAGCTGGCGGACTGGCTCAACCGGCCCCTGGCCGCGCGGTATGTGGACAACGTGGCCCGGCTGACGGCGACGGTCCAGTAAAGCCGCAGTCCGGGACGGTCCAGTAAGGTGCTGGCCCATTAAGCCGACACCGCAGTCACCCGGCGAGCACACCGTTAGTCGTCGGCACTGACCCGCCGGCCGTCGTCGTGCCCGGCATGCTCCGGCCAGCCACCTTTCCGGTAGGCAGGAGTTCCGAGGGCAAGCACCATCACGGCCAGGGCACAGCTGCCGATCATCACGATGACCATGGACAGCGAATTTCCGCCCAGGACCCCGACCAGGGGGCTCACCAGTCCGGCGACCCCGGACTGCAGGGCGCCGATCACCGCCGCCGCCGTTCCCGCCATGTGGCCGTAGTTGTGCAGGGCCAGCACGGACGCGTTTGCCGGGATCATTCCCTGCGCTGACAGGACAAGCCATAGGGCGGCCACCAACCCAAAGACCCCGCCGGCCCCCGTGGACACCACCACGAGCAGCAGCAGGGCCAGGCCCAACTGGACCAGGAGGGCCGTCCGCAGGAGGCGGATTGGCGGGAATTTCCGGACGAGGGCGGCGTTGAGTTGCGCCGAGAGGACAAGCGCGGCGCCATTGAGGGCGAAGACGAGGGCGAACTGCTGGGGGGTGAGGCCGTATTCGTTCTGGAAGACGAAGGGCGAGCCCACCACATAGCTCATGATCAGGGCCAGCCCCAGTCCCGGGATGACGGCCAGCGCCATGAAGTGCCTGTCCCGCAGCAGCGACCAGTAGGCGCCGGCCACATGCCTGGGGTTGCCCGGGCTGCGCCTGTCCTCCGGCAGCGTCTCCGGCATGAACCTCAAGACGATGGCCACCAGGACCACCCCGATGAGAGCCAAAGCGTAGAAGACGGCACGCCAGTCCCAGAGCCCGGCGATGGCCTGGCCCACGGTGGGGGCCAGGAGCGGCGCCACACCGATCACCAGCATCAAGCGGGAGAGCAGCTGGGCCGCGGCTGAGCCAACGAAGCGGTCCCGGATGACGGCGAGCGCCACCACTGCGGCCGCGGCGTTGAAGAAGCCCTGCAGCACGCGCAGCCCTGTCAGCGTTTCGATGTTCGGCGTCATGGAGCACAACAGCGAGATGGCCACGTGCAGCGAGATGCCGATGACCAGTGGCAGCCGCCGTCCGAACCGGTCCGAGAAGGGGCCGATCACCAACTGGCCGACCCCGGCCCCCACCAGCGTTCCGGACAACGTCAGCTGGGCGGCGGCCTGGGTGGTGTGGAGGTCAGCCTCCACGGCGGGCAGGGAGGGCAGGTACATGTCCGTGGTCAGGGCCGGAAGCGCGGCCAGGGCGCCAAGCATGAGGACGTACTTGAAGCTGCGGGGTGCCTGGTTGCTGGTGTTGTGGGGATGGGACGGGTCCGTCACGCGGAAAACCTAACTCGTGGGAGCGCTGGGGAGTCCCGCCGCGTGGCTTGAGCGGTTCAGCTGTCACTCAGCACACTACGCCCGGCCCCGGCCTTCCTAAACGGGTGTCCAAAGTGTGACCGCCGGTGCCAACAGCCCGGTCAGCGTCAGTCTTCCGGAAAGCCTGCGCCCAGGGTGGAGAGCACCCCGTAGGCCTTCGTCCGGATTTCCTCGTACTCGTCGTCCGGGTCGGAGTCCGAGGTAATGGCACCGCCGACGCCGAGGGACAGTTCCATGGTTCCGTCGGCTGCCGTGGTGAGCACCAGGGTCCTGATGGCGACGGCGAGGTCCGCCGCGGCGTTGAGCGAGAAGTAGCCGATGGCTCCGGAGTAGATGCCCCGGGGCCCTGCCTCCAGTTGGTCAAGGATGGCCATGGTGCTGATCTTGGGAGCACCGGTCATGGAGCCGGCAGGGAAGCAGGCCGCCACCGCCTCCGCCCGCGGCGCTCCCGGCAGGAGATGGGCATCGATGGTGCTCACCATCTGGTGGACCGTGGCATAGCTCTCGATGGCGCAGAGGCGGCTGACCGTGACGGAGCCGGGCGCTGCAAAGTGGCTGAGGTCGTTGCGCAGCAGGTCCACGATCATGATGTTTTCGGCCCTGTCCTTCAGGGAGGCGGCCAGGTCCGCCCGCAGCCGGCTGTCCTCCTGCGGGTCAGCAGCCCGGCCTCGGGTGCCCTTGATCGGTTCGGCGCGCATGCCGCCGTCGGACCCTATCTTCAGGAAGCGCTCCGGCGAGGTGCTGGCGACGGCAAGGTTCCCCAGGCGGAGGAAGCTGGCGAACGGGGCCGGGTTCCTCCGGCGGAGCGCCAGGTAAGTGGTCCACGGATCCAGTGAGCCGGCCGGGGTCCTGGCTTCGAGGGTGGTGGTCAGGCAAACCTCGTAGGTGTTTCCCTGGGCGATCTGGTGCTGGGCGGCGGCGATCTTTTCGCGGTACCGTTCGCCCGTGTCCCGGCTGCGGAAAGCGGGGGCTTGGGGACCTACGACGCCGGTGCTGCCGCCGGCTTCCGCTGTTGGCTCCGTTGCGGCTTCCACCGCCGACCGTGCCTGTTCGAGCCACCCGCCGGCGTCCGGTGCTTCCAGTGCCAACAGCCAGGTTGAGCCCTCGGCGTGGTCCAGGACCACTGCGCGGCCCGCGAAGATCAGGGCAGCGTCCGGGGTGGGCGCGGAATGGTCGCTGCCGCCGGTTTCACGCTTCAGTTCGTACCCCAGGCAGCCCAGCCAGCCCAGGGTGAACTCGCAGGGGTAGCCCTCGGGTGTCCGCACAGCCCGGCGGCCCCAGACGGTATCGAGCCAGCGGAAGAAGGGGCCCGGGACGCTGGCAGTGGACGAGCCGGCGCTGATCCGGCTTGCACCCCCACGGTGGGTGACGGATTGTCCGAACGTGCCGCCGTCGTCTGCAATGATGCTGAACCGGCTTCGTTCTGCGGCTGCCCGTTGCGCAGGATCCCCATCGCCAGGCTCCATGCCCGCGTTGGAGGAGTCCAGCCACACGGCGTTGGCGGAGCGGCCGTACAGGGACTGGAAAAGGACCGCCGCATCCGGGGCGGCGTCCAGGCGCTCGGCATGCAGCTGAAGGCCGCGGCGGGCCGACAGTTCCGGTGCCAGGACCGGCGCCAGGGCGGGCAGGTAGGGGAGGAGCTGTACAAGGTCCGCCGGAGCCGATCCGTCGGCCAGGTTCTGGACCCGAAGGTCCGCCTGGCCGGGAACGTCGTCGCGGCCCAGCCACTCTTCCTCCTGGGCGGCCCAGAGGTCCCAGTACGGTTCGTACGTTGCACCATCGCGGTCCAGCGCCCGTGTCCGCCGGACATCGTCCGGGGATTCCGCCCAGATCACCGCGTCCAGCATGGGACGGGCTGCCTCTGCGGCGGCCCCCACGCCCTCCACGATGACGATCTCCGCTGGCAGCGTCACCCGAGCGTCGCCGTCGTAGTGGTTTTCCCAGTCCCAGCTGGTCCAGGAGGCTGCCTCGCCACGGTTCAGGGGTGTGAGGACCGTGGACACATAGCGTTCCACGCCGGCCGCCAGCCCGTCCCACCCCGGGTAGATGTCCTCAAGGTGGAACAGCGAGACCTTGTGGTGGGCGCGGAGCCGGGCTGCAAGCTCCACGGCGAGGGTGGTTTTCCCTGCACCGGAGCGCCCGTCGATGGCGATAATGACGGGGGCTGGGCTCATGGACTAGAGCGTACCGTTTTCCGTGTGCCTGCCGCCTCAGTCCCCTGTTCCGCGCCTAGTGCGGCTGAAGCTGGGTATTCTGCAGGACCGCCGATTTGATGTGCTGGACCAGGCCAGGCAGGGCGGCGTGGATCTGGTGCCAGACGGCGTCGAAATCCGCATGGCCGCCGTACCAGGGGTCCTCGATGCCCTGGTCCGGCCGGTCACGTTTGGCCATGGTGGGATCGAAACTGCGGAGCATCCGGATCTTGTCCAGGGATTCCTGGTCCGGTGCCGCTTCGCTCAGCCAGGCGTAGTGGTCAATGTCCAGGGCCAGGATCAGGTCCCGTTCGCGGAACCAGCCACGCTCCCATTCGCGGGCGATGTGGTGTTCTGAGGCCAGCTGGGTTGCGGCGAGCCGGCGTGCGGCGCGGGGATCAATGGGGCGGCCGGCCTCGTAGCCGGTGATGCCGGCGGAGTCCACCTCCACCAGGCCCGCGAGGCCCTCGCGTTCGAGCGCTGCCTGGAGCATAAGCTCGGCCATGGGGGACCTGCAGATGTTGCCCGTGCAGACAGTGATGACGCGGTATGGGCTCGGCGCTGAGTTCATGCACCCAAGCATGCGCGCTTGCGATCCACGTTGGCTAGCCGCCAGTTCACAATGTTTTACGGGTTTGTAAAGATGCATGACTTACCACCAGGCGGGGTACGTAACACGCTGGTGCAGGCGCTGGAACGAAACCTCAGTGGATCAGGGCCAGCAGGATTCCCACGCCCACGAACAGGACGCCGAATACCCTGCCGAGGACCATTTGACCCCGTTCCGTGCTGGTAACGCGTTGGAAGGACCTGGCGGCCGCGGCAAAGAAGAACCACATCACCAGGATGTCGATGGCCACGATCGTGGCCGTCAGCACTGCATACTGCGGGAACAGGGGCTGTTCGGCCCGGATGAACTGGGGCGTGAAGGCGAGGAAGAACACGATCGCCTTCGGGTTCAGCAGGTTCACCCAGAAGCCGCGCCGGAAAATGGACCATGCCGGTTCATTGCGAAGGGCGGCGGCCTGCTCCTGCGCTGCCGTGGGTTTGCTCAGGAACTGACGGATGCCCAGGTACACCAGGTAGGCCGCCCCGGCGTAACGGATCACGTTGAAGGCAACGGGGGAACTGGCCACCAGCACTCCGACGCCCAGCGCAACAATCAGGACGTGCACTACGAGCGCTGCCTGCTGGCCGAGGATTCCCCAGATGGACCGGCGGAAGCCCGCGTTCAACGAGTTGCTCATGGTGTTGATGGCCCCGGCTCCCGGGGTGAAGCTGATCAGGGCGCCGGCACCTGCCAGGGCCAGCCAGAGAGAGAATTGCACCAACCAAGTTTAGTGCCCTGGTGACCAAAGGATTTTTACTGTCACCGCAATACCGGGAACTAGGCCCGGGCGATCACCTCGCCATTGGGGATCAGGAACCAGCCGTCGTCCGTCGAACCCCAGCGGTGCCAGCCGGCGGAGATCCGGGCAAGGTCCGCCGGGTTGGCGAAGCCGTACTCAAGCGCCTGCTCGCCGAAGGCCGAATGCAGCACCCGTTCACCCCAGACGCGGGCCTGCCAGCGGCGCTGCTGCGCCGTGGCGTAAAGCCAGTTGCTGCTGGTGGGCGCGACGTCGCTGAATCCCGCCGCCTGGGCCCAGCTGACCAGCCGCCGCCCGGCGTCGGGCTCTGCTCCGTTCCGGCGGGCAATCCGCTGGTACAGGTCCATCCACTCGTCCAGCTCCGGGAGGTCGGGGTACCAGCTCATGCCATGGAAGTCGGCGTCGCGCACCGCCACGATGCCGCCGGGCTTGGCCACGCGCCGCATCTCCCTCAGGGCCTCCACGGGGTCGGTCAGGTGCTGGAGCACTTGGTGGGCGTGCACCACATCGAACGTTTCGTCGGCGAAATCCAGGTCATAGATATTGCCGGCCACGAATTCAACGTTGGGCACGTCCCGCTCCACGGCGAGGGCCTGCGCCTGGGCAATAATGTCCGGTGAGCGGTCCAGCCCGGTGACCTTGCCGGGGCTAACCAGGGCTGCGAAGTCGCAGGTGATGGTGCCAGGTCCGCAGCCGACGTCGAGCAGCGCCGAGCCAGGGGTGAGGTAGGGGAGGACGAACGCCGCGGAATTCTCGGCGGTCCTGGCGGCATGGGCGCGGACCACCGATTCGTGGTGGCCGTGCGTGTAAACGTCGTCTTCAGGCTGCTGCGCACTCATAACCAAACGCTACCCCCAACCGGGGTTGCGCGAGGGGAAGGTGTGCGGCTACCCGGACTCCGTCCTCGCCGCCACGGTTGCTTCGATCATCGCTGTCATGAAGCGGGTGGCAGTATCCAGTTCCTCCGCGGAGAACCCGGCCATGGCGCTGCCCATGTGCTGTGCCAGCGGGGCGAAGATGGCACCACCCTCCTGGAACGCCTTGGGGGTCATCTTCAACTGGACCTGCCGCCGGTCGGTGCCGTGGCGTTCGCGGACCACATGTCCGGCGTGGTCCAGCCGGTCGATCAGTGCGGTGGTGGCGGGGGAACTGAGGTTCAGTTCCTTCCGCAGCAGCCCGGGGGTCACCACGTTGCCCCTCGCCGTATGGCGCATGATCACGGCCAGGGCGTTCATGTCCGTACGGTGCATGTCCTTCCGCTCTCCGGCAGCGTCCACGTACCGGTTCGCCTCGATCGTGAATTCCTGGAGGAGCCGGAGCAGGGGATGCGGCGGACCGAACTCGGGCCCCGCCTCCGGGAAGGAGGGAGCGCCAGGAGAACCATTCCCTGCCATGTCCACCTCCCTGGTTCCGGATCAAATCCTGCTTGGACGTACTGACGGATATTACTCCAGGAGGGCGCTGCCGCCCTTCAAGGGCCGGTCCCTTCCTGCCCTTCGGATTCATTTCCCCGAAAAAGCTTGTCTGCCACTTATCTCTACAATGGAGATAATCTATGCTGGAACAAATACTACTCCGCCCCTCATCGATGGAAGGCATCATGAATCGCACAAAAGTTGCCAGGGAACGTGTTCCGTTCTGGCTGCGCTGGCTGGTCCCTGTCGTCCTGGTGCTGACCTGGCTGGGGCTCGCCGGGATTGGCGGACCCACGTTCGGCCGGTTGGAGGAGGTCTCCTCCAACGACCAGGCGTCGTTCCTGCCCGCCAGCGCAGAGGCCACGGAAGCGCAGGACTGGCAGGCAAAGTTCCGTGACTCTGACGAGGTTCCGGGCATTGTCGTGATCGAGAAGAGCGAGGCTTTCACTCCAGCCCAGCTGGGCGGGCTTGCCACCCTCAAGGCCGACCTTGAAAACCTCAAGCTCGGCAGCACGGTGATCGGCCCGATTCCCTCAAAGGACGCCAAAGCGGTCCAGTTCGTGGTCCCCGTCGGATCCTCGGTGGAGGTCAAGGACGCGGTCAAGGAGCTCCGCGATACCGTCAAGGAAGCAGCACCGGAGGGTACCCAAACCTTCGTGACCGGCCCCGCCGGCCTTGCCGCCGACCTCACCGCAGCCTTCGGCGGAATCGATGGCATCCTCCTGCTCGTGGCCCTGTCCGCGGTCTTCGTGATCCTCCTGATCGTTTACCGGTCACTGCTGCTGCCCGTCATGGTGCTGCTGACGTCAGTGTTTGCCCTGTGCGCCGCAATCCTGCTCGTGTTCGGCATGGCCAAAGCCGGCTGGATCCAGCTCAACGGCCAAAGCCAGGGCATCCTCTCCATCCTGGTGATCGGGGCGGCCACGGACTACGCCCTGCTGTTCGTGGCGCGGTTCCGGGAAGCGCTCACCCACACCACCAACCGCACGGCAGCAGTCCTGACCGCCTGGAAAGCGTCCTTCGAGCCCATCCTGGCCTCCGGCGCCACCGTGATCATCGCGCTGCTGTGCCTGCTCTTCTCAGACCTGAACTCCAACAAGGCGCTGGGCCCCGTTGCCGCCGCAGGCATCCTGTGTGCGCTGTTTGCCGCGCTGACCCTGCTGCCCGCGCTGATGGCGCTGCTGGGCCGGGCGGCCTTCTGGCCATTCCGGCCCAAGCTTCTCCCCGCTGACCAGCGCGAACCCGAACTGGTTACGGGCCTGGAGGGACAGAAGGGTCTGTGGCGCGCCACCGGTTCACTGGTATCGCGGCGGCCCAGGACGGTGTGGGTGGCTTCGGTCCTCCTGCTGCTGGTTGCCGCCGGCGGACTGTTGCAGCTGAAGGCCAACGGCGTACCGCAAACCGACGTTATCCTCACCGCTTCCAACGCTGTTGACGGCCAGGACGCGCTGGCCCGGCACTTCGACGCCGGCAGCGGCAGCCCCGCCGTCGTAGTTGCCGACCAGGGCAAGGCGGCCGAGGTGCTGGACCGCGTGAAAGCGGACGACGGCGTGGGCGAGGCTTACCTGCTCGGGCAGGGGAGCGTGCCCATTACCGGCGCACCCGGCGCTCCCAGCGCCCCGGACGTCCGGGAAGGAAAGGTGCTCATTAACGCCACGCTGAACAGTGCGGCGGACTCGCTGGAAGCCGAGGAAACCATCAAGGCCCTCCGCACCGAAGTGAAGGCCGTGGACCCCGGCGCCCTGGTGGGCGGCGTGACCGCCACGGCCCTCGACACCAACACCACCGCCCAGCACGACCTGCTGGTCATCATTCCGGTGGTCCTGGTGGTGATCCTCTTCATCCTGATGCTGCTGCTGCGCTCCATCGTGGCCCCGGTCCTGCTGGTGCTCTCCGTGGTGCTGTCCTACGCCGCGTCACTGGGCGTGGCAGCCTTCGTGTTCAACAACCTCTTCGGCTTCCCGGGCGCCGATGCCACCGTTCCGCTGTTCGGCTTCGTGTTCCTGGTGGCCCTGGGCGTGGACTACAACATCTTCCTGATGAGCCGGGTCCGGGAGGAGTCGATCAAGCACGGCACCCGCCCCGGCATCCTCCGCGGCCTCAGCGTGACCGGCGGTGTGATCACTTCTGCCGGGGTGGTGCTGGCCGCCACGTTCGCCGCATTGGGAGTCATCCCCATCATGTTCCTGGTGCAGCTGGCATTCATCGTGGCGTTCGGCGTGCTGCTGGACACCATCCTGGTGCGCTCGCTGCTGGTGCCGGCGCTGGCCTACGACATCGGACCGAAGATCTGGTGGCCCCACAGGCTGGGCCGCACGGATGGCGGGAATGCTGTACGGCCCCGGGAGCCCGGCGTCGAACCACTGGAAGAGGTTCCCAGCCGCTAGCAGTCACCCTTGCTGCCGCCACCACTCCACGGTGGCGGCAGCAGCCTCGTTCAAGGGTGTGGGGCTCACGCCAAGGGTTGCCACCGACAGCGCGGAGTCCATGATGAACGGCCGCTCAAACTGGTACAGCGTCTCCGCCAGCTCCCTGGCGTCGGTGGAAAACATCGCTGCTGCGCGGAGGACCCAGCCTGGCAGGGCGCGCACCTTCGGGTCGGGCCGCACGGCCGCCGCTGCCAAGGTATGGGCGAGTTCGCGCTGGGTGACTGCGGGGCCGGTGGGCGCATGCCACACCGAGTTCCAGGCTGAGGGCATGTCGGCAGCCGCGATCATGGCGGCGGCCAGGTCCGGGACATACGTGAACGAGTGCGGCTGCCGGGCACTTCCCACCACGCTGACATTCTTTCCCGCCAAAATCGGCGCCACAATGCGTTCCCCGCCGTGCGCCATCCGGACGCGGGGCCCGAAGAAGTCGCCGGCCACCACGCTCACGGTAGGCGTGGATGAGGCCGCCCGGGCCCGGAGCAGCTCAGTCCGCACGCCACGCTTGCCGCCGGCCGCCTGGCGCGGGCTCCCTTCCGTCATCACGCTGTCCGGCTCGCTGTAGGAGTAGAGGCTTTCGGGGAATACGACGACGGCCCCGGCCTCGTGCGCGGCCATGAGGACCGCTCGCTCGGCGGCAGGCAGTTCGGCCTGCCACGCCGCGGCCGTATACGCCGACCCGTGGATGCAGTGGAAGACAGCTGTGGCGCCGGCAAAGGCAGTGCGCAGTATTGCCGGGTCCTTCGCATCACCTTTCAGGCGCTCGATGAGCGGGTGCTGTGGCCCGCTGCCCGACCGCGTGAGGACGCGCACCTGCCGGCCTCGGTCCGCCAACTGTTCGGCGACGGTCCAGCCGACCGGTCCCGCCCCGGCCACCACATACACATTTGCCACTTTTGCCTCCTGGTCCAGATTCCCGAGAGCACTGCTCTCAAGAACAGCATGCGTCCGCCCGCGGGCTAAGTCAAGAGCGGTGCTCTCTTTTGATGCTGGCGCTCTCTGTTTGTGGCATGCTGGACCTGTGACTCAAGCACGACAGGCCACAGCCGGCACCGCCCGCCCCCTGACGCCCAGGCAGCGCGCCAGGACCCAAACCGTGGCTGACATCATCCGCCTGGGTAGGCAGCACCTCGCAACGCACGGTGCCGCCGCGCTCTCCCTGCGGGCGGTGGCGAGGGATCTGGGCGTGGTGTCCTCTGCCGTCTACCGCTATGTGGAGAGCCGGGACGAGCTGCTGACCCTCTTGCTGATAGACGCCTACGGCGAGCTGGGAGACGAGGTGGACGCCGCCGTCGCCAAAGCGCCCGAGGATGATCATGCTGCCCGATTCCGGGCGCTCGGACGGGCGGTCCGGGAGTGGGCCCTGCGTGAACCGGCCAGCTACGCACTCCTTTTTGGCAGCCCCGTCCCCGGCTACAACGCCCCGGCCGAGCGCACAACGGGCCCCGGCACCAGGGTTATCGTCAGCCTCATCGGCATCCTCGACGCCGCCGCACGGGCCGGCTGGCTGACGGTTCCAACTGCCGAATCTCCGGAGATCCCGCAGGCCCTGGCTGACGACCTGGCGGCCATCCGCTCGGAGTTCGGGCTGGACCTCCCCGCGGAGCTCGTGGCGCGGGGGGTCCTGGTGTGGGGTTCCCTCTTTGGCGTGGTCAGCTTTGAGGTGTTCAACCAGTACGGGCCGGAAACCTTCCGGGCTCCCGCGGAGCTCTTCGACCACCATCTCACCGTCCTCGCCGGCATTGCAGGCCTGCCGGTCCGGGCCTCGGTTTAAGCGGCGGCCAGGCCCTGTCGATGCGCCCGGGCCGTCGATAGACTGCCAGTGCGCCCGCATGGACGCGGAGCCTCGAAGGAGAGATGCACCATGACTGAGAATCCTGAAGTTGCCGCCGAGGAGCCCCGCAAGGGCAGCAGCGCACCCGGACTGGAGGGCGAAGGCGGGCAGTACGTGGACGGGGACTACGGCGATGCCGGCACCGTGGAAAGGCCGGCAGAGGAGCTGGACGGCGAGTATCCGGAGGGCGATTACGGCGCGGCCGGAACAGCTGCGGCCCCCGTCGAAAGCGTAGGGGAAGGCGGGCAGTACGTGGACGGGGACTATGGTGACGTGGGCACCATTAACGAGCCCGAGTCAGGATTGGCGGACGGCGACTATCCCGAAGGCGACTACGGCGACGCCGGGGCTACAGGCGGCGCCCGGACCGAGGAAGCAATCCGCGAAGGGCTCACGGACGGCCAGGTCCAGGCAACAACAGAGGAGCGTGGCCCGCTCCACGGCGACCGCAATACCGAGCGTTAAGCAGCCCGGCGCTTTCAAGCGAACCCCGCCGGCGTCGTAATCCAGTGTAGGCAGGCCTAGCGGCGGGCGGATTCGGGGGCTGCACCGGCGGCGACGCCTGCGGCGGCTTCCGTACCCGGCCCGGCGTCCGCCGCCGCGTCATCCGGTTTTTCCTCTTTGGATTCACCATCCTTGCTGAGGGCCCGGCTGATCGCAGCGACCGCCGCGAGGACCGTCACCAGGCCCCCGTACGCGTAGGTGGTGACCGGCAGGGACAATACCGGGGCCAGCAGCCCGGCCAGCACCGCCGGAATACCGAACGCCGAGTAGGCCACCACGAAGAGCGAGGCGAAGGTGCCTGCCCGTTCGTGGTCCTGCACCAGCGGGCTGATGGACCGGATCACGCCCATGAAAGCCGTGCCAAAGCCGGCGCCGGCCACCACCACGGCGCCCAGGAACAGGCCGAACGAGCCAAGGCCAATCGCCAGCAGGGACAGGGCGGTGCCTACAGCCAGGGCCGTGGTGCCGAAAATGGTGATGGTGCGCGCGCCGAAGCGATGTAGGAAGGCGGCGGTTGCGGCTCCGGTGCCGGCCAGGATGGTGATCACCATGCCCTGCCACAGGTGCTCCTGGATGCCGAATGTGGTGTGCACAATCGCGGCGCCCAGCGAGAGGTAGAGCCCTCCCGTGGCCCAGCCGGCAAACACGGCCGGTGCCCCGGTGACGAATCCCCTGCGGGCCGCGGGCGGCAGGGTCAGGTGCGGCTTGAGCGAGGCCGTCCACCCCGGGGTCCGGGGCGAGGTTTCGGGGGCTGCCCACACCAGTGCGGCGAAGACAACGTACAGGATGGACAGCGAGACGAACACCAGGGTGCGCGGCTCCGCCAGCAGGTCCAGCAGCAGCCCCGACGCCAGGGCGCCCAGGGCCAGCCCGCCCAGCGGCGCCACGGTGTTCCAGGCGGCACTGGATCCGGGGTCGTCCTCGGCTTCCAGGTCCGCGATGCCGGCAGAAAGGGTGGTCAGCAGGATGCCGCTGGCGATGCCCTGCAGCACTCGCGCCACCAAGAGCAGCGCCAGTGAATCAGCCATCAGGAAGGCGGTGACGCTGCACGCCAGGAGGATGAAGGCTGCGCTGATGACCGGCCTGCGGCCAAGGTGGTCGGAAATGGAGCCGAATACCAACAGGGCTGCCAGCAGCGCCACGGCGTAGACGGCGAAGATCCCGGTGGTGGCGACGGGGAGCAGGTGCAGCTGCTCCTGCAGGGTGGGGTAGAACGGTGACGGTGCGCTGGCTCCGGCCATCATCGCCGCCGTGGCAGCTGCAATGAGGACAAAGCCCAGCCGCCGACGTGCTTCGCTGGGCCGGACTGCAGGGAATTGCGTCAAAACTTCCGCCTTCTGCATGGGATGGGATTGGTTCGAAAAGAATCGAAGCTTCAGCTTACTGGCACCCATGGTGATAGTTCAACTAAAGTCGAACCATGGCTACACCGGCGAATCTCCCCCATCCCTCCCGCGCGGAGCTCACCCTGCCCGGCGTACTCTTTGCCCTGAGTGACCCCGAGAGGCTGGAGATTGTTCGGCAGTTGCGCTTCGGCCCCCTTGACATGGCCGACTGCGCCCTCAGCAACCCGGACATGCCCAAATCCACCAAGTCGCATCTGATGAAGGTGCTCCGCGAGGCAGGCGTGATCCGGAACGAGGCCAATGGCCGCGGTCGCCGCCTGACGCTGCGGGCCGAGGACCTGGACGCCCGGTTCCCCGGGCTGCTGGCTGCAGTGCTGGATGCGCCCGCCGCGAAGTAGAGGCCTGTCCGCTCTCGGCAAAGTTGAGCGTAGTGCGCTCAAGTTGTGTTGACATCTGTTGGCACCTGAGTAAAGTTGAGTGCAGAACGCTCAATGTTTAGGGCGCCATCCAGTTTCCAAGGAAAAGAAGGAAGCAACACATGTCACGTGCAGTAGGTATCGACCTCGGAACCACCAACTCCGTCGTCTCCGTTCTCGAAGGTGGCGAGCCCACCGTTATTGCCAACGCCGAGGGTGGCCGCACCACGCCGTCGGTCGTTGCAT
>DATIMT010000166.1:0-3113 GCA_035475035.1 Arthrobacter sp.
GAGCAGAACCCTATCCTGCTCAGCGAGAGCGCTCTCTCGGTGAGCAGACCGGTTCCAGCTCGGTGAGCAGACCGGTTCCAGCCAGCCCGAATGAACAGGCAGCACCATAAAACCACACATATCGTGGACAAATTGGCAGTATGAAGGGCCCGGCGGATCCGCCGGGCCCTTTCCCTTATACCGCCGGGCCCTTTCCCTTATACCGCGGGCCCTTCTCATACCGAAGGGCCCTTGCCTATGGTGCGGCCCTTGCCCATACCGCGGGCCCTTGCCCTTATACCGCCGGGCCCTTTGCCCATAAACCGAGGCTTTACCTTCCCGCGCCCGGATGGGAGAACCCGCCTAGCCCCGCTCCTCGAGCTTCTGCCGGCGGCGGAAGGCCCGGAACTGTGCGCTGGAGGAGCCGGGGATCCGTTCGCCGCGGAGGGTGCACTGCGCGGATTCGGGCATGCACAGGATCGAGACCAGGCCAATGATGCCGGCGGCCACCAGGTACCAGCCGGGAATCAGGTTGGACCCGGTTTGCACGACCAGCCACTCGTTGATGCCTGCAGCGGTGCCGCCGAAGATGGCCGTGGAGACGTTGTAGCCGATGGCGAAGCCGGAATACCGCACCCGCGTGGGGAAGAGTGCCGGCAGGGTCGAAGATACCGATCCCATCAGGATCACCAGCAGCAGTCCCAGAATGGCCAACCCCAGGATCTGCAGCGCGACGTTCGCCGAGGTGATGAGGGCAAAGCAGGGCACGGCGAGCAGGATGTAGCCAACTGCGGAGACCAGCAGCAGCGGTTTACGCCCGATCCGGTCGGAGAGTGCGCCGATCGGGTTGATCACGCACATCATCAGGATCATGATGACCACCAGCGTCAGCGTGCTCTGGGCCGTGTTGTGGCCCAGGGTCTTGCTCAGGAACGAGGGCATGTACACCAGGATCAGGTAGTACGCCACGTTCAGCAGCACCACGAAGCCGGTCAGGATGGTGATCTGCCGCCAGTTGTAGCGGAACAGGTCCAGGAACGGCCGTTTGGACGTCTCGTGTTTGGCTGCGGCCTCGGTGAACACCTCGGGTTCCTTCAGCCGGGTCCGGATCCACAGCGCGGTCAGTCCCAAAGGCAAGGTCAGCAGGAAGGGCAGCCGCCACCACCCGGCCAGCATGCCGCCGTCGCCCACCACTAGGATCAGGATGGTGCACAGCGAGGCGCCGGCGATAGTCCCGGCCAGCGTCGCGAACTCCAGGAAGGAGCCGTAGAAACCACGACGGCGGTCGGGCGCGGATTCTGCCATGAAGACGGCCGCGCCGCCATACTCGCCGCCGGTGGAAAAGCCCTGCACCAGCCGGCACAGCAGCAACAGCAGCGGGGCCAGGTAGGAGACCTGGCTGAAGGTGGGCAGGATACCGATGGCCGCGGTGGCCAGCGTCATCATGGTGATGGTGAAGACCAGCACCTTCTGTCGTCCGATCCTGTCCCCGATCGGGCCAAGGACCAGGCCGCCGAGCGGGCGGACGAAGAAGGACAGGGCCAGAATGACGAAGGTGTAGAACAGGCCCAGGCCCTTGCCGCCCTGGTCGCCGCCGAAGAAGACCTGGGACATGTAGACGGCCAGGTAGCCATAGACGGCGTAATCGAACCATTCGACCGCGTTGCCCAGCGCCGAGCCCATGATGGCCTGGCGCAGGTGCTTTTTCTGCTCGGGGGAGAAGTCCTTGCTGTCCGTAAGATGGGCCCTCGCCCCCTCGGGGTCCATTACCGGCATCCGGCTGTCGGCTATGTTTGTCACGTGGTGGTGCTCCTTGCTAAAGGGTGGGGGCGGTGGCTGCGTGGCCGCCGCGGGATGGATCAGGGGTTCCGGGGGCCGGCGAACTGATGCCGCAGGCACATCAGCGCATAGGCGCGGGCGGCGGCGGTGAGTTCGGCGATGCTGACGGACTCGTTGACCTGGTGGGCCTGGTCATTGAGTCCGCCGGGGCCCACCACGATGGTGGGGACGCCCAGGTCACGGGCGATGAAGCCGCCGTCGCAGGCAGCCGTCCAGCCACCGATGGCGCTTTCGACGCCTGCGCTCGCGAGGGCGTTGACGGCGTTGGCCACCAGCGGATGGTCTTCGGGGGTGCGGAATCCGGGCATTTCCATGCTGACCCTGGCCTGCACGGAAATGCCGTCCGAATCGATGCCGGCCTCGGTGATGCGGGCCCGGAACTGATCGAGGACCAGCTTCGCGTCCTCGTCCGGCATCAGGCGGCGGTCAAGGGAGACGACGCACTCGGCTGCCACCATGGAGGTGCCGGTTCCGCCGTGGATCAGGCCGATGTTCCAGCTTCCGGCACCGAGCAGGGCATCCTGGCTGGCCTGCAGCCGTCGGTGATCCGCGCGGACCAGGTCCATGATTTTCGCTGCGGCGTCGATGGCGTTGCGGCCATCCGCCGGGCGTCCGGAGTGTGCGGATTTCCCGGTGACGGTGAGCTCGATGTAGCTGTCGCCGCGGCAGCCGATCACGGTCTCCAAATCCGTGGGTTCGGCCACGACGCAGGCGGAGTAGGCGAAGGGAGAAGCCGGGGAGGGTTCGGCGGACGGGCCGGGTCCGGTGAGGGAGGCGAGTGAGGTGCGGGCGGCCTGGGTGTAGGCGCGGATGCCCATGCCCAGGTCTTCCTCATCCACGGTGCAGGCCAGCGCCACGTCGCCGGGCAACTGGATACCGGCTTCCTTCAGCGCCTTCATCGCGACGGCGACGGCGGCCAGGCCACCCTTCATGTCGGTGGAGCCGCGGCCGTACAGCCGGCCGTTCCGGACGAACGGTTCAAAGGGCGCCCGCTCCCAGCCGGTCCCGGCCGGGACAACATCCGAGTGTCCCAGGAACAGGAAACCCGGTTCGGCGCCGCCGGGCAGGACGGCACTGAAGTTGGGGCGACCCGGGGCAACGGCGGCTGAAGTGGTTTCCAGCCCGGCCTCCATGCAGAAGGTGTTGAGCACCTCCACGGTGGCTTCTTCGGTCCCGCCGGGGTTCTCACCGCCCGCGGCAACTAAGGCGCTGGTGAGGGAAACCAGCTCGGATTCGGAGATCAGGGCCAGGACGCGTTCCTCAAGCGCCGTAAGCGAAGTGCTCTCGGGCGCGGC
>DATIMT010000167.1:0-3328 GCA_035475035.1 Arthrobacter sp.
CCCGACTTCATCCCCGGCCGGGGATACGTGGTGGGACGCGGCAAGGCACGGAAAATCCAGGTAGCGCTCCCGCCCGAAAACAGGGACTGAGCAGGGCCGACGACGGCGGGGCCGCCGCTGCTGCGGATTTGCGGCCCCGCGGTGCGCTGTAGAAGACTACCGGGGACACCAGACAAGCCGCGGTGGGGGACCGCGCGCATCGAAAGGTAGCAATGACCCCGTCCACACCGGTTCGCCGCGCCGTTTCGACGATGGCATCGGCAGCTGTCCTGGCCCTGGCCTTCGGATTCTTCCCAACCGGCCCGGCACTTGCTGCCACCGCGGACCCCTCGACCTCCCCGGTATCGGATACGCAGGCCGCATCAGACTGCGGGCTGGTCTGCATGCCCATCCTTGCCAGCAGCCCCGACGCCGGCCAAACCGGGCGGCCGCGGAAGACCAAGGAACCGATGCAGCCTCCTGCCCAGCCGGCGCCCCCTGCCGACCCGCCCGCCCAGCCCGTAGAGTCCCAGCAACCGCAGGCCAACACACCGCCCCAGGCAGGCACCCCGCCGCAGGCAAACACTCCCGACCCCGCCGCGCTCCCCGCCACACCAGAGGCGGCCCCCGAGGGATCAGCCACCCAGGCCCCGTCAGCTGCCGCCGGATACCGGCCGCCCACCGGCCCATCCAGCGGGCAGGACTGGAACAGCCCGGTCACCCGAGCCGCCGGGGCGGACCAGTTGGCTGCCGTTGCCCCCGCCAAGGCCCAGGACCCCGCCGGACCCGCGCTTCTGCCGATCGCCCTTGGAACGCTGCTGGTGGGTGCCTCCGCCGGTGCCTTCGCCTGGTGGAACCGCAACCGGAACAGGCTCCGTTCGCACTGAGGACTGGAAGGACTCTGCCCCTCGTGCCGGCAGCCGGCTGTCCTTGCCACGGCGCCTGCCACCCTGCTGCGACCTGCCTGTCAGTGGTGTAAGGCAAGATAGGTTTGTGAGCACAGGACCAGGACCCGCCGAACAGACCGCCACCCGGACCGCAGCGCCGACTGACCCCGGGTCGACCCCCACCGAGGCCCTCCGCGAGGAATACGAAAACCTTGCCGACCTGGTGCGGAAGTACCGGTTCGCGTATTACCAGGAGGACGAACCCCTGGTGTCGGACGCCGAGTTCGACACACTTTTCCGCCGCCTTGAGGAGATCGAGGCGCTGCACCCTGAGCTGGTGGCCAACGATTCGCCAACCCAGGAAGTGGGCGGCGAAGTGTCCGCCGCGTTCGCGCCCGTGGAACACCTGCAGCGGATGTACAGCCTGGAGGACGTCTTCTCGCTGGATGAGCTCGAGGCCTGGCTCAACCGGGCAGAGGCCAGCATCGAAAAAATCGGTGACGGCGGTTCCAGGGCGGCCTGGCTGACAGAACTGAAGATCGACGGCCTGGCGGTCAACCTTTTGTACCGCGACGGCAAGCTGGTCCGCGCTGCTACCCGCGGTGACGGCACCACCGGCGAGGACATTACCCACAACCTGCTCACCATCAAGGAAATCCCGCAGGAACTGCGCGGCAACGGCTTCCCCGCCGAAATGGAAGTCCGCGGCGAGGTCTTCATCCCGTCCAAAGCCTTCGCCGAATTCAACGAGGCCCTGATCGAAGCCGGCAAGGCACCGCTCGCCAATCCCCGGAATGCTGCCGCTGGCTCGTTGCGGCAGAAGGACCCCGCAGAGACGGCCAAGCGCCCTTTGAAGATGTTCGTGCACGGAATCGGTGCCCGCGAGGGG
Source organism: Arthrobacter sp. (assembly GCA_035475035.1). Lineage (GTDB taxonomy): Bacteria > Actinomycetota > Actinomycetes > Actinomycetales > Micrococcaceae > Arthrobacter. The sequence goes on from DATIMT010000167.1 coordinate 1,756, forward strand.
CTTGGGGCCGGAAGCCAGTCGGAAACATACGGGCTGCTCAAAGAGTGGGGCCTTCCGGTCAGCCCGTACTTCGAGGTGCTGAAGACCCGCGAGGACGTGCTGGGCTTCATCAAGCGGTATGGAGACCAGCGGCACAGCCTGCTCCACGAAATCGACGGCATCGTAATCAAGGTGGATGACTTTGCCACCCAGCGGGCCCTGGGCAACACCACCCGCGTTCCCCGCTGGGCCGTGGCCTACAAGTACCCGCCGGAGGAAGTCCACACCAAGCTGCTGGACATCCAGGTCAACGTCGGGCGCACCGGCCGCGTGACCCCGTTCGGCGTCATGGAACCGGTCAAGGTGGCCGGCTCCACGGTCGAAATGGCCACCCTGCACAACCAGGACGTCGTCAAAGCGAAGGGCGTCAAAATCGGCGACATCGTCATCCTGCGGAAGGCAGGCGACGTCATTCCCGAAATCGTTGGCCCGGTCCTGTCCCTCCGCGACCAGCAGGATCCACCGGTGCGGGACTTCGTAATGCCCACCGAATGCCCTTCCTGCGGGACTCCGCTGGCGCCGGCCAAGGAGGGGGACGTGGATGTCCGCTGCCCCAACGCCAGGTCCTGCCCCTCGCAGCTCCGCGAGCGGGTGTTCCATGTGGCGGGCCGGGGCGCCTTCGACATCGAGGCCCTGGGCTGGGAAGCGGCCATTGCGCTGACCCAGCCCGCCGAGCCCGACGTTCCGCCACTGACCTCCGAAGCCCGGCTGTTCGACCTCACCCCGGAGGACCTGGCCGATGTCCGGATCCGCCGGGAGAAGAAATCCAAGGGCGTCCCTACTGGCGAGTACGAGCTCGTGCCGTACTTCTTCAGCAAGGGCACCGCCAAGTCGCCGTCCAAGCCCACGGCCACCACGCAAAAACTGTTCACGGAACTCGAGAAAGCCAAGACCCAGCCCCTGTGGCGGGTGCTCGTTGCCCTGTCCATCCGGCATGTCGGTCCGCGCGCGTCACGTGCCCTGGCGCAGGCGTTTGGTTCCATGGACCGCATCCGCGCAGCTTCCGAGGAGGAACTGGCCCACGTGGACGGGGTGGGGCCCACCATCGCGGCCGCACTGAAGGAATGGTTCGCGGAGGACTGGCACCTTGAGATCATCGACCGCTGGGCCGCTGCCGGGGTGCGCATGGAGGACGAACAGGACGAATCCATGCCGCGCACGCTCGAAGGGCTGACCGTGGTGGTCACTGGATCCCTGCCCAACTTCAGCCGCGACGAGGCCAAGGAGGCCATCCTGCTCCGCGGCGGCAAGGCATCAGGGTCGGTGTCCAAAAACACCAGCTACGTGGTGGCGGGCGAAAGCGCCGGCAGCAAGCTGGACAAAGCAGAGCAGTTGGGGATCCGCGTGCTGGACGAGGACGGGTTCCGGCAATTGCTCGACGGCGGCCCGGCTGCCGTGGGAGATGCGGCAGCCGTGGGAGATGGGGGCACCGGCACAGACGAGGACGGCAACGAGGAAGCGGCTGTACCGGCCGCGGTGGAGGAGAGCGCATGACGTCCGCTGTGGAACTGCTGGAGGTAGCCATGCAGGCCGC
>DATIMT010000168.1:0-1870 GCA_035475035.1 Arthrobacter sp.
CCCGCCGTCGTCGCTATTTCATGGGCTTAGAGAGTGGCCGCGGAGAACGTATCGCACTGCTTGATGTCGCCGGACTGGTAGCCCCGCGAGAACCAGCGCTGGCGTTCCTCGCTGGAGCCGTGGGTCCAGCCTTCGGGGGAGACACGGCCGGTGGCGGCCTTCTGGATCCGGTCATCACCCACGGACGCGGCCGCAGACAGCGCGTCGTTCACATCCTGCTGGGTGAGCGGTTCCAGGTAGGGCTGTCCGGTGGCGGGGTCCGGAGTAGTGGAGGCGTACTTGGCCCACAGTCCTGCGTAGCAGTCGGCCTGCAGCTCGGTACGGACGGAACCGGACTCGGGCCCCTGTGGATCCTGCTGCGCGCGCTTGAGGTCACCGAGCAGATTCTGGATGTGGTGGCCGAACTCGTGGGCCACTACGTACTCCTGGGCCAAGGGGCCGCCGGAGGACCCGAACCGGTCCACGAGTTCCTGGAAGAAGCCGGGGTCGAAGTAGGCCGTGGTATCTGTTGGGCAGTAGAAGGGACCGACCTCGGAGGTGGCGGCACCGCAGCCGGTGTTGGTGCTGCCGCTGAAGATTACGGCCTCCGGGCGGGGGTACTGCACGTTGTATTGCTTCAGGTAGCCAGGCCAGAAGGCGTTGAGGCTGTTGACGGTGCCGGTGATCCGGCAGTCCAGCCGGGCGTCGGCGTCCGCGCCGGTCTTACAGGCCGGTGCGGTGCCCTGTGACTGTCCGGCAGTTCCGCCGTCGGTCAATCCGCCGAGCATGTTGGGGTTGATGCCCAGCAGGAGCGCAACGAGCAGCACCAGGCCACCGCCAATTCCGCCGCCGATCTTCACGCCGGAGCCCATGCCCCTTCGGTCCTGGACCTGGGTGGGATCAAGCTGCGTGTTGTCATTGAAACTCATATCGTCACATTACCCGCGGCCCGCGGACTCAACCCCTGCCCGCCGGTAAAGTTGGTCCGTGCCTTTCCTCGAGAAGATCCAGCGCTGGGCTGAGCAACGGCCGCATGACACCGCCGTCGTTATTGCCGGGATCCGGCTGGACTGGGCGGCGCTGCGGGACGCTGCCGCGGGACTCGTGGCGGAGCAGAAGTCAGTCACTACCCTCCGCGAATCCAACTCCGTGGACTTTGCCGTGAAGTTCGCAGCCGCAGTGGCCGGCAATCGCCAGTGCGCCGTCCTGGACCCGTCATGGCCCGTGCACCTGCAGGAGGAGATTGCCCGGCAGGTGGAGGCGTGCGCTGTCCCGGCCCCCGTCTCCCCGGATGACCGCCTGGCGGACGGCGCGCCGGAATCCAGCTTCCTGATCGGCCTGACCTCCGGCACCACGTCCGTGCCCAAGGCTTTCACCCGCTCCCGGCGGTCGTGGCAGCAGTCCTTCGACGCCTCCATCGAGTTTTTCGGCCTTCGCCAGGACGACGTCACCCTTGCTCCCGGTCCGCTGGCCGCCAGCTTGAACCTCTACGCCCTGGCCGAGTGCCTCTACGCAGGGTCCGAGTTCCAGACCCTTGAAACGTTCGACGTCGGCGACGTCCACGCAGCCATCACCCACGACCGCGTCACCCGGCTGGTCCTGGTGCCCACAATGCTGCGGATGCTCAGCGAACGGGGGTTGATGGGATGCGTGGATGCCTCTGGCATTCGGACCATCATCTGCGCCGGCTCCAAGCTCGATGCCCGGACGCTGGAAGCGGCCCGGCGCTGGGCGCCCAACGCCACCATCTACGAGTACTACGGCGCCTCCGAGCTGAGCTTTGTCTCCGGCCTCGGCTTGGCCCCCGGGCAGGCCGAGGCCGCGGGCGGCACGGGAATCGGCCGGCCCTTTCCCGGCGTCGACGTCCGGATCCTGGACGACGGCGGGCGCG
>DATIMT010000169.1:0-8489 GCA_035475035.1 Arthrobacter sp.
CTTGGTGTTGAGCTCCACGTGGACCTCGAACCCCAGGACGGGATCGTACTTCTCCATGGCCTCGTCGAAGCTCAGGACTGCCTCGGTGTTCATTATTTTGCCTCCTGGGTTTCGAGGGTGACGGCTGCGGCGAGGTCGGGAGCCTGGGCCAGCAGCGGGCCGCCCCACTTGGCTTCGAGCAGCGATTCCAGGACCGCACCCACCCGGTAGAGGCGGGCGTCCTCGCGGGCCGGGGCCAGCAGCTGGATGCCGACCGGCAGTCCATCCTCGTCCGCCAGGCCGCCGGGCAGCGACAGGCCGGGAACACCTGCCAGGTTGGCGGGAATGGTGGCGACGTCGTTGAGGTACATGGCCAGCGGGTCGTCCAGCTTTTCGCCGAGCGGGAACGCCGTGGTGGGGGCGGTGGGCGAGATCAGGACGTCAGCCACGGTGAAGGCGGCCTCGAAGTCCCGCTGCACCAGGGTGCGGACCTTCTGCGCGGAACCGTAGTAGGCGTCGTAGTAGCCGGCGGACAGCGCGTAGGTGCCCAGGATGATGCGGCGCTTGACCTCGTCACCGAAACCGGCGGCGCGGGTGGCACCCATGACGCGTTCGATGGTCATGGGGCCCTCTTCGGGGAGGACGCGCAGGCCGTAGCGGACGCCGTCGAACTTTGCCAGGTTGGAGGAGGCCTCGGACGGCATGATCAGGTAGTAGGCGCCCAGGGCGTACTGGAAGTTGGGGCAGGAAACCTCCACGATCTCCGCGCCGGCTTCCTTGAGCAGCTCCAGCGCATCGTTGAAGCGGTTTTCCACGCCGGCCTGGTAGCCCTCGCCGTGCAGTTCCTTGATGATGCCGATCCGCAGGCCCTCCACGTTGCCGGTCTTCGCGGCGGCAACAAGGTCCGCCAGCGGGTCCGGGAGGGAGGTGGAGTCGCGCGGATCATGGCCGCCGATGACCTGGTGCAGGAGGGCGGAGTCCAGCACGGTCCGGGTGACCGGGCCGATCTGGTCCAGGGACGAAGCCATGGCGATGGCCCCATAGCGGGAAACGCTGCCGTAGGTGGGCTTCACGCCCACAGTTCCGGTGACGGCGCCCGGCTGGCGGATGGATCCGCCGGTGTCCGTCCCCAGGGCGAGCGGGGCTTCGAAGGCGGCAACCGCCGCAGCCGAACCACCGCCGGAGCCGCCCGGGATCCGGTCCAGGTCCCAGGGGTTGCGGGTGGGGCCGTAGGCCGAGTGCTCGGTGGAGGAACCCATGGCGAATTCGTCGAGGTTGGTCTTGCCCAGGATGGGCATCTTCGCGGCGCGCAGCCGCTCCACCACGGTGGCGTCGTAGGGGCTGTGCCACCCTTCGAGGATTTTCGAGCCGGCGGTGGTGGGCTGGCCGACGGTGACGATGAGGTCCTTGACGGCGATGGGGACGCCGGCCAGGACGTGCAGGGCCTCGGCCTCGGCTCCGCCGGCGGCGCGGATGGCGTCCACCTCGGCAGCCACGGCGAGCGCTTCCTCGGCGTTGACGTGCAGGAAGGCGTTGACCTTGCCGTCAACGGCGGCAATGCGGTCCAGGTATGCCTGGGTGACCTCGACGGCGGTGACCTCGCCCGCGGCGAGCTTTTCGGCAAGCTGCGCTGCGGACAGGCGGATCAGGGTGTCGGCGCTGGTGCCGGTGGGGTTCTGTTCAGTCATGGTTATGCCTCATCCAGGATGGCCGGGACCTTGAAACGGTTCTCATCGGAATCCGGGGCGCCGGAGAGTGCCTGTTCCGCGGTGAAGGTGTGTCCAACAACGTCCTCGCGGAAGACGTTCGTCAGCGGAATGGGGTGGGAGGTCGCGGGGACGTCATCCCCGGCGGCCTCGCTGACGGACTTGACCGAATCGACGATAACGGCGAGCTCGCCGGCCATCCTGTCCAGCTCTTCGGGACTCATCTCGATGTGAGCGAGCCGCGCGAGGTGCGCGACGTCGTCACGGTTGATCGCAGCCATGGATCTCCCCTGCAAAGTTCGTAATTGTTTTCCGATCCAGTCTAGTGCGGAAACGCAGATGCCCGTCTGACGGCCCCCAGCGGGCGTCAGACGGGCACCTTCAATGCCGGGCCCTGCCGCGGGGACAGGAGCACAGGCAGCTACAGACTAGCCGATTCCGATGGCTCCGGTGAGCATCCCGACACCGAGCATCACCATGGAGATGACGGCGGTGCGCCACAGGACCTTTTTGTGGTGGTCACCCAGGTCTACCTTGGCCAGCGAGACGAGCAGCAGGATGGCCGGAACCAGCGGGCTCTGCAGGTGGAACGGCTGGCCGGTGATGGAGGCGCGGGCCATGTCCGCGGCACCCACTCCGTAGTGTGCGGCGGTCTCACTGAGCACCGGCAGGACCCCGAAGTAGAACGCGTCGTTGCTCATGAAGAACGTCATGGGGATGCTCAGGACGCCGGTGATGACGGCCATGAACGGGCCCATGGAGGACGGGATGATCTCCACCAGCCAGGCGGACATCGCGCCAACCATGCCGGTGCCCTTGAGGACGCCGGTCAGGACTGCAGCGGCCATGACCATGCTGACCACGGCCACGATGGACGGTGCGTGTGCAATCAGCTGGGCGCCCTGGTCCTTGACCTTGGGGAAGTTGACCAGCAGGGCGATGGCGGCACCCACCATGAACACGAACGGCAGGGGGACGATGTTGGCCACAAGCACCACCATGACGGCGACGGTCAGGGCCAGGTTGAACCAGAACAGCTTGGGGCGCAGGGTGCTGCGGTTGGGGTCCAGGGCGGTGTCCGCCATGGCCGTGTCGTTGGCGTCCACGAGGTCTTCGGTGCGTTCCAGCACGGCAACGGAGGATCCTGCCGGGGAACCGTCGACGGCGGGGGCTGCTCCGCCGGGCTTGTTGCCCTTGCGCCCACGGCCGGTGCCTGCACCGGCTGCGGAGGTGCCGCCGTCGGACGTTCCATCAAAGCCTTCAACAGTGTCCGGGACGCCCCAGATCTGGGGGGCGGTGGCGCGGAGGCGGTTGCGCTCCTGCAGGCCAAGCAGCCAGGCGAAGGCAAGGACCACGACCAGGCCGGCCACCAGGGACGGGATCATGGGGACAAAGACATCGTTGACATCGATCTTCAGTGCGGTGGCGGCGCGGGCGGTGGGGCCGCCCCACGGCAGGATGTTCATGGTGCCGTTGGCCAGGCCGGCCACGCAGGTGAGGACCACGGGGCTCATCTTGAGGCGCAGGTAGACCGGCAGCATTGCGGCTGTGGTGAGGATGAACGTGGTGGACCCGTCACCATCCAGCGACACGGCGGCCGCCAGGATGGCGGTGCCCAGGACAACCTTGGCGGGGTCGTTGCCCAGCTTGCGGAGGATGAACTTGACCAGCGGGTCGAACAATCCGACGTCGATCATCAGGCCGAAGTAGATGATGGCGAACATCAGCAGGGCCGCGGTGGAGGTCATGGACTTCATCGAGTCCATCACCATGTCGCCAATGCCCAGGCCGGCACCGGCGAAAAGGCCAAAAACGGTTGGGACGATGATCAACGCCAGCACTGGCGTCAACTTCTTCGTCATGATCAGCACCATGAAAACCGCGATCATGGCGAATCCAAGTATTACCAGCACAGCCGGCTCCTTCTTGTGAACGGCACCACAGCGTTGTGATGCGTGCTACAGACTGTAGGGTGGCGTCCGTCACGGCGGTGCCTTTGGCTCAATTGATTGGCATACTGCTTATTGGGAGCATTTTGCTCATTGTGCTCACGCTGTTCCTGCGCCTGCGGACAGCCGCTACGGTAGAGCCATACCCGTCACGCCATGCCCGCCACACCATGCCCGTCAAGGAGGATGAATGCAGCGTCCCGCGCCCCGGCAACCGCTGCGCTTTTCCACCCAGACGCTGCTGCTGCAGCTGGTGGTGGTGCTGCTGGTGGTGCTGCTCAGCGCCGCCGTCCATGCCTGGCTGACGTACGACCGGGTAGGCAGCGAGGCTGAAAACCAGGCGCTGACGCTGGCCAGGACCCTTGCCTCCGATCCGGATGTGAGGGCCAAAGTGCTAACCATCAGCGAACAGCCCGGCACTCCCCCGCCCGCCGAGCTCCTGGCCGGGCCGCTCCAATCGTCAGCCGAGGCAGCGCGGACCAGGACCGGCGCGCTGTTCGTGGTGATCACGGACGAAACCGGGATCAGGCTGGCCCACCCGGATCCGCAGCGGCTTGGTGAGAAGGTGAGCACGGACCCGTCCGAGGCGTTGTCCGGGCAGGAAATTACCACCAGGAACACCGGGACGCTGGGTCCCTCCGCCGGGGCCAAGGTTCCCATCTATGCGCCCGGTACCGCCACAGTGGTGGGCGAGGTGAGCGTGGGCTATTCCATGGAGACCGTGGCCCAGAGCGTCGCCCGCGACATTGGACCGGTGGCGTTGACGGCCGCCGGGGCCCTGCTGGCCGGGATCCTGGGGTCGTTCCTGCTGCGCCGCCGCCTGCAGCGGCTCACGCTCGGCCTGGAACCGGAAGAGATCAGCACGCTGGTCCACGACCAGGTGGCGGTGCTGCAGGGCGTTGACGACGGCGTCATCGGCGTGAGTGCCGACGGCCGGGTGAGCGTCTTCAACGCCGCCGCGCAGCGCCTGCTGGATTTGCCGGACCTGTCCGGCTCGCGGTGGGAGGATGCCCCGGTCCCGGAGCAGCTGAAGTCGTTGACCCGCGCGGGTTCCGGTGCCGGTGTTCCCCGGTTGGCGGCCGACGGTCCCGAAGTCAGTGCCACGGGGCCGGACGCCCTGGAGCTGGTTGCCGGCGGCCGGGTGCTGGTGGCGAACGCCCGCAAGGCGCTGCACCGGCGGGAGGACCTGGGCTGGGTCATCATGTTGCGGGACCGCACGGAGCTGCAACAGCTCACCCGTCAACTGGACGCCGTGGGAACCATGTCCACGGCGCTGCGGGCCCAGCGGCATGAGTTCGCCAACCAACTGCACACCCTCGCCGGCTTCATGGGCATCGGCCAGCACCAGGAGGCGCGCGACTATCTGGCAGGGCTGGCCGCTACGGGTCCGCTGAAGTTCCCGGTGGACCAGGCCGAACGGCTGCAGGACCCATATTTGCAGGCCTTCGTCGGCGCCAAGGGTGTAGAGGCGGACGAGCGTGGCGTTGGCCTCCGGATCGGCCCGGAGACCCTGGTCAGGGGGCAGGTCACAGAGGCGCAGGACGTGACCACCGTGTTAGGCAACCTGATCGATAACGCCGTCAACGCCGCCGTTGCGGGCTCAGCAACGGACCGCTGGGTTGAGCTTGAAGTCCTGGATGAGCCGGGCGACGACGGCGGCACCCTGCACGTCGTGGTGGCCGACTCCGGTGACGGGCTGGCAGACGGCGTGGACACGGAGGGCATTTTTGCCGAAGGTTTCACTACCGCCTCCGGCCCGGTCCGCGCCGGCGGCGGGCAGGGTTTCGGACTGGCCCTGGCGCGCCAGCTGGCGCGGCGCCGCGGCGGGGACGTGAAAGTGCTGGAGCGCGGAATCACGGGTGGCCCGGGCGCCGTGTTCATGGCCACCCTTCCGCATACGACGGCGGGAAGCCCTGCCGCCACAAACCACGGGGCAGCCGGAAAGGACGGGAATGGCTGACGATTACCGGGTCCTGATCGTGGACGACGACTTCCATGTGGCAAAGCTGCATGCAGCCTATGTTGACTCCGTGGCCGGCTTCCTGGCCCTGGCGCCGGTCGGCACCGCGTCCCTGGCGCTGCAGGCCATCCACAGCCTGCGGCCGGACCTGGTGCTGCTCGACGTCTACCTCCCGGATGCATCCGGCCTTGACCTGCTGCAACAGCTGGACGTGGACACCATCATCCTCAGCGCTGCCTCCGATGCCGGATCCGTCCGGGTGGCGTTCCGCCGGGGCGCCCTGGGGTACCTGCTCAAGCCCTTCACCGCGGAGTCGCTGTCCCAGCAGCTGCGTTCCTATGCCCGGTACCGACGCCTCCTGGGCCAGCCGGGGGCCCTTGACCAGGAAGCGGTGGAACGCGCGAAACGTGCGCTGATCCCGGGGGACGTCACGCCGTCGTCGAAACCCCGTTCGGCCACCGAAGCCGCCGTCCTGGAATCCCTGGTCCCGGGCGAGCAGTATTCTGCCGCCGAGGTGGCCAGCCGGGTGGGCGTCTCCCGCGCCACGGCGCAACGGTACCTGTCCTCGCTGGCGGACGACGGCGCAGTGGACATCCAGCTCCGCTACGGCACCACCGGCAGGCCCGAGCACCGCTACGGCCTGCCGGCACGGTAGGGCTGGTTTAGGCGCTCTTTTGCGCCACCAGTTCGATCTCGACGAGCATCTTCGGGTCCAGGAACGGCAGTACGTGGACCAGGGAGAGGGTGGGGCGGATCTCGCCGAACACCTCGCCGTGGGCCCGGCCGGCTTCTTCCCATTTGCTGATGTCCGTCAGGTACAGCTTGGACTGCACCACGTCCCCGTAGCCGAAACCGGCGTCGGCCAGGACCTTGCCCAGTTTCTGCAGGATGTACTGGGTCTGCGTATAGAAGTCGTCGCCAACAATGCCGTCGTCGCCGCTGGCTGCGGTAGCGGAAATGTAGAGCGTGTTGTCCACCTGGACGGCGCGGGAGTAGCCGAGGGTCTGTTCCCAGACGGAGCCGGTGCCGAAGGTTTTGCGCATGGTGGGCCTTTCAATACTGGATTGGGTCGCCACCACTGTAGGGCTGCTACACCTCGCGCCGGTAAACCAGCAGTTTTGTGTCGGTTCCGGGGACGAACCAGTCCCGTTCGGGTACGCGCTCGAAGCCGGTTTTGCGGTACAGGCCGTGGGCGCTTTCCCAGGCTTTGCCCGTGGTGAGCGACACCCCGCGGATGCCCGGAAGTGTCTTCGCGTGACTGACGATGGCGTCCACCATGGCCTTGCCTGCGCCGCTGCGCTGGACCGCCGGGTCCACCACCAGCATGCGGAATTCCAGCTCGTCCTGCAGCGCGATGTCCGCGTAGGGCTCCCCGGCGAGCGCCAGCGTGACCGAGCCGATGACGGTTCCCTCCCGTTCGGCCACCCAAATGGTGGCCTGCCCGGCGCGTGCTGCGACGTCCATGATCTTGACCATGTACGGGTGCGCGGCGTCGTCGAAGTAGCCTGCGGAGAGATAGGAGTCGCCCGTGATGCGGGCAACGGCGGCGAAGTCGGCTTCGACGGCGGGACGGATGGTTAACTGCGGCTGCACCCGTCAATGGTAGTGGCGGCCCGGCCCCGGATCCGGCGGAAACGCGCTTTCCGTGACCGAACTATCAGTACCGGGGCCGCCGGCGGCTTTCACCGGCCCTGCTGGGTATGGCCTGGCGGCTCAGAGCGGAAACTTGCCGGACAGCTCCAGGCTGGCGGCGCACGTCCAGGCGTCGAGCCGCTCGTCGTCGGTGGGGCCGCCGTCCAGCGGGCTCCTCAGCCGTGGCCTGCGTACCCAGCAGCCGGCTTCCTCCGCGATCAGTGCCCCGGCCGAGAAGTCGTGCTCGTTCAGCCCCCGCTCGCCGTAGGCGTCATGCGTACCGTCCGCCACCATGCACAGGTCCAGGGCGGCGGAACCAAGCCGGCGGACGTCGGCAAACCCATCCATGAGGGTGCCAAAGGCGGCAGCTTGCTGGCTACGGACGTCGGGCTCGTAGCTGAATCCCGTGGCCAGGATCTGCCCGGTGCGGCCGGAGACAGGCCCTTCGAGCCTTGTGATGGTGCCGCGCTCCTCCAGCCACGCGCCCTGGCCGCGGGCGGCGTAGTAGATCCGGCCCAGGGCGGGGGCGTTGACGACGCCGGCCTGCCAGGCACCATCGGCGTCGGCAACAGCCACCGACGTGGCGTAGTAGACGATGTTGCGGATGAAGTTGGTGGTGCCGTCCAGGGGGTCGATGGACCAGCGGTAGCCGGTGGGATTGGAAGGACGGGTGGTGCCCTGTTCCTCGCCGGTGATGCTGTCACCCGGGCGGGCAGCGGCAATAACGTCCCGCACCGCGTTTTCGGCGGCCAGGTCGTATGCAGTGACCCAGTCCCCGGCCGCCCCTTTGTTGCTGGCGTCCAGCGCGTTGCCGTCCCGGCCGGAAAGGACACCGGCACCAGCCGCTGCGGCCTGCATGGCTACCTCCAGCAGTTCCACAGCGGACGTCATGCGCTCTCCTCCACTGCGGCCGGTACAGCCGCTTCCTCGTTGCCGTCCTCGTCTGTGCCGGAGCCCCCATCTCCCACGGCTGCCGGTCCGCCGTCGAGCAGTTGCCGGAACCCGTCCTCATCCAGTACGCGGATCCCCAGCTGCTCTGCTTTGTCCAGCTTGCTGCCGGCGCTTTCGCCCGCCACCACGTAGCTGGTGTTCTTGGAGACGGAGCCCGCGGCCTTGCCGCCGCGGAGCAGGATGGCCTCCTTGGCCTCGTCGCGGCTGAAGTTGGGCAGCGAACCGGTGACCACCACGGTCAGCCCCTCGAGCGTGCGCGGCATGGACTCGTCCCGTTCGTCCTCAATGCGCACCCCGGCGGCGGCCCAGCGG
>DATIMT010000170.1:0-11764 GCA_035475035.1 Arthrobacter sp.
AAAGCGAAGTTCCAGACCTGCAGGAGCAGTTCGCCACCCGCAAGCTCGTGGAACGCGCCAAGAGCCTCCTGACCACCAAGATGGGCCTCACGGAACCGGAAGCCTTCCGCTGGATCCAGAAAACCTCCATGGACCGGCGCCTCAGCATGCGCGAGGTTGCCGAGACCATCATCAACCAGGTCAACTAAAACCACAGCGCAACAGACTAAGGCGCAAACAAACAGAAAGGGAGGATCCCCACCAACTGGTGGGGATCCTCCCTTTCTGGTCTGAAGACTAGGCTTGCGCCTTCTTTTTCCGTTCCGGCCAGGGGCCGAGCTTTTCCTTGTTGCTGGTGACTTCACCCGCATAAGTGGAGTCCGCGAGGTCGCCCACCTTGTGCACCTTAAGGGAGTTCGTGGAACCGGCCTTTCCGGGAGGGGACCCGGCGGCGATGACCACCAGGTCACCGTCCTGAACAAGTCCCATCTCCATGAGGCTGCGGTCCACCTGTGCGGTCATGGCGTCGGTGTGGTCCACCATCTGCACCAGTACCGGCTGGATGCCCCAGGTCAACGCCAGCTGGTTCCACACCTGCTCCACTGGAGTGAACGCGAACACCGGCTTGATGGGCCGCAGGCGGGACAGCCGGCGGGCCGAGTCGCCGGACTGGGTGAACGCACAGATGTACTTGGCGTCCAGCTGGTCGGCAATTTCGACGGCGGCACGGGTGATGGCGCCACCACGGGTCCTGGGCTTGGTCCCCAGCGGGGGGACGCGCTCCAGGCCGTGGACCTCAGTAGACTCGATGATCCGGGCCATAACCTTGACCGTCTCGATCGGGTACTTGCCCACACTGGTCTCACCGGACAGCATGACGGCGTCAGCACCGTCCAGGACAGCGTTGGCGCAGTCGGAAGCCTCTGCACGGGTGGGCCGGGGGTTATCGATCATGGACTCAAGAACCTGCGTGGCCACGATAACCGGCTTGGCCCAGCGGCGCGCCAGCTCAATGGCACGCTTCTGCACGATCGGCACTTCCTCCAGCGGAAGCTCCACACCAAGGTCGCCACGGGCCACCATGATGGCATCGAACGCGTCAATGATTTCGGGCAGCTGCTCAACGGCCTGCGGCTTTTCGATCTTGGCGATGACCGGCACGCGGCGGCCTTCCTCATCCATGATCTCGTGCACGCGGGTAATGTCGGACGCGTCCCGGACGAAGGACAGCGCCACCAGGTCAACGCCGCGGCGCATCGCCCAGCGGAGGTCGTCCTCATCCTTTTCGCTCAGCGCCGGGACGTTCACGGCCACGCCCGGCAGGTTGATGCCCTTGTTGTTGGACACCATGCCGCCCACTGTCACCGTGGTGACAACCTTGACATCGTCCACCTCAATCGCACGCAGGGCCACCTTGCCGTCGTCGATCAGCAGGGCATCCCCCACCTTGACGTCCTCGGTAAGGCTCTTCAGCGTGGTGGAGCAGATCTCCTGGGTGCCGGGAACGTCCTCGGTGGTGATAGTGAAAATGTCACCCACGGCAAGGGCGTGCGGGCCGTCGACGAAGCGGCCCAGGCGGATCTTGGGGCCCTGCAGGTCAGCCATGATGGCCACGGCCTTGCCAAGGTCCGCTGCTGCCTTGCGGACGTTTTCGTAGGTGTTGTCATGCACGGTGTAGTCGCCGTGGCTCATGTTCATGCGGGCGACGTCAACGCCGGCTTCCAGCACCGCGAGGGTGTTTTCGTAGCTGGCAATTGCCGGGCCAAACGTAGCCACAATTTTTGCGCGTCTCATATACCTACCCTATTGGTCTCTTGCATTGGTTAAGTTGTCGGCGAGGTGAACCCTCGATGCATCCTGCGGGACTGCGGCTAGAGGACGGCGATGGCGCGGTCCGTCGGCGCTACCGGAGCCGGAAGGATCGTGCTTCCCATCAGGTACTTGTCCACGGCGGCCGCGGCGGCGCGTCCTTCGGCGATGGCCCACACGATCAGGGACTGCCCGCGGCCGGCGTCACCGGCAACAAAGACACCCTCAGTGTTGGTCATGTAGTAGCCGTCACGGGCCACGTTGCCGCGGCCGTCGAACTCGGCGTGCACCTGCTCGTTGATGCCGGCAGGTTCAGCGCCGGTAAAGCCGAGGGAAAGGAACACCAGGTCGGCTGGGATGATGCGCTCGGTGCCGGCCTTCGGGAGGCGCTTGCCGTCGACGAACTCAGTCTCGGCCACCTTCACGCCGGTCAGCTTGCCGTTTTCGCCAACGAATTCGACGGTGGAAGCAAGGTAGGTGCGTTCGCCGCCTTCTTCGTGTGCGCTGGCCACCTCGAACAGGTTGGGGAACGTGGGCCACGGCTGGTGGGTGGCACGCTCCGACGGCGGCTGCTTGCCAATGGCCAGGGTGGTGACGGACGCAGCACCGTGCCGGTGGGCGGTGCCCAGGCAGTCGGCACCGGTATCGCCGCCGCCCAGGATCACCACGTGCTTGCCGTAGGCGTTGATCTGGTTCTCGATGGTTTCCCCCGCCACAGCGCGGTTCGCAGGCACCAGGTAGTCCATGGCGAAGTGGACGCCTTCGAGGTCCCGGCCCGGGATGGGCAGGTCGCGTGGAACGGTGGCGCCCGTGCAGACCACGACGGCGTCGTAGCGCCTGCGCAGCTGCTCCCAGGTCACGTCCGTGCCCACGGAGACGCCGGTCCGGAAGCGGGTGCCTTCCGCCTTCATCTGCTCGACGCGGCGGTCCACCTGCTCCTTTTCCATCTTGAAGTCGGGGATGCCGTAGCGCAGCAGGCCGCCGATCTTGTCGTCCCGCTCATAGACGGCGACGGTGTGGCCCACGCGGGTCAGCTGCTGCGCGACAGCCAGGCCGGCGGGCCCGGAACCGACGACGGCGACGGTCTTGCCGGTCAGCCGTGCGGGCGGCAGGGGGCTGACCCAGCCGTTGTCCCAGGCTTCGTCGATGATGGAGACTTCCACCTGCTTGATGGTCACGGCAGGCTGGTTGATGCCCAGGACGCAGGACGCCTCGCAGGGTGCCGGGCAGAGCCGGCCGGTGAACTCGGGGAAGTTGTTCGTGGCGTGCAGGCGCTCGATGGCTTCCTCGCCCTTGTCCCGCCACATGAGGTCGTTCCACTCGGGAATGAGGTTCCCCAGCGGGCAGCCTTGGTGGCAGAACGGGATGCCGCAGTCCATGCAGCGTCCGGCCTGGGCTTTCAGCGTGCCCTTTTCCTGCGCCTCATAGACCTCTTTCCAGTCCATGATGCGGACGGGAACGGGGCGGCGTGGCTGGGTTTCACGCTGGCGTACTTTCAGAAATCCGCGTGGATCAGCCACCGGTAACCTCCAGGATTCGAGACCATACTTCTTCGCCGTCGGGGTCCAGGCCCTCTTCGATGGCGTCGAGACGGGTTTGCAGCACGGCCGCGTAGTCGCGCGGCAGCACCTTGGTAACGCGGGCGGCGGTGTCATCGAAGTTCTCGAGGAGGCGCGCCGCCAGCTGGGAGTCGGTTTCTTCCACGTGCTTGACCAGGAGGCCGTGGATGATGTCGCGGTCCTCGGCGTCCAGCTCGCGGAGCTGGAGTTCGCCGGACTGCAGGGCGTCCTTGTTGACCTTGGCAGTGTCCAGGTCCAGGACGTAAGCGGTGCCGCCGGACATGCCGGCGCCGAAGTTGCGGCCGGTGCGGCCGATGATCAGCGTCTGGCCGCCGGTCATGTACTCGCAGCCATGGTCGCCGATGCCTTCGACGACGGCGGTGGCACCGGAGTTCCGCACCAGGAAGCGTTCGCCCACCTGGCCGCGCAGGAACATTTCACCGCTGGTGGCGCCGTAGCCGATGACGTTGCCGGCGATGACGTTCGTTTCGGCCTTGAACACGTTGGTGCGGTCCGGGCGGACGATGATGCGTCCGCCGGAGAGGCCCTTGCCCACGTAGTCGTTCGAGTCGCCGAACAGCCGCAGGGTGATGCCTGCGGGCAGGAAGGCGCCCAGCGACTGGCCGGCGGTGCCGTTCAGGGTGATATCGATCGTGTCAGTGGCCAGGACGTCCGTGCTGAAAGTCTTGGTGACCACGTGGCCCAGCATGGTGCCCACGGAACGGTCCGTGTTGATCACGTCAACGGAGATCTTGACCGGGCTGCGGTCCGTCAGGGCCTCGGTGGCCATGGTGATGAGCCGCTGGTCGAAGTGCTTGTCCAGCTCGTGGTTCTGGCCCGTCATGTTCCGCAGCGGGGCGTCGTCGTCGAACTCCAGCCCGTGCAGGATCGGATCCAGGTCCAGGCCGTCGGCCTTCCAGTGGTTGACAGCCTCCCGGGCGTCAAGGACCTCAGCATGGCCGATGGCCTCTTCCAGGCTGCGGAAGCCCAGCTCGGCCAGGATCTCGCGGACTTCCTCGGCGAGGAACTCGAAGAAGTTGACCACGAACTCCGGCTTGCCGCTGAAGCGGGCGCGCAGCTCAGGGTTCTGCGTGGCCACGCCCACCGGGCAGGTGTCGAGGTGGCAGACGCGCATCATGATGCAGCCTTCCACCACAAGGGGCGCGGTGGCGAAGCCGAACTCCTCGCCGCCCAGGAGCGCGGCGATGACAACGTCGCGGCCGGTCTTGAGTTGGCCGTCCACCTGCACCACCACACGGTCACGCAGGCCGTTGAGCATCAGCGTCTGCTGGGTCTCGGCGAGGCCGAGCTCCCAGGGGACACCGGCGTGCTTGAGCGAGTTCAGCGGTGAGGCGCCGGTTCCGCCGTCGTGGCCGGAAACAAGTACGACGTCGGCCTTCGCCTTGGTCACGCCGGACGCCACGGTGCCGATCCCCACTTCGGACACCAGCTTCACGTGCACCCTCGCCGAGGGATTGGCGCGCTTGGCATCGTAGATGAGCTGCGCCAGGTCCTCGATCGAGTAGATGTCGTGGTGCGGAGGCGGGGAAATCAGCCCGACGCCGGGCGTCGAGTGCCGCGTGCGGGCCACCCACGGGTAGACCTTCTGCGCCATCAACTGGCCGCCTTCGCCGGGCTTTGCACCCTGCGCCATCTTGATCTGGATGTCATCCGCGTTGGTCAGGTAGAGGCTGGTCACGCCGAAGCGGCCGGAGGCGATCTGCTTGACGGCGGAGCGGCGCTTGGGGTCGAGCAGGCGCTCCACGTCCTCGCCCCCTTCACCGGTGTTGGACTTGCCGCCCAGCTGGTTCATGGCGATCGCCAGCGTCTCGTGGGCCTCCTGGGAGATGGAGCCGTAGCTCATGGCTCCCGTGGAAAACCGCTTGACAATGCTGGAGACGGGCTCCACTTCCTCAAGGGGAACGGAGGGGCGCTCATTCTTGAACTTGAGCAGTCCGCGGAGGGTCATCAGGTTGGTGGACTGGTCGTCCACGCCCTTGGTGTAGGCCTTGAAGATGTCGTAACGGCGTTCACGCGTGGCGTGCTGCAGCCGGAAGACGGTCTCCGGGTTGAACAGGTGCGGCTCACCGTCGCGGCGCCACTGGTACTCGCCACCGCCCAGCAGCGGGCGGTGCGGCTGCTCGATGCCGCCCTCCGGGTAGGCCATCTGGTGCCGTGCGGACACTTCAGCCGCGATCACGTCCAGGCCCACGCCGCCCAGCTGGGAGTGCGTGCCGGCGAAGAATTCGTCAACCAGTTCCTGTCCCAGGCCCAGTGCCTCGAAGGTCTGGGCGCCCGTGTAGGAGGCCACGGTGGAGATGCCCATCTTGGACATGATCTTCAGGACGCCCTTGCCGAGGCCCTTGATGAGGTTGTACACGCCGTCCTGCGGCGTTACGCCGGTGACGTCGCCGGCAGCGATGAGCTGCTCAACGGATTCCATGGCCAGGTACGGGTTGACGGCGGACGCGCCGTAGCCAATCAGGACGGCCACGTGGTGCGTCTCGCGGACGTCACCGGCCTCGACCACCAGGGCGGTCTTGGTGCGGTTGGCGCTGCGCAGCAGGTGGTGGTGCACGGCGCTGACGAGCAGCAGCGACGGAATCGGTGCCCACTGCGCGTTGGAGTCGCGGTCGGACAGAACGATGTACTGGACGCCGCGGTTGATGGCGCCGGAGACCTGCTCACAGATCTCGGTAAGCCGGGCGCGGAGCGCGTTCTCGCCGCCTTCGGGCCGGTAGAGGCCCCGGACCTTCATGGCCACGCGGTTGCCGTCGGCGTCCTCGATGTTGGCGATCTTGGCGAGCTGGTCGTTGTTGATCACCGGGAAGGGCAGCTGGACCTGGGGCTGGCGGACCTGCTTGGTGTCCAGCAGGTTGCCGTTGGGCCCGATGGCGCACGTCAACGACGTGACAAGTTCCTCGCGGATGGCGTCCAGCGGCGGGTTGGTGACCTGCGCGAAGGACTGCACGAAGTAGTCGAAGAGCAGGCGCGGGCGCTTGGACAGCACGGCCACCGGGGTATCGGAACCCATGGCACCCAGCGGCTCGGCGCCTGTGCGGGCCATGGGGCCCAACAGGATCTTCAGTTCCTCGGTGGTGTAGCCGAAGGTGCGCTGGCGGATGTTCACGGACGCGGCCGTGTGCACCACGTGCTCGCGCTCGGGCAGCTCGTTGAGGTCGATCAGGTTGTCCTTGACCCACTCGGCCCACGGGTTGGCCGCGGCAACTTCTGCCTTGACCTCTTCGTCGTCGATGATCCGGCCGGCCTCGGTATCCACCAGGAACATCTTGCCCGGGGACACACGGCCCTTCTTGACCACCTTGGAGGGCTCGACGTCGATCACGCCCACCTCGGAGGCGAAGACGATCAGGCCGTCCTCGGTGATCCAGAACCGGCCCGGGCGCAGCCCGTTGCGGTCAAGGGTGGCACCCACCAGGTTGCCGTCGGTGAACGAGACGGCGGCGGGGCCGTCCCACGGTTCCATCAGCAGGGAGTGGTACTCGTAGAAGGCACGCCGGGCCGGATCCATGGTGGCGTGGTTTTCCCAGGCCTCCGGGATCATCATCATGATCGAGTGGGTGATGGGCCGGCCGGACAGCCACAGCAGCTCGGCAACCTCGTCGAAGGAGGCGGAGTCGGAGGCACCGGGGGTGCAGATGGGGTACAGCTCTTCCGGCGAATCGCCCAGCAGCGGGTTGGCGAGCTGCGACTGGCGGGCCCGCATCCAGTTCCGGTTGCCCTTGACGGTGTTGATTTCACCGTTGTGGGCAATGGTCCGGAACGGCTGCGCCAGCGGCCACGACGGGAAGGTGTTGGTGGAGAAGCGCGAGTGCACGATCGCGAGCTTGGTCTTGAACCGCTTGTCCGAGAGGTCCGGGTAGAACGGCTCCAGCTGGGCGGTGGTGAGCATGCCCTTGTAGACGATGGTCCGCGAGGACAGCGACGGGAAGTACACGCCGAACTTGTTCTGGGCACGCTTTCGGATGCGCCAGGCGCGGGAGTCCAGTTCGTTGCGGTCCAGCTCCTCGCCGCTGGCGGACGCCAGGAACGGCTGGGAGAAGTAGGGCATGCAGGCGCGGGCCATGGCGCCCACGAGGTCGGCGACCACCGGCACTTCACGCCAGCCGAGGACCTTCAGGCCCTCGTCGGCGGCCAGGCCCTCGATTCCTGCCTTGGCGGCGTCGGCTTCGCGTTGCTCGGCAGGAAGGAACGCAGTGCCGGCAACATACTGGCCGGGAGCAGGCAGCTCGAACTCGGTCACGGCCCGGAAGAATTCGTCCGGAATCTGCATGAGGAGGCCCGCACCGTCGCCGGTGCCTTCATCCGCACCCACGGCACCGCGGTGCTCCAGGTTGCGCAGGGCGGTCAGGGCGGCGTCGACGATGTCGTACCCGGGTTCACCGCGAAGGGTCGCAATGATCGCGAGTCCGCAGGCGTCCTTCTCCTGTTCCGGGTTATAGAGCCCGGCGGCCTCCGGCATGGCTGCGAAGCGCTTGAACGGCGACAGTGCAGTCTCAGGCTGGTCCGGTTCGGACCAGCTGGGAGTGTTAAGAGTTTGGGTCATGGGAGACGTCCTTCCTCCTGATCGTGCGTATGGAAGGGACACCGTTGGCCCCACTCGTCGGGCGCCGCTGCGGTGGGCACAACAAAGTGTTGATTACTGGAAATTGTAGGTCAGCGCAGCCTGCTGAACTAACGGTTACGCAGGCCCCTGCCCGAGGCATTGTCCACCTGCATCTCTATGCCGGTGGGACGTTGCCCCATGCCACGACATTGTGGTTTCGGGCGCTCTGAGCGGTGGCTCTGCTGCCCTGCCTGGCCGGCGTCCTAGTTACCGGTGCCGGCCTCCGGTGCGGATCCTGTGGCTGTGCTGCCGGAATGTCCGGCAGCCGTTGCATCCGTTCCGGGCTTTGAGCCGGCCGGTGCCGCCGCGGCTTCTTCCGTGGGGTCGGAAGCATGCCTGGAACCGCTGTGGTTATCAGGGAGATTACCACGCGAATCACTATCTGAGACAACATTGTCCGGATCACGGACTTCATGACTGGCCCCTGCATCCAATCCCGGCTCCGGTGTTTTCTCCGGTTCCCGCCCCGGGAGGTACACGGTATCCGGATCCGGGCGGCCTTTGAGGCCCAGGACGATGAACGCGATCAGTGCCGCCACGAAGACGAAGATGCTGGTCCACACGTTGAGCCTGGTGGTGATGCCAAAGATGCTGATCTGCTCGGCGTCGTCGATCCGCATGGCCTCGATCCAGACACGCCCCAGCGTGTAGTACATGGCGTATACCCAGAAGAGCCGGCTGCGGCGGAAGTTAAAGCGGCGGTCCAGGGCCAGCAGGATTACGACGCCGGCCAGGTTCCACAGCGACTCGTACAGGAAGGTGGGGTGGAAGAGGGTGTCCGCCGGCATCCCGGCGGGAAAGTTGGGGTTGTCGGCGTCGACCTGCAGCCCCCACGGCAGCGTGGTGGGGCCGCCGAAGAGTTCCTGGTTGAAGTAGTTGCCCCACCGGCCGATGGCCTGGGCCAGGAGCAGGCCCGGTGCAGCGGCGTCGACGAACGCGCTCAGCTTCACACCGCTGCGGCGGCAGCCGATCCAGGCGCCGATAGCCCCAAGGACGACTGCGCCCCAGATTCCCAGCCCGCCGCGCTGGATCTGCGGGATCAGCGAGAGGTCTCCCGTGCCGTCGAAGCCGGGGCCGAAGTAGGCATCCGGTGACGAGACAACATGGTAGAGCCTGCCGCCGATGATGCCGAACGGGATGGCCCAGATAACGATGTCCCAGACGCTGCCTTCAGGGGCACCGCGCTTGGCCCAGCGGACGGACGTCAGCCAGAGGCCCACGACGATGCCCGCGAGGATGCAGAGCGCGTACGCGTGGATCCGCAGGCTGCCCCACGGCAGGGGAATGTCGAAGCCGGACCAGTCCGGGCTGGGGATGCTGGCCGGCATCAGTGTGGGGGCCAGCGCGGCTGCCTGAAGGAGTGGCTGCATGTCCTAGGCCCCGGTTTCCTGGGCCAGGCCTGTTTCCTGCGCCAGGCCGGTGCTCAGGTCCTTGGTGAGGGCACCGACGGCGTCCACTCCCCCGTCGCGGAGGGCCGCCACCAGGGCGGTGCCCACGATGACGCCTTCGGCGTAGGCGGCGATTTCCCGGACCTGGTCCGCGGTGGAGACACCAAGGCCGACGCAGACGCGTTCGGCGCCGGCGGCATGCGCGGCGGCCACAACGTCCTTGGCCGCCGTGCTCACGGATGTACGGGCACCGGTGACGCCCATGATGGAGACGGCGTACACGAACCCGCGGCTCGCATCCACGGTGCGCTGCATGCGCTCGGCGGTGGACGACGGTGCAACGAGGAACACACGGTCCAGGCCGTACTTGTCCGAGGCTGCCATCCACTCGGCGGCCTCGTCGGGAATCAGGTCCGGGGTGATGAGCCCGGCGCCACCCGCCTCTGCCAGCCGGCGCGAGAACTCGTCCACGCCCATGCGGACCACGGGGTTCCAGTAGGTCATAACCAGGACGGCGGCGTCGGTCTTGCTGGTGATGCCTGCGACGACATCGAACACCTGGCTGACGTGGAAGCCCTTGGCCAGCGCTTCGGTGGTGGCGGCCTGGATGACCTGGCCGTCCATAACGGGGTCCGAGTACGGAATGCCGATCTCGATCAGGTCGGCACCGTTCTCCGCCAAGGCAATCCCTGCGGCAATGGTGTCCTCAACGCTGGGGTAGCCGGCGGGGAGGTATCCGATGAGGGCTGAGCGTCCCTGGGCCCGTGCCCGGTCAATGGCTGCTGCCGACTTGCTGGTCATTTCTGCGCTGCTCACAGCTGCTCCCCCTCTTTGCCGATTTCGGATTCGGCGGAATTCTTGTCCAACAGGTCAAACCACTCGGCTGCGGTGGCCACGTCCTTGTCACCGCGTCCGGACAGGTTGACGATGACGATCTTTTCGGCTGCGGAGGCCGGGTCGTCGGCGGCAAGCCGCTGGCCCACCTTGATGGCTCCGGCCAGCGCGTGCGAGGACTCGATGGCGGGGATGATGCCCTCGGTGCGGCACAGGAGGCGGAAGGCCTCCATGGCTTCGCTGTCCGTGATGGGCTCGTAGCTGACCCGTCCGATGTCGGCCAGGTAGGAATGCTCGGGACCAACACCGGGGTAGTCCAGGCCGGCGGAGATGGAGTGCGACTCGATGGTCTGCCCGTCGTCGTCCTGCATCAGGTAGGAGCGTGCGCCGTGCAGGACGCCGGGCTTGCCCAGGGTAATGGTGGCCGCGTGCCGTCCGGTCTCGACGCCGTCGCCGCCGGCCTCGAAGCCGTAGATCTTCACGGAGGGGTCGTCCAGGAACCCGTGGAAGATGCCGATGGCGTTCGAGCCGCCGCCGATGCAGGCACAGACAGCGTCCGGGAGCCGGCCTTCCTGCTCCAGGATCTGGGCGCGGGCTTCCTCACCGATGACCTCGTGGAAGTAACGGACCATGGCGGGGAACGGGTGGGCGCCGGCAGCGGTCCCCAGGAGGTAGTGGGTGTTGGCAACGTTGGCAACCCAGTCCCGGAGGGCGTCGTTGATGGCGTCCTTCAGGGTCTGGGACCCGCTGGTCACGGGGATGACCTTTGCACCCAGGAGCTCCATCCGGGCGACGTTCAGCGCCTGGCGGCGGCAGTCCTCGGCGCCCATGTACACCACGCATTCCAGGCCCATGAGGGCCGCAGCGGTGGCGCTGGCCACGCCGTGCTGGCCGGCGCCGGTTTCGGCGATGATGCGGGTCTTGCCCATGCGCTTGGCGAGCAATGCCTGGCCGAGGACGTTGTTGATCTTGTGCGAACCGGTGTGGTTGAGGTCTTCACGCTTGAGGAACACCCGCACTCCCCCGGCGTGCTGGGAGAACCGCTTGGCTTCGGTCAGCAGGGATGGCCGTCCCGAGTAGTTCTTGTTCAGGTCCGCGATCTGCGCCCGGAATTCGGGATCGTCCTTGGCCTTGTTGAAGGTCTCCTCAAGTTCGTCCAGGGCGGCGATGAGGGACTCGGGCATCCATCGCCCGCCGTAGTTGCCGAAGTACGGCCCCGGAGCGTGGCGGAGGGATCCGCCCTGCAGGAATGCTTCCGCGGTGGTGTTGTCAGCGTTTCCTGAGGGTGCGTCAGCCATCAGTCCCGTCCTGTTCGATGTCGGTTGGTCAAAAGTTTGCTGTTCCGGCGCGGTGGCCGGAACGGTGTGCCTGTCCTGCGGGGCCCGGGTTCCGCGGCCCCGCAGGACATGGCGTGGTGCGTGCCTCAGCCGCGCGCGGCGATGGCGGCGGCACCCGCGGCAGTGAATTCGGCGATGCGTTCCCGGGGCGTGGCGTGGCTCACCAGCGCCTCGCCCACCAGTATGGCGTTGGCGCCGCTGCCGGCGTAATGCGTGACGTCGTCAGCGTCG
>DATIMT010000171.1:0-7086 GCA_035475035.1 Arthrobacter sp.
CCGCTCGCGGGGGTCCTGCGTCATGGCGCCCACCAGGCAGCCATAGGGGACGTTGACCAGGCTGTAGGCAAGGCAGACCAGCCCGTAGGTGCAGTAGGCGTACAGGAGTTTCAGGGATGGTTCGACCTGCGGCACATGGAATACCGCAACGCCCAACAGCAGTGGAACAAAGCCGAAGACCAGGAAGGGCCGGAACTTGCCCCACCGGGGGCTGTGGAACCGGTCCACGATCCGGCCTGCGGCAATGTCAGTGAAGGCATTGAACACCCGCGCCACTACCAGGAGGGTGCCGGCAGCAGCCGCACCCAGCCCGGCAACATCCGTGTAGTAGACCAGCAGGAACATGTTGGCGGTACTGATGATCATGCTGTTGGCTGCGTCGCCGGCGCCATAGCCGACGACCGCGGCCCTGTTAAGTCGCTTCATTTCTCCCTGCCCCGGGACGAGAAACCGCTTTCTCACCCCTGCAAGAAACCTACCCCAGAATCTTGCGCAGAAACACCAGCTGCCGGATCCAGTGGTGTTCCTGGCCGCCCTCATGGTTGTTGAACCGGTACACCTCGATCTCCTTGGCTGCTCCGGTGGCCGATGCACCGGAGGTGCCCGAACCATAGGCATTGAAGCTGGCGAAAACAGTGGACGGCGGGCAGATGTCATCCATCTGCGCCGCCGAGTAAAGTGCCGGCACGGTGGCGTACCGGGCCAGGTTGACGCCGTCGAAGTAGTTCAGGACTTCCAGCGAGGACTGGTAGCGGTCCCGGTGGCGGGCCAGGAACTGGGCGATCTCCGGGTACGGCCCGCGCGGGGTGATGTCGATGGCGCGGGGGAAGTCCTGGAGGAAGGGGACGTCGGGCAGCGCGGCAATGACGCCGTCGAGCCGTCCAGCCGTGAGCCCCGCCGTAGCCACCACCAGCCCGCCGCCCTGGCTGACACCGGCCAGCACCACCTTGGACGGATCGACGGCGGGGTGCGCCTGGGCGGCCTCCACCGCACGGAAGGCATCCACGTACACCCTGCGGTAGTAGTAGTCCTCCCTGCTCGCGATGCCGCGGGTCATCAGCCCTGCGTGCGCCACGTCCCCGGCGGAGGGGTGGGGGTCCGCCGTGTCCCCCAGCGTGCCGCCGTACCCCTGGCCGCGGGTGTCCATAATGAAGTGCGCGTACCCGGCCTGCGCCCAGCGCGTGTCCTGGTTGACCAGGCCGCGGCCGCCGGAATAGCCAATGTAGTTCACCACCACCGGAAGCCGGACGCCCGCTTCCCTGTGGGCCGGAAGGTGCAGCCAGCCCTTGACCGGCGCACCGCCGAAACCTGCGAACGTGACGTCGAAGGTATCGATCACCGTCAGGTAGTTCTCCACCGGTTCAAAGACCGCGTTGAGCGGGAACGCCCGCGCTTGATCAAGCGTCACGTCCCAGAATTCAGCCAGATCTGATGGCGGCGTGACGTCGGAGGTGTAATTGCGGAGCTGGGCCAGGGGCAGGTCGAAGAGGGGCATCGTTGTCCATCCTGTATTCGGTTCGGGGCCAGTGGGTTCCTCTATTTCTAGCGCACGATGATGACATCCAGGCGCCTGGGCCCGTGCACGCCCTCGACGCGTTCGAGCTCGATGTCGGAGGTGGCGCTGGGTCCGCTGATCATGGTCAGCGGCCGGGTGCCGTCCAGGCGGCGGAGCGCTTCGGGCAGGATGGCCGTGACGTCCCTGCTGTGCACCACGCAGACGTGGTGGTCCGGAATCAGTGAGATGGCTCTGCGGCCCTGGTCCGTGCTGCCGTCCAGGATGATCGTTCCGGATTCGGCCACGGTCACCGCACTGGCGGTGACGACGGCGTCTGTTGCGTCGAGCTCGGTGACGGACCGCGCGCCGTGCGCGCCGCCGTCGTACACAATCCGCGCGGTGTCCGTCTCCCAGGCCAGCCAGGCCGGGTCAAGGCCGGAGGGAACCGCGTAGGTGCCGGCCCCGGCGAGCAGTCCCTGGATGGTGGCGGGGACTTCGTCGGCATCCACGACGGTTACGCCGGCCTTGTAATCTTCGAGCCGGTCGACCAGGACCTCAATACGAATCCGGGCGTCGGCCTCCCCGTCCAGGCGGTAGTTCCGCGGGATATCCGGGACGGCGGGCGCGTCCTTGAGCGCGGTACGCACGGCGGCAAGGATCTGTTCACGGGTGCTCATGGTTTTTTGTGCTCCTTGGCCCACCAGTTCCGGAAGGACTGCGCCGGGGGCGCCGGGATGTCCCGACTCTGGGTCCAGCCGGCGGCGATGCCGGGCAGTTTCTTGATCTTTTTGTCCCGTCCGGCGACGGCCCGGCCCAGTGGCAGGAGCTTTTCGACGGCGCCCAGGCGGCTTCCGGACGAGAGAGCCCAGGACGCTGCCTTGAGCCCAGCGTCCAGCTGCGACGGGAGGCCGCCGCGGTGGGCGTCCACGTCCTTGCCCCGCAGGTGCACCAGGATGTCAGGGATGTTGATCTTGACCGGGCAGGCGTCGTAGCAGGCGCCGCAGAGCGAGGATGCATACGGCAGCGAGCCGTTTTCTTCAGCCTCGATGCCGGTCATCAGCGGCGAGAGGATGGCGCCGATCGGCCCGGGGTAGGTGGAGCCGTAGGCGTGGCCGCCGGTGCGCTCGTACACGGGGCAGACGTTGATGCAGGCGCTGCAGCGGATGCAGTGCAGGGCCGAGCGTCCCATCTCGTCCGCCAGGGCGTTAGTGCGGCCGTTGTCCAGCAGGATCACGTGGAACTTTGACGGGCCATCGCCCTCGGTCACGCCGGTCCACAGAGAGGTGTACGGGTTCATGCGCTCGCCCGTGGAGGAGCGGGGCAGCAGCTGCAGGAAGACTTCCAGGTCGGAGAACGTGGGCAGCAGCTTCTCGATGCCCATGACCGTGATCAGGGTCTCCGGCAGGGTCAGGCACATGCGGCCGTTGCCTTCGGACTCGACGACGCCGAGCGTTCCGGAATCGGCGATGCCGAAGTTCGCGCCGGAGATCGCCACCCTGGCGGTGAGGAACTTCGCGCGCAGGTGGGCGCGGGCTGCCATGGCCAGTTTCCGGGGTTCGTCGGTAAGGTCCGGGTCGACGCCGTGCATCTCCTTGAGGAAGATGTCCCGGACCTCGGTGCGGTTCTTGTGGATGGCGGGGACCAGGATGTGGCTGGGCTTGTCGTGGTCCAGCTGGACGATGAGCTCGGCCAAATCGGTTTCGAAGGCCGCGATGCCGCGTTCTTCCAAGTACTCGTTCATGCCGATTTCCTGGGTGGCCATGGACTTCACCTTGACCACTTCGTCCGCGCCTTCGGCTTTCACGAGGTCGTGGATGATCCGGTTGGCCTCATCGGCGTCACGGGCCCAGTGGACGATTCCGCCGCGGGCGGTGACGTTCGCTTCGAATGATTCCAGGAGTTCGGGCAAACGCGCCATGACCGAGGTCTTCAGGGCGCTGCCCGCGTCCCGCAGCTCCTCCCAGTCCGGCAGTTCGGCGGTGACGGCAAGGCGCTTGCCGCGGATAGTGGACGTGGCGTGCTTCAGGTTCTTCCGCAGCTGCGTGTTGCCGAGCTCGCGGCGGGCAGCGGAGGGAAACTTCTCTTCGGCGAACAGGTTGCCGGAGCCGGGCCGCAGCCCAGGCATTCCAAGGGAGGTTCGGGACATTACTTGACCACCACTTTCAGGGTTTGTCCGGCCGGTCCCGGAACGGCAACCGGTTCCTGTTCCGTGCTGGCCAGGATCTCCGCGAGGTGCAGGGTGGTTGCGGTGTCTCCCTGCCGGGACAGGCCACCGCCGATGTGCATCAGGCAGGAGTAGTCACCGCCGGCGCAGACGGAAGCACCGGTGCTGCGGATGTTCGCCGTTTTGTCCGCCAGCATCGCGGAGGAAACGTCGGCGTTCTTCACCGAAAAGGTGCCGCCGAAGCCGCAGCACTGGTCGGCCTCCGGGAGGTCCACCAGTTCCAGGCCTTTTACGCCGCGCAGCAGCCCGGCCTGCCGGTCACCGAGCTTCAGCAGCCGCATTCCGTGGCAGGAGGGGTGGTAGGTCACCGTGTGCGGAAAGTAGGAGCCGAGTTGTTCCGCCGGGTTGGTAACGCCCAGGACGTCCACCAGGAGTTCGGAGAGCTCGTAGGTCTTCTTCCCGACGGCGGCCGCCCGCTCTTCGAGGCCGGCGTCCCCCGCGTGCCTGGCAACCATGGGGTGCTGGTGCTTCACGGAGGCGACGCAGGAGCCCGAAGGTGCCACGGCGACGTCGTAATCCACGGATTCGAACGCCTTGACGTGGTTGGCCACCACGGGAACGGCTTCCTTGAGGTAGCCGCTGTTGACATGCATCTGCCCGCAACAGGCCTGCCCTTCCGGAAAGACCACCTCGTGGCCCAGCCGTTCCAGGACCGCCACCGTGGCCTGGGCTGCCCGTGGATACATGGCATCCACGATGCAGGTGGCGAAAAGTGCGATTTTCATGGGTTCAATTCTTTGAGGCGTTCAGGGTCAGATCGTTCAGGGCCAGATCCAGTGGTTCATAGCGGTGGAGGTTGGTTCCGGCGGCGATGATGCCCCGCAACTGCGGCAGTCCTCCGTCGGCGGCTCCCGCGGCACGCGCCTGGACGAGCACGTTGCCCAGGGCGGTGGCTTCGACCGGGCCGGCCACTACCGGGCGCCCGGTGGCATTGGCCGTGAGCTGGCAGAGCAGGGTGTTCTGCGAGCCGCCGCCCACCACGTGCACTACGTCCACCGAGCGGTCTGCGAGGCGTTCGGCCGCGGTGATGGTTTTGGCATATACAGAGGCGAGGCTGTCCATGATGCAACGGGTGATGGCTGCCGGGTCGTTGGGCAGGACGTCACCGGTACGGCGCACCGCCGCCCGGATGCGGTCCGGCATGTTGTCCGGGGCAATGAAATAGGGATCATCGGCGTTGACGTGCGGACCGCCGGCGGGCAATGCCGCGGCGGCCGAGAGCAGCGCCGCCAGGTCCGGCCGGAAACCCTCGCTGGCCCAGGTCCGCTGGCACTCGCTCAGAAGCCAGAGTCCGCCCACGTTCCGCAGGTAACGGATGGTGCCGTCCACCCCGCGTTCATTGGTGAAGTTCGCTTCCCGGCTGGCCTCGGTCAGGACCGGATGCTTCAGTTCCAGTCCCACCAGGGACCAGGTGCCGGAGGAGATGTAGGCGAAAGCCTCATCCAGGGCAGGCACGGCCGCCACTGCGGACGCGGTGTCGTGCGAACCAACCGCCACCACCTTGGTTTCGCCAGGCAAGCCCACGGCTGCGGCGATATTCGGCAGCAGGTTTCCGAAGGCTTCCCCGGGCTGGATCAGCGGCGGAAACAGGTCCTTCCGCAGCCCCAGGGCGGTGAAGATCTCGGTGGCCCACTCCCCCGCCACGGCATCGAAAAGGCCCGTGGTGGAGGCATTGGTGGCCTCGGTCCGGCGCGCCCCGGTCAGCAGGAACGCGATCAGGTCCGGGATGAGCAGCGCCTGAAGCCCGTCCAGGTTCTTCTCGGTGGCCAGCTGGTAGATGGTGTTGAACTGCAGGAACTGGAGCCCCGTGGTCTGGTACAGGCGTGCCGGATCCAGTTTCCGGTGCACGGGTTCGACGGCGGCCCTGCTGCGGTCGTCGCGGTAGCTGAACGGCTGTGCCACCAGCTTCCCGGAGGCGTCCACCAGGCCATAGTCCACGGCCCAGGTATCGACGCCGATGCTGGCGATCGTTTCGCCCTGCACGGCTGCCACCGTGGCCGCGGCCCGGAGGCCGTCCAGTACCTCCGCGAACAGGGCGTCGAAGTCCCAGCGGAGGCCGCCGTCGAACTCCAGCACACCATTCGGGAAGCGGTGGACGGTCTCCAGCTCTACCCCCGCAGCGGAAACGCGGCCCAGCATTACGCGCCCGGACGAGGCCCCAATATCGACAGCGGCGAAGACACTGCCGGCGGACACGCCGCCGTCGACACAGGTTTTTGGCTCCGTGCTCATCGGAGGAAGGCTGCGGCCACTCCGGCGTCCACGGGGATGTGCAGGCCGGTGGTGTGGGACAGTTCGTTGCTGGTGAGGACGGCCGCAGCGTTGGCCACGTGCTCGGGCAGGACCTCGCGCTTGAGCAAGGTGCGCTGGGCGTAGTACTCGCCCAGTTTCTCCTCGTCCACGCCGTAGACCGCTGCGCGCTTGGCGCCCCAGCCGCCGGCGAAGATGCCGGAGCCGCGGACCACGCCGTCGGGGTTGATGCCGTTGACGCGGATGCCGTGCTCGCCCAGTTCCGCGGCCAGCAGGCGGACCTGGTGGGCCTGGTCTGCCTTGGTGGCGGAGTAGGCGATGTTGTTCGGCCCGGCGAACACCGAGTTCTTGGAGGAGATGTAGATGATGTCCCCGCCCATGCCCTGGGCGATCATCACCTTCGCGGCGGCCTTGGCCACCAGGAACGAGCCCTTGGCCATGACGTTGTGCTGCAGGTCCCAGTCCTTTTCGGTGGTTTCCAGGAGCGGCTTGGAGATGGACAGGCCGGCGTTGTTGACCACCAGGTCCACGCCGCCAAATGCCAGGACAGCAGCGTCGATCGCGGCGGAAACCTGGGCTTCGTCCGTCACGTCGGCCTGGACGCCGACGGCGACGTCGGAACCGCCGAGTTCCTCGGCCACCTTCTGCGCGTTCTCCAGGTTCAGGTCTGCGATGACCACGCAGGCGCCTTCCGCGGCGAGGCGGGTGGCGATGGCCTTACCGATGCCGGAGGCCGCGCCGGTGACCAGCGCGATGCGGGTTGCGTGGGACTTGGGCTTGGGCATGCGGGCCAGCTTGGCTTCCTCCAGCGCCCAGTACTCGATCCGGAACTTCTCGGATTCCTCGATGGGGCCGTAGGTGGAGATCGCTTCGGCACCGCGCATCACGTTGATGGCGTTGATGTAGAACTCGCCGGCAACGCGGGCGGTCTGCTTGTTGGCGCCGAAGGAGAACATGCCCACGCCGGGGACCAGCACAATGGCCGGGTCGGCGCCGCGCAGCGCCGGGCTGTCCTGGTCCGCGTGGCGGTCGTAGTAGGCCTGGTAGTCCTCGCGGTACGCGGCGTGCAGCTCCTTCAGCCGGTTGACGGAGTCTTCAATGGAGGCGTCGGCCGGCA
>DATIMT010000172.1:0-4101 GCA_035475035.1 Arthrobacter sp.
AAACCTGAGGCACGCTCCTGTGCCCCAGGACGTTATTGAGAGAAGGACCCTACATTGGCTCCCAAGAAGAAGGTCACCGGCCTCATCAAGCTGCAGATCCAGGCAGGTGCCGCCAACCCGGCCCCGCCGATCGGTCCTGCGCTTGGCCAGCACGGTGTCAACATCATGGAATTCTGCAAGGCGTACAACGCTGCGACGGAAGCCCAGCGCGGAAACGTCATCCCCGTGGAAATCACGGTCTACGAGGACCGTTCCTTCACGTTCATCACCAAGACCCCGCCGGCTGCAGAGCTCATCAAGAAGGCTGCAGGCGTCGCCAAGGGTTCAGCCACCCCGCACACCGTCAAGGTTGCCAAGCTGACGCAGGCCCAGGTCAACGAGATTGCCTCCACCAAGATGGAAGACCTCAACGCCACCAGCCTCGAAGGCGCAGCGAAGATCATCGCCGGCACCGCCCGCTCCATGGGCATCACCGTCGAGGGCTAACACCCTTACCGCTGTCCAGCGTTGGGTAATTGACGACGACGGGCGGCACCGCCGGGACACCGGCACCAAAAAAATTGAAATGTTGGTCATCCGGGCCGGATAACGAACCGGATCACCGACTGTGGCAGGGCCCAGCGCGGTCCGCAGACCACAACTGCACAAGGAGAAATAAGCAGCATGGCAAAGCGCAGCAAAGCATATGAGGCAGCAGCCGCCAAGATCGACGCGGAGAAGCACTACGCACCGTTCGAGGCAGTAACCCTCGCCAAGGACACCAACCCGTCCAAGTTCGACGCCACGGTTGAGGTTGCCTTCCGCCTCGGCGTTGACCCCCGCAAGGCTGACCAGATGGTCCGCGGCACCGTCAACCTGCCCCACGGCACCGGCAAGGTCTCCCGCGTCCTGGTCTTCGCCACGGGCGACAAGGCTGAGGCCGCAATCGCAGCCGGCGCCGACTTCGTTGGTTCCGACGACCTGATCGAGCGGATCGCCGGCGGCTGGACCGACTTCGACGCCGCCGTTGCCACCCCTGACCTCATGGGCAAGGTTGGCCGCCTCGGTAAGGTCCTGGGCCCGCGTAACCTGATGCCGAACCCGAAGACGGGCACCGTGACCCCCGACGTCACCAAGGCCGTCAACGACATCAAGGGTGGAAAGATCGACTTCCGCGTCGACAAGCACTCCAACCTGCACTTCATCATCGGCAAGGTTTCCTTCGACGCCATCAAGCTGGCCGAGAACTACGCAGCCGCACTGGAAGAGGTCCTCCGCCTCAAGCCGTCCGCAGCCAAGGGCCGCTACATCCAGAAGGCCACCGTCGCCACCACGTTCGGCCCGGGCATCTCCGTTGACCCCAACGTCACCAAGGTGCTCACCGAGGCGTAGTCCCAAGGGAAGTTCCTGCCCGGGATTGATTCCGGGGCAACCGAAGACCGTCCCGGCGCATGTGCGCCGGGACGGTCTTCTTTTGTGTCCGCCCCCTTTGCCTAAGCTGGCTTCATGGACCGGACCGAGCCGACTGAACCCGCGCCAATTCCCGCCCCCGATGCGTTGGCTATTGCCGCCGTCGGCCTTCCGCCGGGAGGAGGCCCCGGCACCCACGGCGCCAACACCGCCCTCGACCTCCCTCCGGAATTCCTGGACGGCCAGGCCATGAAAGAGGCCCACGCAATGGAAGTCTGGGGGAACCTGGAGCGCTGCCTCACCCTGGATGAGGCGCTGGAGTTCTGGCGCGGGAACCCGTACGAGGAACGGCATCTGTTCCTTGCCCGGATGGGCCGGGAACCTGTTGGACTGTGCTCGGTCACCCTGCCTTTGCGGGAGAACCTGGATACGGCCGGAATCGACGTCCTGGTGGTTCCCCGCTGGCGGCGCAGGGGAGTGGGACAGGCCCTGTTGAAGCATGCCGAAGCCGTGGCCCGGAGCCATGGCCGGTCATCCCTTGACTCGTTCCACGAGCTGCCCTTCGAAGCGGTGCGGCATGGTTCGCCCATGGTCACGGCCAAGTCCGGGGCCGGGCAGCTGCCGGCCGACGACCCGTCCACCGCCTTCGCTTTGGCCTCCGGATATGAGCTGGAACAGGTGGAGCGTTCCAGCAGGCTCACACTCCCTGTTCCCGGCGACCTGCTTTGGCGACTGGAAGCTGATGCCCTTGGCCACGCCGAAGACTATGCCCTGACTGGCTGGGACACGCACTGCCCGGAAGCACTCCTCGGCGGATATGCAGCGCTGAGGGCTCGAATGAGCACCGATGCACCCACTGCCGGCATGGCCTGGGAGCGCGAGGAATGGGACGCCGGCCGTGTGCGTGACGATGAGATTGCACTGGTCCGGGGCGGCGTCCAGTCGTCGGTGGCGGCCGCCCTGCACCGCCCCACCGGTGAACTGGTCGCCTATTCGGTCCTGACCTGGCGCCCGCTGGTGCCGGAGTCGCTGATCCAGCAGGACACCTTGGTGGCGGAGGATCACCGCGGGCACCGGCTGGGGATGCTGGTCAAGGCAGCCAACCTCCGCCGGGCCCGGGAAAAATGGCCCCTGGCGCGCTCGGTCCTGACATGGAATGCCAGCGAAAACCAGCATATGCTGGCCATCAATACCGCCCTTGGATTCAGGCCTGCTGGCTATGAAGGTGAGTGGCAGAAACGGCTGGGATGATGCCTCAATGGCAATAGACGTAAAGATCGAGCAGCTATGGATCCCCGACTCACTGGACACTCCCGACGCAGCCGACTTCCTCGCCGCCGTCGAAGTGGGCCGCAAGGTGCGGATGCAGACGTGGGGCAGCGACGATCTGGCCTACGGCGCGATGGAAAAACTCCTTGAATTCGCGGACCCGTATGAGCGCCAGCTGATCCTCGTGGCCAAGGTGGACGGCGCCATCGTGGGAACCGTTGACATTGCGCTGCCCCTGACCGACCATCTGGACCTGGCCGAGCTCACCCTGGACATCCTGCCCGAGTTCCAGCGGCAGGGCGTGGGACGGCGGCTGCTTGAGGCGGCGGAACAGCTGGCCAGGGGTGAAGGCCGCACCATGATCCTGGTGGACACAAACCACCCCGGGGCATCGCTGCATGAGTTCGAGCAGGCCCAGTTGGTCCCCGGAACCGGCCAAGGGTTCGTGCCGCTGGAGAGCCGCGAGGTTGAGTTCGCGCAGAAGACCGGATACACGCTGCAGCATATCGAGCAGTTCAGCTCCTGCATCCTGCCACTGGACACCAAGCTGGTGGCCGACCTCCAGGCCGAAGCCGAGGAAGCGAACAACGGCAGGTACCGGCTGCACCACTGGACCGATCGGTGCCCGGAACAATGGCTGGAGGCCGTGGCCACCCTGGAAAACCAGGCCGGGGCTGACGTTGACCCGTCGCTGGACGCCCCCATTGAGCAGGACATGGTGTTCGACGCCGGCATCCTGCGTGAAGCGGAAGACGTCGCCATCGCGCAGGGCCGGAGAACGGTGGTCACCGCCGTCGAGCACATCGCCACGGGATCCCTGGTGGGACTGACCACCATTACGGTGCTGGCGCACCGGGCCGACGTCGTATTCCAGGACGATACCCTGGTCCTGCAGGAACACCGCGGCAACAAGCTGGGCCTGCTGATCAAGGTGGCCAACATGGAGCGGCTCAGCGAGCAGTTCCCGGACGCCCGCATCATCTACACCTGGAACGCGCCGGAAAACCGGTACCTGCTGACAGTCAACAGGCAGCTCGGATTCCAGACTGCCGGCGTGACCGGGATCTGGCAGAAGGAGCTCCCCACGCTGCATACCAGCACCAGTTAGCGGCCGATTTGGCGGACAGGTAAGGCTTCGCGTAAGCTGGGAGTACCAAAGACCGTCGGTTGTTGGAAATCCACTCTCCTGAACATGGCTCAACTCTGCAGTTGTGCGCGGGGGACCACAGTGGCTTTCCGGACGAAGGACCCTCAACGCAGGGCGGCCGGCGCAGGTGAACGAAGCAAAGCTCCACGGTACAGCCGTGTTGAGCCAAGCCCCGTGCATCTGCGCGGGGCGTTTTTAGTTTTAGCTCTCTTGAGCGGGGACCGTCGAATACCGGCACTATCCCCGGAAGGAGGGTTATGGCAACGCCTACCAAGGTTTCAGCAGTAGCTGAGATC
>DATIMT010000173.1:0-25613 GCA_035475035.1 Arthrobacter sp.
ATGAGCTGCACAGAGGACGCCGGAAGGCCGCACAGCGAGTGGATGGCCGTGACCTCCATCGACTGATAGTCGCCAAGGTCCGGCAGGAGGCCGGGCAGCCGCTCCGCCAGCATCGTCTTGCCGGCTCCCGGCGGCCCGGTAAGGAGCAGGTGATGGGCGCCCGCCGCAGCCACCTCCAGGGCCCGGCGCGCCTCTCCCTGTCCGGAGACATCTGCCATGTCGGGACACGTGGCAGGGAGGGCCAGACCGTCACCCGCGTCGTCGGCCTCGTCAGGTTCGAAATCCAAGGCAAGTTCCTGTGGATCAGCCCCAAAGTCGAGGGCAAGCCGGGCAAGCGTACGGTAACCGCGTACCGTGGCACCGGGGACAAGGGAGGCTTCGGCCAGGTTGGCTTGGGCCACAACGATCTCCGGATATCCGGCCTGCACCGACGCCATAACCGCCGGCAGGATGCCCCGCACCGGCCGCAGCCTTCCGTCGAGCCCCAACTCCGCGATGAAAACTGTGCGCCCCGTGGGCTTGATGTCGTTCGCTGCCCGGAGCACTGCCATGGTGACGGCGAGATCGAAGCCCGAGCCGCGCTTGGGCAACGAGGCGGGAATGAGGTTGGCGGTGATCTTCCTGCGGCTAAGTGGGATCCCGGAGTTCTTCGCGGCGGAGCGGATGCGCTCCTTTGCTTCATTCAGCGAAGCATCCGGCAGCCCAAGGATGACGAACGCCGGGAGCGTCTGGCCGATGTCCGCCTCGACTTCCACCATATAGCCGTTGAGCCCCACAAGGGCGATGGAATAGGTCCGGCCGAGCGCCATCACCCCACCCCCTTGAGGTGTTCGACCACAGGTTCCCCGCCGCCGTCGACCAGGACGGCGACAACGTCAACCCGGCGCAGTGGCATCCGCAGCTCACGGTCACGGCACCAGGCGGCACCGAGGCGGTGCAGCCTGGCCAGCTTGTCCGGGCCCACCGCTTCAAAGGGATGGCCGTAATCCAGCGACCGGCGGGTTTTGACTTCGGCGATGACCAGGGCATCGCCGTCGAGGGCAACAATGTCGATCTCGCCCCCAGCGCATCTCCAGTTGCGCTCCACCACCAGCATGCCGAGCGCTTCAAGATAGCCCGCGGCGAGGTCTTCGCCCCGCCTGCCCAACAGGTCTTTCGATTTCATGTCTACCTCCGCAACCAGCCTGGCGGCGGATGGCTGCGGAGGACAGGACGCCCTTGTGCTATGTGGACAGGGGCCCGGTGTGGAGGGGAAGTCACATTCCCCGGGGAGCCCTAGTTGCCCAGGTCGACGTCCTTGGGCAGGGAAAGTTCCTCGTTGCGGGGCAGTTCCTCGACGTTGACGTCCTTGAACGTCAGGACCCTGACGCTCTTGACGAACCGCGCAGAACGGTAGACATCCCATACCCAGGCATCCTGGAGGGTCAGGTCGAAGTAGACCTCGCCATCGGCGCTGCGGGCCTGGAGGTCCACGTGGTTGGCGAGGTAGAAGCGGCGCTCGGTCTCGACAACGTAGCTGAACAGGCCGACGACGTCGCGGTATTCACGGTAGAGCTGCAGCTCCATGTCGGTTTCATAGTTCTCAAGATCCTCGGCACTCATGCTTCCATCTTGCACCATGTCCGGCAGGGCTGGCGCCGAGGGCAGGAGTCAGCCTTCGCAGGACTCTTCGCCGTCAGGCAGCTCGAGGCCCTGCAGTTCCCCGCCGAGCAGCCGCCAGCTGACCCGGTGGTACGGAGTTGGCCCGGCGGCACGGAGGACGTTCCTATGCGCTGCCGTGGCGTACCCCTTGTTGATGTCCCAGCCGAAATCGGGATACTCCGTGTGCAGCCCGCGCATCATAAAGTCCCGTTCCACCTTGGCAATGACACTCGCAGCCGCCACGCTGAGGCACTGCATATCCGCCTTGACCTTGGTATGGACCGGCGCGTCACATGGGGCCTCGAGCACGGGCTGGTCAAACAGGGACAACTGGTCCGCCGGGGAAAGCCAGTTGTGGCTTCCATCCAGCAGCACGGCCTCCGGGATGATTCCCTCCCTGAGGATGCTGTTCCATGCACGGGTTCCGGCGAGCCGAAGGGCAGCGATGATGCCGAGCGAATCAATCTCGCCGGCAGAGGCATGTCCCACTGCGGAAGCGACACTCCAGCGCCGCACCAAGGGGGCCAGGCGTTCCCGTTCCGCGGGACTGAGGAGCTTGCTGTCCCGCACGCCTGCCAACGGTTTTTGCCGTTCGAGGTCAACGACGGCGATTCCCACACTGACAGGACCGGCGAGGGCACCGCGGCCCACCTCATCCACCCCGGCCAGCAAACGGACCCCCTGGGTCTTGAAGGTCCGTTCATGCCGCAGCGTGGGCGCTTTGGCACCACGCGCCGCGGGCTTTGAGCCTGGGCGCGCTTTCACTGCCGGGGAAGCCTTGACGGGTGGCGAGACTTTCACTGCTGGAGTGGCCTGCGCTGCCGGAGACATGGTCAGTGGGCCGCCGGGACGTTCCGGAAAACGTCCGGGTAGTTGTCCAGGGTCTTGATCCTGTTCAGCGGCCATGCGATCACGGCAGCCTTCCCTTCAAGGTCCTTGAGGTCGACAAATCCGCCGTTGGTCTCCATGTGGGCCCGGGAGTCGGCGGAGTGGTTCCGGTTGTCACCCATTACCCATACCTTGCCTTCCGGAACGGTGACATCAAAGTTGCGGATCTGCGGGACCTCGGCGGGGTTGATGTACGCCTCGTTGACGGCGGTCCCGTTAATGGTCAGTTTACCGCCGGCGTCACAGCAGACCACGTGGTCGCCG
This sequence comes from Arthrobacter sp., assembly GCA_035475035.1. Classification (GTDB taxonomy): domain Bacteria; phylum Actinomycetota; class Actinomycetes; order Actinomycetales; family Micrococcaceae; genus Arthrobacter. The sequence continues at coordinate 2,794 of DATIMT010000173.1, forward strand.
GGCAGCCCAATGACCCGCTTGACCAGGTGCTGGTCCGTGTTGTCCGGCAGGAGTCCAACGAATGTCAGGCCGTCCTGGACCCAGGTGAACGGGCCCTGCGCCTTGGCCGGGGCGGGCGGCAGCCAGCCCTTGGTGTCCCGGAAGACCACAACATCCCCGCGGCTGAGCGCAAATGGCTCCGGAACAAGGAGGTTGACGAAGATCCGGTCATCCACGTCCAGGGTGTTCACCATGGATTCGGACGGGATGAAGAAAGCGCGGAAGAGGAAGGTTTTGATCAGGAAGGACAGCACCACCGCAATGACCACTACTGTGGCGATTTCCTTCAGCCATCCGAGCAATGGGTTGCCGGGGGACCTGCCGCCAGCCTTCGATGCCCTGTTGCGCCGGTGGACAGGCGCGGCCGCCTCCGGACCGTCAGCCGGCGCGGACGGGGCTGGAACGGCCGGCGTCCCTGATGCGCCGTCGTGGCGCGGTTCAGGTTTCCGCTCGTGGTTCTCGGGCATTTACCGTCCGTTCTGTGTTGTCGGCCCCGCTGCGGGCGGCCGTTCTACTGGGGCAAATCTATCAAGCGGCCAGAGGATCTGGACCGGCCGGCCAATCACCCGGTCCAGTGGGACCAGTCCGCCGCCCGGCGCACCCAGCAGGCTGCGGGAATCAGCGGACACGGAGCGGTGGTCCCCCATCAGCCACAGCCTGCCCCCAGGAACCTGGGTACTGAACTTTTGGGTGCTGGCTGCGTCGCCGGGGAAGATGTAGGGCTCATCCAGTGCTGCCCCGTTGACGGTGACCTTCCCGCCCGCGTCGCAGCAGACCACCGTATCGCCGGGAAGGCCGATGACCCGCTTGACGTAGGTTGTGTCGCTGCCGGCGAGGCCGAGCCATTGCATGGCGGAACCTGCGGCATCCACCAGCGGACCCTTGCCACTGCTGAGCGGCGCGAAGCTGCCGCGGCCGTCAAAGACAACAACGTCCCCGTGCCGGATGGGTTCGGACTGGAAGTCCGTCCGGGACACCAGGATCCGGTCTCCGCCCTGCAGGAGCGGCTCCATGGACTCCGACGGGATGAAGTAGACATCAAGCCACAGGGAGCGCACCAGGCCACTGATGGCCACGGCAAGGACCAAAGCCAATAAAACAAAACGCCAGCCCTTTTTACGGGGCTGGCGTTCTGTCTGGTGCATGGTCCGTATCCTGGCGCTGATGGATTGCTCCGGCGCGTGCCGGCTACGGCCGCGCTCCAGCCTGGCGGTAAGTCCGGGCGGGACTTACTTGGCGGAGCTGAAGTCGCGCTTTTCCTTGATCTTCGCGGCCTTGCCGCGCAGTGCGCGCATGTAGTACAGCTTGGCGCGGCGGACGTCACCCTTGGTGACAACCTCGATCTTTTCGATGATCGGGGAGTGCACCGGGAAGGTACGCTCCACACCGACACCGAAGGACACCTTGCGGACGGTGAAGGTTTCGCGCACGCCGTCGCCCTGGCGGCCCAGGACGAAGCCCTGGAAGACCTGGACACGGGTGTTCTTGCCTTCGATGATGTTCACGTGCACCTTGAGGGTGTCGCCCGCACGGAATTCGGGAACATCGTTGCGCAGCGAGGCTGCATCGACGGAATCGAGAATATGCATGATTGCACTCCTGGTGAACGCCACAGGTCATTCACTTTGGGTCACGGCAGGCAAGTCCGTCTGCTGGAAAGCAGGCCGGGTCTCACCGCCGAAGTAAAAGTGGTCCGGCCGTTTCAAGGGTTGATGGGGCCGGTTGTCAGGCTGTTGGCCGCGCTACCCCCTGTGGCAGGTGCGGACCCAGCAGACACAAGGGTTAATTTTGCCACAGCAGCAGGGTTACGCCAATTCCGCCGGTACTAATCCTGCCGCTCCCCGGCCGCCTCCGGGCGGCGGACCAGCCGGCCGTCCACGATCCCGTACCCCAGGTTGTGCAATTCGGTGCGGTCGGCACGCGGCAGACCGCCGGCGTCGAACCCTTCCAGAAGGTCCGGACGGCGCTCCGCTGTCCGGCGGTACTGTTCGTGGCGGCGCCACTGGGCGATCCTGCCGTGGTTGCCGCTGAGGAGCACAGGCGGCACTTCGCGGTCCCGCCAGACCGAGGGCTTGGTGTAGACCGGATACTCCAGGAGCCCATCGGAGTGGGATTCCTCCACCAGGGACTCGGGGTTGCCCACCACTCCGGGGAGCAGGCGGCCAATGGCCTCAACCATGGCCAGGACTGCCACTTCCCCGCCGTTCAGCACGTAGTCCCCCAAACTGATGGGCCGGACGGTGAAGTGCTCCTGCGCCCAGTCGATGACCCGTTCATCGATGCCTTCGTACCGGCCGCACGCAAACGCCAGGTGTTGTTCCTCCGCCAGTTCATACGCAAGGGCCTGCGTGAACCGCTCCCCCGCCGGCGACGGAACGATCAGGACCGGCTTGCGCTGCGGATCCGGGCGCCCCTCCGCCACTGCGGAGAGAGCCTGCGCCCAGGGCTCGGGCTTCATGACCATTCCTGCGCCGCCGCCGTAAGGGGTGTCGTCGACGGAACGGTGCTTGTCGGTGGTGAAGCTGCGGAGGTCATGGACGTGCAGGTCCAGGATTCCGTCCTGGCGCGCCTTGCCGATCAACGAGAGTTCAAGCGGGGCCAGGTATTCAGGAAAGATGCTGACGACGTCGATCCGCATCTAGTCCCTGCCTTCCGGTTCCGGGGCGGCGGCGTCGCCGGAGTTCAGTTCGAAGAGGCCGTCCGGCGGGGTGAGGAGGATGAACCCTTCCTCGATGTTTACCTCAGGCACGATCTGTTCCACGAACGGGACGAGGATTTCTTCACCGCCCGGGGTGGTGACCATGAGCAGGTCCTGGACGGGCATCGTGTTCAGTCCGGTCACCTTGCCCACCACTTGGGCCCCTACCCGGGCTTCAAGGCCAACAAGTTCGTGCTCGTACCAGCCCTCGTCGTCGTCTTCGTCCAGTTCCTCGGTTTCAACGAACAGCTTGGCGCCGCGGAGGGTTTCGGCCTGGTTGCGATCGGCCACCTCCTCAAACCCCAGGAGCAGGATGTCCTTGTTCCAGCGCGCACTCGACACGGTCAGCGGTCCTGAGGCGGCAGGTTCAACGACGAACTGCGTCCCTGGCACAAAGCGGTCCTCCGGGGCGTCGGTCAGCACCTGGACGGTAACTTCCCCGCGAATGCCGTGCGGCTTGCCAATCCGTGCCACCTGAAGCTGCATCTGTTCCTCTGTTCCGGGTTGTGGTCGTTCTGTGAAAAGCAGTCCGGCCCCTCCACCTGGTGGTGGAGGGGCCGGAGCAAAACTGAATGTTGCCGAGCGCTCAGCGGCGGCGGTCGGTGTCGACGACGTCGACCCTCACCGGTTCGCCGCCGGCCAGTGCTGCCACCACGGTGCGCAATGCGCGGGCCGTGCGGCCCTGGCGGCCGATCACCCGTCCCAGGTCGTCCTGATGAACGCGCACCTCAAGGGTGTCCCCGCGGCGGTTGTTCTTCGAGCTGACCTTGACGTCATCCGGGGAGTCGACGATTCCGCGGACCAGGTGCTCCAGCGCTTCTGCCAGCAATTTATTCAGCCTCGGTGGTCTCAGCTTCGGCGTCGGCCGGGGCCTCGGCAGCGTCAGACTTGGAGGCCTTCTTGGTGATGGCTTCCGGGATGATGACCGAGCCCTTCTCCGGCGCAACGAAGGCTTCCTTCTCGACCTTGGTCTTGAGGGTGCCTTCCTGGCCCGGCAGGCCCTTGAACTTCTGCCAGTCACCGGTGATCTTCAGGATCGCGGCAACCTGCTCGGACGGCTGGGCGCCGACGGAGAGCCAGTACTGTGCACGCTCGGAGTTGACCTCGATGTACGAGGGCTCTTCGGTGGGGTGGTACTTGCCGATCTCCTCGATGGCGCGGCCGTCACGCTTGGTGCGTGAGTCCGCGACGACGATGCGGTAGTACGGGGCGCGCATCTTGCCGAAGCGCTTAAGGCGAATCTTTACGGCCACTTTTGTGGTCACTCCTGTTTCAGAAAAGGGGTGAACCCGGCGTTCTGCACCCGTGGGGCGGGCCATACTTGCGGGTTCGAAGGACAGGATCCGGACGCGGAGAGAGGGGCCACGCGGATCGAGTACCTGTCTATTGTGCCAGATGAGCGCTGTTATTTCGACTTGGCCCGCCCCGGCGCTGACGCCCGATGCCGGGCGTCCGAAGGGCTGCCAATCCGGCATCGTCCGGTCAGGCGGACCAGACGTACAGTCCCGTCCGCTCGGATTCGTCGATTTTGGTGGCAAGTTCCGCCAACTGCTGCACGTAGGTCCTGGCCTGCGCCGCATCAAACGGCATGTCCTCCTGGCCGGCCCACTGTTCGGCGACATCCTCAAGGACGTTGCCGTCGCCTTCGGTTTCGTAGGTGAGCAGGTCAGCCAGGGCGCGGACCATGGCCGCCGGAACGGCAAGGAGCGAATCGCTGGCAACGTCCACCATGGTCAGCTCATAGTCGGCCCCGCCGGCGTGCACGGCAGTGCCGGCAAGATCACCCAACTGTTCGATTTCGAAGTCGCTGATGCCCTGGATCCGCAACCCCCCACCGGAAGGCCCGCCATCCGCCGGGGAGCCGCTTCCCTCGTCCAGGAGGCCGGCGCGTTTCAGCGCGGCGTCGTGGGTGGCGACAAAGATCTCGGTGAAGCCCATGGATGGTGCCCTTCTTCCGTTGGCGGAGCCGTGCGCCGGGCGCTGCCTGCAGCCCGGCCGTACGGGATCAGCCTAGTAGTCGCGCACCTGCCGGTACATCCGCCGGGCCGCCAACCCCCGCACGCCGCACGTGGCACGCCGCACATCATCTACACCGCCGGCCAGCGAAACGGCACCAGTCAGCGGACGGCCACCCGGAGCCGGTTGCGCCAAGGGTCCTCGAACCGGAGCTCGGCACCCGTGTGGTGGGCGGGCACTCCGGCGACCTTAAGGCGGTCAGCCAGCGCCCCCACGTCGTCACCCGCAGGAACCTCGATGAGCACCTCACCCAGCCCAAGGGTGTCCTTGCGCGGGCCGGCGCCGCGGCTGTTCCAGACGTTCATGGCCATGTGGTGGTGGTAGCGGCCCGCGGAAACGAACAGTGCCTGCCCGTGCCAGCCCGCCGTCTTCTCGAAGCCGAGGGTGCCCACGTAGAAGTCCCGGGCGGTCTGGACATCGCCGACCTGGAGGTGGACGTGCCCCACTCCGGCGGCGGTCTGCCGCTGGCCTTCCAGTGACTCCTCAGTGAGGTACTGCTCCAGGTAGCGTTGCGGCGGCAGAGCCAGGCTGTCCATCACCACGTCGGTCCCGTTCCAGGACCAGTTGCTGCGCGGCCGGTCCCAGTACAGCTCGATGCCGTTGCCTTCGGGGTCGGTGAAGTAGAAGGCCTCGCTGACCAGGTGGTCGGCGCTGCCGGTGAAGGAGCGGGGCTCGTATTGCGCGGCCGTTGCGATGGTGGCAGCGAGGGAAGCCTGGTCTTCAAACAGCAGGGCGGTGTGGAACAGGCCCGCTTCTCCCCTGCCGGGAAGGTGCAGCCCGGGGGCCGGCGCCAGGTGGACCAGCGGTTTGCCAAGCCTGCCAAGGTAGAGCCCGCCGTCCTGCTCGGCCACCACCTCGAGGCCCAGCGCGCGCTGGTAGTAGTCCGTCATGACCACCATGTCGCCCACTTTGAGCATCACCGTGCCCATGGCGAGGTCGGCAGGAAGAAGATCCTGGCTGCTGGATGCTGCGGTCATGTGAAGGCTCCTTGTGTTGGCGGCCGTCCTATTGGCGGCCTGTCACCTATTAAAATTACTTGAAGCTTCAATTTATTCCAAGTCCTGCGCCGCTTAAAGTTCAGCGGATCACGCGGCCGCCCAGCACCACATGGGCCAGCGTGGTGATCGCTTCCGGCACTGCCCGCGGGTCCTTTCGGCAGACCACGACGTCGGCCCGCGCACCTTCCTCCACGCCGTCCGCTCCCAGCCACGTGCGGGCGGCCCAGCAGCCCGCATCAAGGGCCGCCTCCATGGGCAGTCCCGCCCTGTGCAGGGCGAGGATCTCATCCGCGATCCTGCCGTGGCGGATCACGCTGCCCGCATCCGTCCCCGCAAAGATGCGTACGCCGGCGGCATGGGCCTCGGCCACCCGTTCCAGCCTGCGCTCCCAAAGGGCACGCATGTGGGCTGCGTAGCGCGGGAACTTCTCGTCTGCCTGGGCAGCGATCTCGGGGAAGGTGGCGATATTGATGAGCGTGGGCACGATCGGCACGCCCTGTTCCACGAACCGGGGCAGGTGGCGGGGCAGGAGCCCCGTAGCGTGCTCGACGCAGTCGATTCCGGCGTCCAGCACCTGGTCGAGGGTGTCCTCGGCAAAACAGTGCGCGGTGACCCGGGCACCTTCATCGTGGGCGGCCTGGACAGCGTCACGCACGACGCCGGCGGGAAAGGAAGGGGCGAGGTCGCCAGCGCTCCGGTCAATCCAGTCGCCCACCAGCTTGACCCACCCGTCGCCGTCGCGCGCCTGCTTTCGTACAGCCTCCACAAGGCCTTCCGGCTCCACCTCCTCCGCAAAACCGCGCAGGTAGCGGCGCGTCCGGGCGACATGCCGTCCCGCACGGATCAGCACCGGGAAGTCCCGGCCGCCGTGCATCCAGCGGGTATCGGCGGGTGATCCGGCGTCACGGACCAGCAGGGTTCCGGCGTTCACGTCAGCCAGTGCCTGTTCCCGGGCAACGGCTGGTTCCACGGGGCCGGCGGGCCCCAGCCCGATGTGGCAGTGGGCGTCCACGAACCCCGGCAGCACCCAACCGTCGAGTACCCGCCCTGGAGCGGCATCAGGGCGATGGAACGTGAGCCTGCCGTCCACCGACCAGAGCCCATGCCGTACCTGGTCCGGGCCGGTTAGAACGGGTCCCCGAAAGTGAATGATTCCTGCCATCCCGGCTCCTTTCGATGCCCGGACAGGCTAGCACCGTCGAATGTGACGGGGCACTTCCGGTGGCCTGTGGTAGCTTCGTTCCTGACCACACGGGGGCCCTTGCAGGGGCTGAGATCGGGCTGAGGCAGCCTGCGACCGTTGAACCTGTCCGGGTAATGCCGGCGAAGGAAGTGAGTATTCCCTTGAGTACGCAAAACACCCAGTTGAACCCTGCCCAGATGCCGTCCGCAGAGCACTCCGGCACTGCATCGGCGCCGCTGGTGACCCAGTCCCTGAAGTCGCATTCGTTGGCGTTCATCGAAGACGCAGGTTCCGGAATCAAGGTACCGGTAACGGAAATTGCCCTGGAGCCGTCCCCCAATGGCCAGCCGAATGCACCCTTCCGGACCTACCGGACCGCGGGGCCCGGCAGCGACCCCGTCCGCGGCCTGCAGCCCTTTCGCACCGAGTGGATCGCGGCGCGCGGGGACACTGAGCCGTATAGCGGACGGGAGCGCAACCTGCTCGACGACGGCCGCTCGGCCGTGCGCCGCGGCGCGCCCTCCGCGGAGTGGAAGGGCGCCCAGCCGGTGCCCCGCCGCGCCGTCGACGGCAGGACGGTGACGCAGATGCACTATGCCCGGCAGGGAATCATCACGCAGGAAATGCGTTTCGTGGCGCTGCGTGAGAACTGCGACGTCGAGTTGGTACGCAGCGAACTGGCGGCCGGACGTGCCATCATCCCCAGCAACATCAATCATCCGGAATCCGAGCCGATGATCATCGGCAAGGCCTTCCTGGTGAAGATCAACGCCAACATCGGGAACTCGGCCGTGACGAGCTCCATCGCGGAGGAGGTGGACAAGCTGCAGTGGGCCACGCAATGGGGCGCTGACACCGTCATGGACTTGTCCACCGGTGACGACATCCACACCACACGGGAATGGATCATCCGCAACTCCCCGGTCCCGATCGGTACCGTGCCCATCTACCAGGCCTTGGAAAAGGTCAACGGCGAGGCCAACGCGCTGACCTGGGAAATTTTCCGGGACACCGTGATTGAACAGTGCGAACAGGGCGTGGACTACATGACCATCCACGCCGGCGTGCTCTTGCGGTATGTACCGCTCACAGCCAACCGGGTGACGGGGATTGTCTCGCGCGGCGGATCGATCATGGCCGGCTGGTGCCTTGCACACCACCAGGAGAACTTCCTCTACACGCACTTCGATGAGCTGTGCGAAATCTTCGCGAAGTACGACGTCGCATTCTCCCTGGGAGACGGCCTGCGTCCCGGTTCCACAGCGGACGCCAACGATGCCGCCCAGTTCGCGGAACTGGACACGCTGGCTGAGTTGACGCAGCGCGCGTGGGAGTACGACGTGCAGGTGATGGTGGAGGGCCCCGGCCACGTTCCGTTCCACCTGGTGAGGGAGAACGTCGAACGCCAGCAGGAGCTGTGCAAGGGGGCGCCGTTCTACACGTTGGGGCCGCTGGTCACCGATGTGGCGCCAGGCTACGACCACATCACCTCGGCCATCGGTGCCACCGAGATCGCCCGTTACGGTACGGCCATGCTGTGCTACGTCACCCCGAAGGAACACCTGGGACTCCCCAACAAGGACGACGTGAAAACCGGTGTTATCACCTACAAGATCGCCGCCCACGCAGCAGACCTGGCCAAGGGCCACCCGGGCGCGCACGAACGCGATGACGCCCTGTCCAAGGCACGGTTTGAGTTCCGCTGGCGTGACCAGTTCGCGTTGTCCCTGGACCCGGCGACGGCCGAGGCCTTCCATGACGAGACGCTGCCCGCCGAACCGGCCAAGACAGCCCACTTCTGCTCCATGTGCGGGCCCAAGTTCTGCTCCATGCGCATCAGCCAGGACATCCGCGACGAATTTGGCTCCGCGGAGGCCCAGGCGGCGCTTGCGGGTGTGGCATCCGGGATGCGGGAGAAGAGCGAGGAGTTCCTGGCCGCCGGCGGCAAGGTCTACCTCCCCGAGCTGCGGGTTCCCGCGGACGGTTAGGACGCCCGGGCCGGCTGTGTCCGGCTGACCTGGCTGATGAACTGCCGGATGACCCGGTCCCCGTCCCTGGAGTCATGGGGCCGGTGCCCTCCCGCGGCAACGCGGTGCAGGGCACCGGTTTCCCGGAGGTATCCGGCAATTTCCTCGTACAGCGGTTCCCACCCACCGGTCAGGACGAGCGTGGGCACACCGGGAACAATGTGCAGCGGCGCCTCCCACGAGGGGGCCTGGAGCCGCAACCTGCGTGCGGACCTTTTTTCCTCCGTGGTGGCGGGCTGCTGGAGGTCCGTGGCGTACACCCGCCGGACGAATTCGCGCTGGAAGTCCTCGTCGCTGAGCTGGTGGCGTACGTTGAAGAGGGGCTGCATCAGGCTGATGTGCGCCGCGGTGGCGGGCAGCTCCGCCGTCAGGGAGAGGCAGGCCGGCTCCACCAGGGTCAGCGAAAAGACCAGGTCCGGGCGTTCGACGGCGGCCATCATGGCGGCGATTGCCCCCTGGGCATGTGCCACCACATGTCCTCCTGCGGCGCCGCGGCCGTCGTCGGCCAGGGACCGCAGGATTATCGCAGTGTCCTCGGCGAAAGAGGACTCCAATGGCTCCGCGACCGCATCAAAACCGTGCCGGCGGAGGAAGAGGGCGTCAAAGGACAGTGCCATGCCGTGCTGGCGCGGCCACGCTGCGGCGCCGAAGGTTCCGGCGCCGTGCACGAACACTACCCTTTGCTTGAACATGTCCCAACCCTATTCCACGGCGCCGACATCCCAAGTAAGTAGTGCAAGTGTCGTTTTGAACCGTCAAAACGACACTTGCAGCTACTCAGTTGGGTGTGGGTGCCTACTTGCCCAGGAACTTGTCGAAACCCTTGGGGAGGTTCAGCTGGGACGGATCGAAGTCGCCGCCCTGCTGGCCGAAAGCGGCACCGGTAGGCAGTGCCTTGCCGGCGTTGGCACGGCGGGCTTCCGCCTCCTTGCGCTCCTGCGCAGCCTTGGCCGGGTTGCCGGACTTTGCCTTCTTCTTGGGCGCGTTCTTGGCGTTCTTCCGCGCACCGCCGCCGGCACCGGGCATGCCCGGCATCCCTGGCATCCCGGGCATGCCGCCCTGGGCCATCTTCTTCATCATCTTCTGGGCCTGGGCGAAGCGCTCCAGCAGCCCGTTGACCTCGGAGACGTGGACGCCGGAGCCACGGGCGATGCGGGCCCGCCGTGAGCCGTTGATGATTTTCGGCGCAAGCCGCTCGTGCGGTGTCATGGACCGGACGATCGCCTCGACGCGGTCAATCTCGCGCTCGTCGAACTGCTCCAGCTGCTGCCGGATGTTCTGCGCACCCGGCATCATCATGAGCATCTTCTTCATGGAGCCCATGTTGCGGATCTGCTGCATCTGGGCCAGGAAGTCCTCGAGGGTGAACTCTTCCTGGTCGGCGAATTTCTTCGCCATCCTGGCAGCTTCGTCCTTGTCCCAGTTCTTCTCGGCCTGCTCGATGAGCGTCAGGACGTCGCCCATGTCGAGGATGCGGGAGGCCATCCGGTCCGGGTGGAAGAGTTCGAAATCGTCCAGGCCTTCGCCGGTGGACGCAAACATCACGGGCTTGCCGGTGACCGACGCGACCGAGAGGGCCGCACCGCCGCGGGCGTCGCCGTCGAGCTTGGAGAGCACGATGCCGGTGAAGTTCACGCCTTCGTCGAAGGCGAGGGCCGTGTTGACCGCATCCTGGCCGATCATGGAATCGATCACGAACAGGACTTCATTGGGCACGATGGCGCGGCGGATCTCGCGGGCCTGTTCCATCATGGCGGCGTCCACGCCGAGGCGGCCGGCGGTGTCAACGATCACAACGTCGTGCAGCTTCTGGCGTGCTTCCTCGACGCCGGCGCGGGCGACGGCCACCGGGTCACCGGCGGGCTGGTCCAGCTCCGTAGAGGTGGCCCCCGGATGCGGAGCGAAGACGGGCACGTTGGCGCGCTGGCCCACTACCTGGAGCTGGGTGACGGCGTTGGGTCGCTGCAGGTCGCAGGCCACCAGCATGGGGCTGTGGCCCTGCGCCTTCAGCCATTTGGACAGCTTGCCGGCAAGGGTTGTCTTACCGGCACCCTGGAGGCCGGCCAGCATGATGACGGTGGGCCCGTTCTTGGCCAGGCGGATCCGGCGGGTTTCGCCGCCGAGGATCTCCACGAGTTCCTCGTTGACGATCTTGACGATCTGCTGGCTGGGGTTCAGCGCGCCGGAAACCTCGGCACCCAGGGCGCGTTCCCGCACCCGGCCGGTGAACTCACGCACAACCGGAACGGCAACATCGGCGTCCAGCAGGGCGCGCCGGATCTCCCGGACGGTGGCATCGACGTCTGCCTCGGTGAGCCTGCCTTTACCGCGGAGATTCTTAAAGGTTGCTGTCAACCGGTCAGAGAGTGAATTGAACACGCGACGTGCACTTCTTTCAGTGGATGATCGGGACTCGACTATCTAGGGTATCAAGTCAGGCACGTCAGGTGGCATGCTGGCAAAATGACGAGCCAAACAACTGTGAAGACCCTGCTCATCCTCGGTGCCTCGGGCGACCTCACCGGCCGGCTGCTCCTGCCGGGCCTGGCGCGGCTTGTTGCGGCGGGCCGCGCGGAGGGCCTCACGCTGGTGGGTGCCGGTTCGGACCCCTGGACACCGGAACAATGGCGGGAGCGCGTCCGGTCATCGTTCGCCGCCGCAGCCGGTGCAGCGGATGAGCCCGGGAAAGACGCCCTGGAGTTGATGCAAAAGGAGACGGCGTACCACCAGGTGGACGTCACGGCCAAGGGAGCCCTTGCCGCCCTGCTGGCAGGACTGGAAGGCCCTGTGGCCGTCTACTTTGCCCTGCCGCCCCGGATCAGCCAACTGGCCTGCGGGACTCTCCAGCCCGCCGAGGTTCCGGACGGCACCCGCCTGGTGATGGAGAAGCCGTTCGGCTCCAGTGAGGAATCGGCACGTTCCCTCAACCGGACCCTGGGGCGCCTGGTCCCGGAGGACCACATCCACAGGGTGGACCACTTCCTGGGCAAGGCCACCGTCCTGAACATCCTGGGCCTGCGCTTCGCCAACAACTTCCTGGAGCCGGTGTGGAACCGGCAGCACGTCGAAAAGGTGGAGATCTTCTTCGACGAGGACCTGGCCCTGGAAGGCCGAGCCCGCTACTACGACGGCGCCGGTGCCCTCCGCGACATGATCCAGAGCCATCTCCTGGAGGTCATGGCCCTCATGGCCATCGAGCCGCCCGCTACGATCGGCGAGCGCGACCTCCGCGACGCCGTCTCCACCGTCCTGCGCGCCAGCAGCGTCAGCGCCCCCTTCACTGAATCGACGCGCAGGGCCCGCTATACGGCGGGTTCCGTGGCAGGCAAGGACGTCCCCGACTACGCCAAGGAGGACGGCGTGGATGCCGGACGGGGCACAGAAACACTTGCCGAGATCCAGGTGGATATCAACAACTGGCGCTGGCGGGGCGTGCCCTTCATCCTGCGCTCGGGCAAAGCGCTGGGCGACAAGCGCAAGGAAGCGGTGGTCACCTTCCTTCCGGTGCCCCACCTGCCGCAGGGCTTTACCGGGGTGGACTCCCCCAACCAGCTGCGGATCGGTTTCGGCCCGGACACGCTGGAGTTCGACGTCGACGTCAACGGTCCCGGGAACATCTTCAGCCTGGGCCGGGTCACCCTGGAAGCGGAACTGAGCGCCTCCGACCTCCTGCCCTACGGGGAAGTGCTGGAAGGGGTACTGACCGGCGATCCGTTGCTCTCCGTGCGGGGCGACACGGCAGAGGATTGCTGGCGGATCGTTGAGCCGGTACTGAAGGCCTGGGAGCGCGGGGACGTCCCGCTTGAAGAGTACGACGCCGGCTCGGCCGGGCCGGCATCATGGCCCACCAACCGCACGGAGTAGGACATAGAAAGGTGGGCGGGAACCTTTTGGTTCCCGCCCACCTTTCTTTCCTGCTTCAGTTACCGGTGCCCTAGATGGCGGCTACGCCGCGTTCCCCGGTTCGGACCCGTACTGCTTCATGGACGTCCATGGTCCAGACCTTGCCGTCCCCGGCCCTGCCGGTATTGGAGCTGGCGATGATCACGTCCAGGATGTCGTCGGCCTGCTCGTCCGTGGCCAGGACTTCCACGCGGATCTTGGGCAGGAGGTCCACGTTGTACTCCGCCCCGCGGTAGACCTCGGTGTAGCCGCGCTGCCGGCCGTATCCGCTGGCTGCGCTGACCGTCAAGCCCTGGACGCCGTAGGCTTCCAGTCCTTCCCTGACGGCTTCGAGCTTTTCCGGCCTGACGATTGCAGTAATCAGTTTCATGCCCCCACACTTTCCTTACCTGTTGCTGATTGTGCCTTGGTTGCACCGGCACGGGACGGGTCCACAGGCTCCGCCGGAAACTTGCCGGTGATCATGTCGTGAAGCGGCTGGAAGCTGCCGCCGTGACCTCCGACGCCGAACTCGTAGGCAGTCTCTGCGTGGAGGCTGAGGTCCGCGCCGGCGATCTCCTGGCGCTCCGAGATTCGGAAGCCCAAGGTCTTGTGGATGGGGTAGGCGATGATCAGGGTCATTAGAGCCGTGAAGGCGACCGAGAACAGTGCGGCCAGGACCTGGGCGACGAGCTGGGTGGCACCACCGCCATACAGCAGGCCCGCAGCTCCCTGGGCGGGAGTGGCGAGGAACCCGATGGCAACTGTACCGATCACACCCGAGACGAGGTGTACGCCCACAACATCCAGGGAATCGTCGTAACCCAGTTTGAACTTCAGGCCGACTGCCAGGGCCGAGGCGATACCAGCGACGATGCCCAGGGCAATCGCGCCCAGCGGGGAGACATTGGCGCAGGCTGGGGTGATGGCCACGAGGCCGGCAACAACGCCGGAGGCTGCGCCCAGGGAGGTGGGGTGTCCATCCCGGATCCGTTCCACAGCCAACCAGCCCAGCATGGCCGCTGCTGGGGCTGCCAGGGTGTTGATCCAGATCAGGCCGGCCTGCTCAACAGTCGCAGCAGCTCCCGCGTTGAAGCCGAACCAGCCAAACCAAAGGATGGCTGCGCCAAGCATCACAAACGGGATGTTGTGAGGGCGATGGTTCGGGTCCTTGCCGAAGCCCTTCCTGTTTCCGATGATGAGCACCAGCACCAGGCCAGCCACACCGGCGTTGATGTGGACTACAGTTCCTCCGGCGAAGTCGATGACTGGAGCGAACGTCTGGCCGAACCAGCCGTCCTTCGAGAACAGGCCTCCACCCCAAACCATGAACGCCAGCGGCGCGTACACGAGCGTGGCCCAGATAGGGGTGAAGATGACCCAGGCGGAGAACTTTGCGCGGTCTGCGACGGCGCCGGAGATCAGTGCGACCGTGATGATGGCGAAGGTTGCGGCATAGCCCACCTTGAGCAGATCTGCCGGGTCCGTGAAGTTATGCAGGCCGAAGTGGCTGAAAGGGTTGGCGAAGATCTGGTAAAAATTGTCCTCGTTGCTTGTCGACATCGATGCGCCCCACAGCACCCACATAATGCCGACAGTTCCGATGGCGACGAAGCTCATCATCATCATGTTCAGTGCCGACTTGGCGCGTGTCATGCCGCCGTAAAAGAATGCCAGGCCCGGGGTCATGAACAGCACGAGTGCTGAAGCTACCAGGAGCCAAACGAGACCTGCGGTGAGTTCCATGGCCTACGTCCTCTCTTGCTTTCGATGCGGAGTACTCCGCCTGCCAACGCCTTTTGCGTCCTGTAAAGAGTCTGTGGGCAGCGTGTTTCGCCCGCGGAGGATTTAGATTGCCAGCCTGTTACAACAACCTCTAGGAAGTAAATGGTGCAAATCCGCCTTGTTACGGTTATGTTTCCGCACCCGCCCAGCCACCCGGCTCCCTCTCCAGCAAGGACTCCTGCACCATGACGGCACCACCCCGCGCACGCGGCGCCACTTCAAGGTTTTTGGCGCGGCTGAGGCCGCAGCGGGAAAAACTTCCACGCGACATCAAGGTGATGCTGGCCGCAGCGTTCCTCATCGCGCTTGGATTCGGGCTCGTTGCGCCTGTATTGCCGCAGTTCGCAACAACCTTCGGGGTGGGGAATACCGAGGCTGCCGTCATTGTGGCGATCTTCGCGTTCATGCGCCTCGCTTTTGCGCCAGCCGGCGGGGCCCTGATCGGCAGGCGCGGCGAACGTCCCGTCTATGTCGCGGGACTGCTGATCGTGGCATTGTCGACAGCGGCATGCGCCTTCGCCCAGGACTACTGGCAGTTGCTGCTGTTCCGCGGCCTGGGCGGGGCCGGTTCCGTGATGTTCACGGTGGCATCGATGGCCCTGGTGGTCCGGCTGGCACCGCCCAGGAGCAGGGGAAGGGTCTCCGGAGCCTACGCATCGGCTTTCCTCATTGGGAATGTATGCGGTCCAATTGTGGGCGGGCTGCTGGCGGGGTTTGGCCTGCGGGTCCCGTTTCTTGCATACGCCGCGGCCCTGCTCGTTGCCGCATTCGTGGTGCAGACCCAGCTCAGCCACCAGCGCCGGGGCGGGGGCGAAACCCAGCACCGTCCACCGGACATGCGCTTTGGCGAGGCGTTGTCTGCCGGCAGCTACCGGTCGGCCCTCTTGTCCAGCTTTGCCAACGGGTGGGCCACCTTTGGCGTCCGGATGGCAACGGTGCCGCTTTTCGCCGCGGCCGCCTTCGGTGCGGGCCCGCAGGCCGCCGGCCTCGCGCTTGCGGTGTTTGCTGCCGGCAATGCCGCCGCGCTGACCTTCTCAGGGCGGCTGGCCGACTCGCTGGGACGGAAGCCCATGATGATCTCGGGCCTGCTGGTGGCAGCCTTGTCAACCGCGGCGATCGGCATTACCTCCGACCTGCCCTGGTTCCTCGCGGCCTCCACGCTTGCCGGCGTCGGGTCCGGCCTCTTCGGCCCCGCCCAGCAGGCCGCCGTCGCCGATGTCATTGGCAACGCCCGCTCGGGCGGCAAGGTGCTGGCGGTTTACCAAATGACGTCCGACGTCGGAGCGATCATTGGTCCAGTCGCCGCCGGGCTGCTGGCGGACCGGCTGGGTTTTGGCTGGGCTTTCGGCGTGACCGGCGGCGTGATGCTCCTGGCTGCCATCGGCTGGCTGCCCAGCCGCGAAACACTGCGGGCTGCCGGTTCCTAGCCGGCCAGGGACGGGCTCCCTGCCGTGCTTCGCTGCTAGTTCAGCAGGGCGTCGACGAACCCTTCGGTGTCGAACGGGGCCAGGTCGTCGGCGCCTTCGCCCAGTCCGATGAGCTTGACGGGCACGCCGAGCGTTTTCTGGATGGCGACGACGATGCCGCCCTTGGCGGTTCCGTCCAGCTTGGTGAGGACTATGCCGGTGATGTTGACCACCTCTGAAAAGACCCGCGCCTGGTTCAGGCCGTTCTGGCCTGTGGTGGCATCCAGCACCAGCAGGACCTCGTCCACGTCCGCCAGCTTCTCCACCACGCGCTTGACCTTGCCCAGTTCGTCCATCAGGCCCACCTTGTTCTGCAGGCGCCCCGCGGTGTCGATCATGACGACGTCCACTTCCTGCTCGATGCCTGCCTTCACCGCCTCATAAGCAACGGATGCGGGGTCGGCGCCGTCGATATCCGACTTCACGGTGGGGACACCCACGCGTTGCCCCCACGTGGCCAGCTGCTCGGCCGCGGCGGCACGGAACGTGTCCGCGGCACCCAGCAGGACGTCCTTGTCCTCGGCCACCAGCACCCGTGCCAGCTTGCCCACCGTGGTGGTCTTGCCCACGCCGTTCACGCCCACCACCATCATGACGGCAGGCTTGTCGGCATGCCGCTGGACGTTCAGGCTCCGGTCCATGGAGGGATCCACGAGCTTGATGAGTTCTTCCCGGAGCATGGCCTTGACGTGTTCCGGGGTCCGGGTGCCAAGCACCTTGACCCGCTCCCGCAGGGCGTCCACCAGCTGCATGGTGGGTTCGGTTCCCAGGTCCGCGAGCAGGAGCGTTTCCTCCACCTGGTCCCAGACGCTCTCGTCGATCCGGTCGCTGGAAAGCAGCGCCAGCAGGCCCTTGCCCATGATGTTGTTGGAGCGGACCAGCCGCTCACGGAGGCGGGTGAGCCGGCCGGCAACAGGCAGCGGCGTTTCGACCTGGATGGTTTCCAGCCCGGCGGCATCATCCGGAACCGTGGTGGTCTCGAGCCCTTCGAGGTCGACGCCCACGGGGGCGTTGCGTTCGATGGGACCGGCGCTATCCGCCACGGCGGTGCTGCCGCCGGAGCGGACCTCCGGATCGTTGGCATCCCGGGTGCCGGGGTACCGGGTGATGTTCCTCCGCGTCTTGAGCAGGACCGGAATCAGCCCGCCGATGACCACCAGCGCAGCAAGAATGGACAGGACAATGGGAAGGATGTCATTCACTCCCCTAGCTTCTCACAAACGACCCGCTCACTTCCGGCGCCCGCAGCGCCCCTGAACCTGCGCGTGACCTGCCCCTGACCTGCTCCTTTGGGGGCGCACGCCTGCTGCTACACCTCCGCGCCCAGGCGCTGGCTGATGACCGTGGAGACGCCGTCGCCCCGCATGGTGACCCCGTACAGTGCGTCCGCCACTTCCATGGTCCGCTTCTGGTGGGTGATGACGATGAGCTGGCTGGATTCCCGGAGTTCTTCGAAGATAGTGATCAGCCGGCCAAGGTTGGTGTCATCCAGCGCGGCCTCCACCTCGTCCATGACGTAGAACGGCGAGGGCCGCGCCTTGAAGATGGCCACCAGCAGCGCCACCGCGGTCAGGGACCGCTCGCCGCCGGAGAGCAGCGACAGCCGTTTGATTTTCTTGCCGGCAGGACGGGCCTCCACGTCGATTCCTGTGGTGAGCATGTCCGCAGGGTCCGTGAGGACCAGCCGGCCCTCACCGCCGGGAAAGAGCCGCTCAAAAACCCGGACGAACTGGGCCTGGGTGTCCTCGAACGCCTCGGCGAAGACACGCTGGACCCGGTCATCCACTTCCTTGATGATGTCCAGCAGGTCCCGCCGGCTGGCCTTCAGGTCCTCAAGCTGGGTGCTCAGGAACTGGTGCCGCTCCTCCAGCGCAGCGAATTCCTCCAGCGCCAGGGGGTTGACCTTGCCCAGGCTGGCGAGGTCGCGTTCAGCCTTCCGCAGCCGCTTCTCCTGCTCCTGCCGGACGTACGGCTTACCTTCCCTGATTTCCTCCCCGCCGGCATCCACGGGAGCGCGCAGTGCGGCCCATTTGTCGCCGGATTCCTCCGCCGGCACGGGAACCGGGACATGCGGCCCGAACTCTGCGACCAGCGCGTCGGGGGTAATGCCCAGCTCGTCCACGGAGCGGGTTTCCACCGCCTCAATCCTGGCCCGCTGCTGCGTCCGGGCCAGTTCGTCCCGGTGCACGTTGTCGGTGAGGTCGGCGAGCTCCCGGGCCAGGGCATCGTTCGCTTCCCGGATCTCGCGCAGCCCACGGTCACGCTGTTCGCGGTTTTCCTCGGCCAGGTCCCGTTCATGCCGGGCAAGGTGGACGGAGACGTCCACGTAGCCCAGCGCAAGTTCCACAGCGGCGGAAACTGCCGCTGCCCGCCTGGCCTGGATGCGGCGGCGGCGGGCACGCTGGGCTGCTTCCTCCCGGGCGCGGCGTTCGGTGGCGGCGGCACGTTCCAGGGATTCGACCCTGTTGCGGATGGCCACCAGCTGCTCTTCGGCGCTTCGCAGGGACAACCGCGCCTCCACCTCGGCTGCGCGGGCGGCGGAGGCGGCCTGTGCCAGGGCGTCCCGCTGTTGGGTGGAGGGTTCCTCGTCAACGGGGGCTTCCTGGGCAGCGGCAAGCCGGGTGGTGATAACCGCGAGCGCTTCCTCCTCCGCCGCAACGTTCTCTTCGGCCCGTGCCAGGGACGCTGCCAGGCGGCCGCTCTCACCGACGGCGCTGCGCAGGACCGAATTGAGGTGCCCCAGCCGTTCGGCCACGGCCGCGAGCCGGGCATCGGATTCGTGCAGCTTGTCCAGGGCGGCGTCCGCCTCCTCCTGCGCTCCGGCGCGCCGTGCCTCGGCGGCGGCCAGGGCAAACCTGTTCCGCTCCAGGTCTGCGGTGACCGTCGAAAGGTTCCGCTCGGCGTCGTCCACTGCCGCCTGCACTTCAAGGAGGGACGGTGCCTTGGCCGAGCCGCCGGCGGCCGATACGGCGGTGAACACGTCGCCCTCGCGGGTGACGGCCGTGAGCCCGGGCTGCGAGGCCACGAGCTCTGACGCCGTACCGATGCCGGTGACGACGGCGGTTCCGGCCAGCAGATGCCGGACCAGCGGGATGTGGTCCGCAGGTCCGTCGACCAGGCCGGCGGCCCACTGCGCTCCGGCAGGCAACGGCGTCCTTTCAACCTCCCGCTTTCCGGCTTCCACCCGGTGGTCCTCCGACGCCGACGCCAGGAGCAGCGACGCGCGCCCGGCGTCGTCGTCCTTGAGTACTTGCAGGACCGCGGCCGCCGTGTCCGCGTCCTGCACCAGGACTGCCTCGGACGCTTCCCCCAGGGCGGCGGCGATCGCGGCCTCGCAGCCGGCCTGCACAGTGATCCCGGCGGCCAGGCTGCCCAGCACTCCCGCCAGCCCTGACTCCAGCACATGCCGCGCACCATCCTTGCGGTCAAGGCCGAGTTTCAGCGCGTCCAGCCGCGCGGTGAGGGCGTCCCGTTTGCGGACGCCCTCGTTAACGGCGGACTTGAGGTCGGCGATCTCCTGAAGGACCGCGTCCAGCGCTTCACTGGCAGCCTCATAGTCGGCGTCGAGGGACTCTTCCCCCTCCTCCACGCCGGCCACCTGGTTTTCCAGTGCCGTGAACTCGGCCTGGGCACGGGCACGGCGTTCGGTGCCGGCGGCAAGGGATTCCCGCAGCCGGCCCAGTTCGGCCTGCGCGGACTCCACCCGGGAACGGGCCGCCGCCACTTGACCGGCCAGTCGGGCCAGGCCCTCCCGCCGGTCCGCTGCGGCGCGGAGCTGGGCGGTGAGCCGCCGGTCCTCGGCCACGGCCGCCTGCTCTGCTTCCGCCTTGGCGGCGCTGGCCGCGCCCAGGGTGCTGCGCCTTGCCTGAATGTCCAGTTCAAGTCCGGCCAGCTCCTGCCGCACCCTCGCTGCCTGGCGCTCGAGCTGTTCGGGGTCCCGGCCGGAGGCCGGTGCCGCATCTTCGGAACCCAGCAGGCGGCTGCGTTCGGTGGCCAGCGACCCAAGCGAGCGGAGGTGCTCACGTGCAGTGGACAGCCGGTACCAGGTGTCCCGCGCCGCGTTGAGCCTGGGCGTGGCCTCGGCCGCCAGCTGCTCCAGTGCCGCCTGCTGCCGGCGCCCGGCTTCGAGCTCCTGCTCAACGACGCTCCGCCGGGCCTTGAGCGCGGCCTCGTCCGCCACGTCCTGCTCCAGCGCCTGCTGCAGCTGGACCAGGTCATCGGCAAGCAGCCGGGCACGGGCGTCCCGGACGTCGAACTGGACGCGCTGGGCCCGGCGGGCCACCTCCGCCTGCTTGCCAAGGGGCGTGAGCTGGCGCCGGATCTCCCCGGTGAGGTCGGTAAGGCGCTGGAGGTTGGCCTGCATGGCCTCCAGCTTCCTGACCGTCCGTTCCTTGCGGCGGCGGTGCTTGAGGATCCCCGCCGCTTCCTCGATGAAGCCGCGGCGGTCCTCCGGTGTGGCGTGCAGCACGCGGTCCAGCTGGCCCTGGCCCACGATGACGTGCATTTCCCGCCCCAGCCCGGAGTCGGAGAGCAGTTCCTGGATGTCCAGCAGCCGGCAGCCGGCACCGTTGATGGCGTACTCGGAGCCGCCCGTCCGGAACAGTGTCCTGGAAATGGTCACTTCGCTGTACTCGATCGGCAGGGCGCCGTCGGTGTTGTCGATGGTCAGCGAAACGTGGGCGCGTCCCAGCGGCGGCCGCCCGGACGTCCCGGCAAAAATGACATCCTCCATCTTGCCGCCGCGGAGGGTCTTTGCACCCTGCTCGCCCATGACCCAGGCCAGGGCGTCCACCACGTTGGACTTCCCGGACCCGTTGGGACCCACGACGGCGGTGACGCCGGGTTCGAAGTCGAAGGTGGTGGCAGAGGCAAAGGACTTAAACCCCCGGACGGTGAGGCTTTTGAGGTGCAAGGCTTTTCTGGTCTCCTGGAGCGGCGTAGGGCACATTGCTGGAACCGGCTCACTACAATCTACTGCGCAGGACCGACATTTCCCCGCAGCACCCGGTAGCCGGGGCCGGTGCCACGGCTGGATATGCCAGTTCCGGCCCGGCAAAGGCATAGTTAAGCTCTTGAGCCTGCGTTTATGTGGGTACAGTCACCGCATGAATGCGCGACGGAAACGAAGAGGGGCTTGAATTGGCAGGTAATGCAACCTTCCGCCACAGCAACACCGCGCTGCTCTCGGTGAGCAGCGTCGAGGCTCCGAGGATTGTGAGCTCCACGGACTTCGACCGCCACCTGGCGTCCACCCTGAAGCGGCTGAAGTTTCCGCCGCGGCTGCTTGAGCGCGTTGCGGGCATCACGCACCGCCGCTGGTGGGCCCCCGGGACATCGTTTGACGACGCCGCGGTGGAAGCGGGCGCCAAGGCCCTGGCCGAGTCAGGCATCGAAGCGTCAGACGTCGGCCTGCTGATCAACACCTCGGTCACCCGGCGCAACCTGGAACCGTCCGTGGCGGTGAAGATCCACCACGGCCTCGGCCTGCCGTCGTCGGCCATGAACTTCGACCTTGCCAATGCCTGCCTCGGGTTCGTGAACGCCCTGACCCTGGCAGCGAACATGATCGACTCGGGACAGATCAGGTACGCGGTCATTGTCAATGGCGAGGACGCCCAGCTGACGCAGGAGGCCACGCTGGCCCGGCTGCAACGTCCGGAAACCACCCGCGACGACTTCAACCGGGAGTTCGCCACGCTGACGCTGGGGTCCGGGGCTGCCGCCGCCGTCCTGGGTCCTGCAGACGAACACCCGGGTGCGCACCGGGTGGTGGGCGGCGTGATGCGTGCCGGTACCCAACACCACGAACTGTGCGTGGGCGGCATCGACGGCATGAACACCGACACAAAGGGACTGCTCGACGGCGGCCTCCAGCTCGTCGTCGAGGCGTGGCATGAAGCGCAGCCCGAGTGGGACTGGGCGGCGATGGACCGCTACGTCACGCACCAGGTCAGCAACGCCTACACCCAGGCCATCATCGACGCGATCGACCTGGACCCTGCCAAGGTGCCCATCACCTTCCCGCACTGGGGCAACGTGGGGCCAGCATCGCTTCCCATGACGCTTGCGGCCGAGGCGCAGTCCCTGGGAGCCGGGGACCGGGTCCTGTGCATGGGTGTGGGTTCCGGCCTGAACACCGCGATGCTGGAAATCGTTTGGTGACCGCGGACTGGCCGGGCGTCGACGTCCGATGGTCCCGTGAAGTCGACATCCTCTCCACCTCAGGCGCCGACGCGCCGGGCACGTCCCGCCGCTGGCACCTGCTGGACAACGGCGAAGAACTCGCCCGCCACGGCCTGGCTCCCGCGGGCACCCTGCTGTGCGTGCACGGCAATCCCACCTGGTCCTACCTGTGGCGGAGCCTGCTGGCCGCCGGATCCGACCCCGCGCATCCGTGGCGGGTGGTGGCGGTGGACCAGCTGGACATGGGCTTCTCGGAGCGCACCGGCACCTTCCGGCGGCTGGCCGACAGGATTAACGACCTGGGCGATCTGACCGATGCGCTGGCCCTGGACGGACCGGTTGTGCCGGTGGGCCACGACTGGGGCGGAGTGATCAGCCTTGGCTGGGCGCTGGCCCATCAACATCAGCTGGCCGGCGTGGTACTCACCAACACCGCCGTCCACCAGCCTGCGGGCTCGCCCATCCCGCCGGCTTTGCGCCTTGCCCTGCATCCTGCCGTGCACAGATGGGGAACCATCACTTCCGACGCTTTCCTGCGGGTGA
>DATIMT010000174.1:0-18098 GCA_035475035.1 Arthrobacter sp.
CTGCCAGCCGTAAGCTGGACAAGGCTGTCAGCAAGGGTGTTCTGCACAAGAACAACGCAGCGAACCGCAAGTCGGCGATCTCCAAGAAGGTCAACGCACTCTAAGGTTTCCAGTTCCACGAACTGACGGTGTGGCCGGTACCCTCGGGTGCCGGCCACACGCCTTTAACCCCGTCCCGCCGCGAAGCCCATCCCTTCAGGGAGCCGCGGCAGCACCGGCGTCGAACTTTACCGGGAATGGTGGAACAGCACGCTCAGGCAGCACTCATGCATCTTGTGTTGCTACCTGCCTTGGACGGACATGGCGATGACGGTCACGGCGTGCTCGACGGCGTAGACAGGGTCCCTGGACAGGCCCTTGACCTGGGCATCAGCCTCAGCTGTGGCCTGGATGGACCGTACCAGGCCCTCGGGGGTCCAGCGCCGGACGTCCCGCTGCGCCTGTTCCACCAGCCAGGGCTGCATGCCCAGTTCCGCTGCAATCTGTGCGGATGATCCGGAGGCGCCCGCCACCCGTGCAACAGTCCTCAGCTTGGATGCGAGGGCTGCCACCAGGGGCACCGGATCGGCACCTGTGGCGAGGGCATGGCGGAGCGTCGAAAGCGCCAAGGGGGCGTTTCCTGCCATTGCGGCATCGGCAACCTTGAATGCGGTGGCCTCAATCCGCCCGCCGTAGTACTTGTCCACCGTCTCGGTGGTGACGGTGGACCCCGCGTCGGCGATCAGCTGGGAGCAGGCGGCCGCGAGTTCTGACAGATCCGCTCCCACGGCATTCACCAGCGCCTGGACGGCGTCCTGGTTGATCCGGCGTCCGGCCCCCTTGAACTCAGCCGCGACGAACGCGACCTTGTCCGCATCCTTCTTCAATGGCTGGCAGTCGACCACAGGCCAGCCGCCTTTCTTGATGGCGTCCAGGAGCTTCTTGCCGCGGGCCCCGCCGGCATGCCGGAGGACGACGACGGCGTCCTCTTCCGGGTGCTGCAGGTACCGGAGGGCGTCCGCAAGGAAGGACTCGTTCATCCCTTCCACGGCTTCCACTTCGATGAGTTTGCTCTCGCCGAAGAGTGAAGGGCTCACCTGCATGGCCAGGGTGCCGGCTTCATACCCGGCGGCGTTCATGCGGCTCAGTTCGACGTCCGGCGCTGCAGCCCTGACCTGGGCCCGGATCCTGTCCATTGCCCTGATGCCCAGGTACTCCTCCGGGCCGCTCACCAGCACGATCGAGGCCGGGGCTACATCCCGCCAGGAGGCGGTGTTCGACGCCGGGGAGCGGGTTGCTCGCTTTTGCGCAGCGGCCATCGAAGGTCCCTTCCGGAGGTTTTATTGCAGTATCCCAGCCTGCCATGTCTGTGCCCGGCGTCCAAGCTGCGGATACGGCGGAAGCGTTGCAGCCGCAACTCCACCAGCGTGATCAACGCCACCGTGAGGGCGTGCGCTTCCTGGCTCTTGCGGATGAGCAGCAGGGGCCGCGCCGCTGCCCACAGGGCGGCAAGGGTCACCGCTGACATCAGCACCATGGACAGCAGCCCGGGGACTCCTTCCGGCCAGGGAAGGGCGGAACCCGGCAGTTGCGCCGCGAACCTGGCCGTGGCGGCGACGCCGGCGCTGAAGGTTCCAGCCACGGCTATCAGTGCCGTGGCAGCCCATGGCAGCAGCACCACCAGGGGCACCGCCGCCGTTCCCAGCAGGGTCACGGGAGCCACCAGGGGTGAGGCAACGACGTTGGCCGCGAGCGAATAGGTGGCAAACTGGGGTTGCAGGAGAACGATGACGGGCCCGCACAACAGCTGGGCCGACAGCGGAACTGCAACCGCGGCTGCGACCCATCGGGGCACTGCCACGGGGATCCAGCCGATGACCGGCCGGCCAAGGAGAATGATTCCCAGCGTGGCCAGCACGGACAGCAGGAATCCGAAACTCGTGCCAAGGGCGGGCTCGCTCAGGAGGAGCCCGATGACTGCAAGGCACAGGAAGCTCAGCCCGCGTCCTGAGCGTCCTCCCGCCAGGGACGCGACCCCGATGGCCCCCATGAGCGCTGCACGCAGGACACTCGCGTCAGGTCCCACCAGGACCACGAACAGTGCAAGCCCGGCAAGGGCCGCTGCGGCGGCAGGAGCGCGGGGCAGCCGGAGACGCCGGCAAAGCAGCAGCAACGCCCCCAGCACCAGGCTGCAGTTTGCGCCACTGACCGCCGTCAGGTGAGTCATGCCCACCGCCTTCATTGCATTATTGAGTCCCTCATCCAGCGCACTGGTGTCGCCGGTGACCATCCCCGGAAGGAGCCCGCGGGCATCAGGCGCCAGGAAAGCCGAGGCGGCCACGAAACGTCCCCGCAGCTCCCTCGCCGCTCCCTCCAGCGGCGAGCCACCCGTAGCCTTGCCCGGAGCCGTCGAGGCGGCCAGCGTCCCGGCGTCCTGCTCCCCGGGGTCAGCGGCCCGCAGCTTACCCATTGCGCGAAGGATCTGCCCCGGCACCACCGCGCCCCAGCCTTGCCCGCCCATGACGGTGAGCCGGGCGCGCGTGCGCACCAGCACACCACCGGTCGTCACCTCTTGCGTCCACACCGGCACCGACCAACGGCCCGCAGTTCCTCCCGGGCCTGCCACGGCCCGCGGATTTCCTGCCACCTCCACGATGGCTACGACTGACTTGCCGGCGGTGATGGCCTCCGCGAGCGGCCCATCAAACCGCTGGCTGGACGACGTGGCGGAATGGGCTGCGGCGGCTCCGGCCAGCACCAAGGAGACGCCGAGGGCGGCGGTAAAGCTCCGTCCCCTGGGCCTGCGGCGCACCGGCCCTGTTGCGCGGCCGGTGGCGGGACGGGTTTTGCGCACAGGCCCGCCCTTCGCCGCGCGGGCCAGGAGGAGGCCGCCGAGTGCCGCCAACGCCGAGCACAGGGCAGCGAGGCCCGCCGGCGGCAGCCAGAGCCCGGCCACCGACGCGCCCCACACCAATACTGCCGGGACCGCAAGGCGGAGATCCATGCGGCGCCGTGGACCGGCGGGCCCGGAATCGGCTTCCTGCCGGGCTTTGGCGTCGGCGGCCAGCCGCTGACGGACATAGTCCAGGCCCTGCGCCCAGTACTCGGGGACTGACCGGCGGCTTGCGGGCAGCCCTGGTATGCGTGGGCGCACCGGTTTCGATAACGGCCGCGGTGTTCGGCAAGGTTCGCCGGTCCCTGAAGGTGCCCTTGTGCCAGTCGGTCGCGTGGCCTGTGGTTGGGGCTCCGGCCCCCGCACGGCGGATTCGACGAAGCGGCTCCACGGACTGGCATGTCCGCTTGTGCCGCCGGGGCCCGTCACGCCCCTCCCCTGGCCGCCGGCCTTGCCTCTCCTGTCCGGTTTCGCCGCCATGATGGCCCGGTCTAGACCGTCACCAGAGGCAAAAGGGCCTCAAGCATTTTCGGCCCAACACCATCCACCGCGTCCAGCTCTTCAACGCTCTTAAAGGGACCGTGCTCCTTCCGCCAGTCCACGATCCGCTGCGCCAGCACCGGCCCGACTTTCGGCAGCGTGTCCAGCGCCGCGGCGTCTGCGGTGTTGAGGTTGATCTTTCCGCCGGCAGCGGCGGTCCCACCCGCGCCGGCGGCGCCCTGGCCAGAAGCACCTGGGCCAGCGCCATCCGGACCGGAGGCATCGGGCACGGATGGTTCCGGCCCTCCCCGTTGCGGCACATAGATCTTCTGCCCGTCCTCCACGACCAGTGCAAGGTTAAGCCGATTCACGTCCGCATCCGGTATTGCACCGCCCGCGGCAGCGATGGCATCGGCAACGCGGCTGCCCTGCCGGAGACGGATCACACCGGGCGTGGCCACGGCCCCGGCAACATGCACCACCACCCCGCCGGCAGGCGCCAACCCGTCCTGCCCAATGCCGGGATCTGATGTCGTCCCCGCGCCGCCCTGGTCTGCCGTACTGTCCCCGCCCACCCCTCGGGCCCCGCCGGAACTGGCACCACTTAGCGGAAGGACCTCGGGCGCCGCCGCCGCGGCCTGCCACCAGAACCACGCCCCGGCCGCCACCGCGAGGGCGGCGAGCAGCACGGCGACGCGCAGCCCCACCCGCCACCGGAGCAGAGGCGCACCACGGGAATCACCCTCCAAGCTGCTGACGGCTTCATCCCCGCCGCCGGTTGCACCCGCGTCCCCGGAACCCTGATACTCAAATCCATCGTGGCCCGCGCCTTCCTCCAGGAGCCCGGGAGGTGCATCCCCGAGGGTCGCCCGCAGCCGGGCTCTGACATGGCGCGCCTGCTGACCTGCTGCTCCAGCATCCCGGCGTGACATAGCTCCACTGTAGGAAGCCAGACCGTTGCCCGGCAGCCGGAAAAGGCCCTATGTGGAAAGGTCCGCGCCGGCCCCTGGCCCGGCCGCCTCCGGCCCGCTGGCCGTCCTGGCCACAATGACCGCAAGGACACCAAGGCCTGCATGGGCGGCCAGGACCGCTGGAAGGGAACTTATCTGCGGGGCAGGACATTCCGGAAGCGCCGCTTCCAGCCGGGCTGCCAGGCTCGCCGCCTCTTCCGGGTTCCCAAAGTGGTGGACGGCCAGGCGCACGGAATCACCCGCACGCGGCGCCGCTTCTGCCGCCACGATTTCCTCAAGGCGCGCCACAGCCCTGGCACCTGAGCGCACCTTTTCCAGCGGAACGATCCGGCCGTCGTCGACTGCCAGGATGGGCTTGATGGCAAGCATGGTGCCAAGGAGTGACGCGGCGGCTCCGATCCGTCCCCCACGCCGCAACTGTTCCAGGCTGGGGACGTAGAAGAAGACCTTGGTGCGCGCTGCCTGGGCCGCTGCCGCAGCCGCCACCGCGGACGGGGCTGCACCGTCGGAGGCTGCCTGCACCGCGGCCTGAACTGCCATCCCCTGCGCCATGCCGACTGTTCGCGTGTCCACGACTTCCACCGGGATTCCCACCCTCGCCGCGGCCAGCCGGGCCGCGTCCGCGGTGCCCGAAAGTCCGCCCGAGATATGGACCGAAACGATCCCCTCGAATCCCCGGAGTTCAGCAGCGCGGTAAGCCTGCTCGAACTGCCCCGGCGACGGCCTGGAGGTCTTGACCGCCGTCCCCGCGGCAAGGGCCACGGCGATGGTCTCCAGGATGTCGTCCTCGCCCTCGCCATAGATTTCCGGGCCCACCATGACAGGCATGGGCGTCACGGTCAGGACGCCATCCTTCAGAAGTGTGCCCGGATAGTCAGCCGGCAGGGCAGCAGCGGAGTCGGTGACGACGGCGGTCCGCACCACGGCGCTGCCGCCTGCACGCCTGGTCCCCGGCCGTGCCGCGGGACGGAGGCCCGAGAGCCGTGCACGGACCCATGGCCAGGCGGCGGCGTTACTGTCAGGCAAGGGGCCTCCTTGGAGACGGTGTCCGGCTCAGCGGGTACCGGCCGCCGGAAAGCTTCGGCGGCCGGTACATGCTGCTGGTGCAGTTGCTAGGCCGGAACGATGTTGACCAGCTTAGGGGCACGGACAATGACTGTCCTGATGCCGCGGCCGTCAAGGGCACGCTGGACATTTTCCGAGGCCAGGGCCAGTTCGCGGAGCTGATCCTCGGAGACGTCCGGGGACACTTCCAGCCGGTCGCGGACCTTGCCCTGCACCTGGACGACGGCGGTGACCGTGTCCTGGACCAGGAGCGCGGGATCATGTGCAGGCCAGCCTGCATTGGCTACCGACGCCGGGTGGCCCAGCAGGTTCCACATGTCCTCGGCCGTGTACGGTGCGAACAGGCTAAGGATCACGGCAACTGCCTCAGCGGCCTCCCGCACGGCAGGGTCCGCTGCGCCCGCTCCGGAGTCGATTGCCTTACGGGTGGCGTTGACCAATTCCATCAGCTTGGCCACCACCACGTTGAACTTGTTGGCGTCCAGCAGCTCCGCGGCGTCGGCGATGGTCCGGTGCGTGACGGACCGCAGCGCGCGGTCACCCGTGGTGACGTCGATGCCGGGTTCGCTGGCGACATCCTGGGCGAGGCGCCAGGCGCGCGCCAAAAACTTCGCCGAGCCGGACGGCGAAACGTCGGCCCAGTCAACGTCGTCCTCGGGCGGGGACGCGAAGATCATGGTGAGTCGGACAGCGTCCACCCCGTACTTGTCCAGCTGCTCGCCGAGGTCCACGCCATTGCCCAGTGACTTGCTCATGGCCTTGCCGCCGTTGAGCACCTGCCCCTGGTTGAGGAGTGCACTGAACGGCTCGTCGGCATCGATCATGCCCATGTCATGGATGACCTTGGTAAAGAAGCGGGCATACAGCAGGTGGAGGATGGCGTGCTCCACGCCGCCCACATACTGGCCGACAGGCATCCAGTCGTTGATCTTCTGCGGATCAAAGGGACCCTCGGTGTACTGCGGGGAGACGAAGCGCAGGAAGTACCAGGAGGAGTCAACGAAGGTGTCCATGGTGTCGGTGTCGCGCTTTGCCGGGCCATGGCAGGTGGGGCATTCCACGTTGACCCACGACTCCGCGGCGGCCAGCGGCGAAGTGCCCTTGGGCGCCAGGTCCTCACCGCGCAGGTCCGACGGCAGGGTCACCGGCAGCTGGTCATCGGGAACCGGTACTTCGCCGCAGGACGGGCAGTGGATGATGGGGATGGGGGCGCCCCAGAACCGCTGGCGGCTCAGCAGCCAGTCGCGGAGCCGGAAGTTCACAAACTTCTCGCCGGTGCCCTGCCGCTCCAGCATCGCAATGGCGGCCGGGATGGCCTCTGCCTTGGGCAGGCCGTCGAGCTCTCCGGAGTTGATCAGGGTGCCCTCCCCCGCGGTTGCGGTCCCCGAGACGGCGGGGTCCTCCTCGCCGGTGTCCAGGACCGCGCGGACCGGCAGGTCGAAGGCGCGGGCGAAGTCGAGGTCGCGCTGGTCGTGGGCGGGCACGGCCATGATGGCGCCCGTACCGTAGTCGGCCAGGACGTAGTCAGCGGCCCAGACCGGCAGCTTTTCCCCGTTCAGCGGGTTGGTGGCGTAGCGGCCCGTGAAAACACCGGTCTTTTCGCGCTCGGTGGACTGGCGCTCGATCTCGGAGAGCGCCTTGACCCGTTCGCGGTATTCGTCCAGTGCGGCGGCGTGCTCATCGGTGACAAGGTCGACGGCGAGCGGAGCGTCAGCGGCCACCACGAAGAAGGTTGCCCCGTACAGGGTGTCCGGGCGGGTGGTGAAGACCGTGACCTCCTTGGCGGGCTTGCCGCCGTCGGCCTCTATCACGAAGTTGACGTGCGCACCTTCGGAGCGGCCAATCCAGTTCTTCTGCATGGCCAGGACGCGCTCGGGCCAGTGGCCGCGGAGCTCGTCCATGTCGTCCAGCAGGCGGTCAGCATAGTCAGTGATCTTGAAGTACCACTGGTTGAGCGACTTCTTGGTCACGGTGGTACCACAGCGCTCGCAGGCGCCGTTGACAACCTGCTCGTTGGCCAGGACCGTCTGGTCCTTGGGGCACCAGTTGACTGGCGAGTTCTTCCGGTAGGCCAGGCCGCGCTCGTAGAACCGCTTGAACAGCCACTGGGTCCAGCGGTAGTACCCGGGGTCGGACGTGTGCAGGCGCCGGGACCAGTCGGCCGAAATGGCGTACCGCTTGAACGATGCTGCCTGCGTTTCGATGTTGGCGTAGGTCCACTCACTGGGGTGGGCATTGCGTTTAATCGCGGCGTTTTCCGCGGGCAGGCCGAAGGAGTCCCAGCCGATCGGGTGCAGGACGTCATACCCCTTCTGGCGCAGGTACCGGGCCACCACATCACCCATGGCGAACGCCTCGGCGTGGCCCATGTGCAGGTCGCCCGACGGGTACGGAAACATGTCAAGCACATACCGGCGTTCCCGGGACCCGTCGTCCACCGGCGTGAAGACCTTGAGGTCTTCCCACACCTGGGGCCATCTGGCCTCCATCGCGGTGAAACTGTAGGTGCCCTCTTCAGGCTCCGCCGATACTGTTGTTGCTGTTCCGGTCTCTGTCTCCGGCTGAACGCCCACTGCTGCCCTCTTCTGTTCTGTTACGGCATCTGTGCTGCCATAACGGCCTGATCCTCCTGTTGCCGGCCCGGCGGGATGCCCCCGGACACACAAAAGCCCCTCGCCATGGAGGGGCAGCCGCTCAGTTGTCCACAGTCCCGGACATCCGGCGGCTAGCTAAGCAGAAGGATCGCACGCATGGATCTACTTTAGCGTACCGGCACGTCGCTTGCCGCAGCCCGTGCCCTGCCGCTCATTGCTTTAGCCGGCGCAAGCGCGCATGATCGTCCCACAATATTGGGAGGCGGCACACCATGTCGGATGCAACCACCGCAGGTTCCGCTGAAGGGATGCTCCTCTCCCTCTGGCTGGCAACCGCCGATGCCACGGACTTCCCGGAACTGCGCGGCACCGTGGAAGTGGACGTGGCCGTGATCGGGGGCGGCATCGCCGGGCTGACGGCCGCGCTGGCCCTGAAGCGTTCGGGCCGTACGGTGGCCGTCCTTGAAGCCGGCCGGATCGGCACAGGCGTCACCGGCCATACCACCGGCAAGGTCACGTCCCTGCACCGCCTGGCCTACACGGCCCTGGACGGTACCCATGGACGCAGTGCCGCCCGCGTTTATGGGCTCGCCAACCAGGCCGCCGTCGAACACATCGCCACAGTGGTGGCGGCGGAAAACATCAGTTGTGGTTTCCGCCGGGTTGCCAACTACACCTTCGCCGGGACTGCGGGGGCCCTGCCTCAGGTACGCGCAGAAGCCGAACTTGCCGCCAGCCTCGGCCTTCCGGCCACATTCACCACCGAGGTACCCCTGCCTTTCACGGTGGCGGGCGCCGTCCGCTTCGACGGACAGGCCCAGATTCACTCCCTGCTGTACCTCCAGGGCCTGGCCGCCAGGGTGGACGGCGACGGCAGCTTCGTCTTCGAAGGGACGCGTGCCAGCAATTTGGTGGAGGAATCCCCGGTGAAAGTAAGCACCGGGAGCGGAACAGTGCTGGCAGGCGACGTCATTGTGGCCACGAACGTTCCTTTCGGAGACCATGGTCGGTTCGAAACACTCTGCGAGCCGCACCGCTCCTACATCGTTGCCGCACCGCTGGACGCCCCTCCCCTGGACGCCACCTTTATCAGCGCAGATGAACCCATGCGTTCGCTGCTGACGGTCCGGCTCAACGGGATGACATACCTGCTGACCGGAGGCGAAGGCCATCCCGCAAGCGAACAGGTGGATGCGGCGTCCCGCCATGCCAGCCTGGCGGCCTATGCGCGCAGCCGTTTCGGAACCGGGTCCGCCGCCTACCGCTGGTCCACCCAGGACGCCATGCCGCGGGACGGACTGCCCTATGTTGGGCCGCTGAACCCGGACAGCCGGCACGCCTTCGTCATCACGGGCCTGCGCAAGTGGGGCCTGACGAACGGCACGGCCGCCGCCCTGATGCTGGCGGATCTGCTCAACGGCACGCCCAACGACTGGGCACCCCTGTTCGACAGCAGCCGCGCGACGTCACGGGCCGGCGCCGGATCGGCAGGCATACCGGCGGCGGCCGCGGCAGGACGTGGAGAGAAGGCCGGCCCCGCGGACTTTGCACGGCAAATAGCGGACCTTGCTCCCGGCGACGGCACGGTGATTGGCACAGAAGGAGCCGCCACGGCCTGCTACAAGGATCAGGCGGGAGCTGTCCACGCCGTGTCCGCAATCTGCACCCATCTGGGCTGCACGGTTGGGTTCAACCGGGGAGAAAGCACCTGGGACTGTCCCTGCCATGGTTCCCGCTTCGACGTGGACGGCAAGGTCATCCAAGGCCCGGCCACCGAGGATCTGCCATCGCGGCCCACCTCCTGAGACCCCGAAGCGTTACAGCCTGGCAGGGCTTAGCGGGACACGGCAGGGCCGCCCGCCGGAATCGGCAGGGCGGCCCCGTGACGAGTGGAGCTACCGCACGTCCTCGTCCACCCAATCCATGGATTTGGTAACGGCCTTCTTCCAGAGCCGCATCTGGCGGTCCTGTTCGGCCTGGTCCATCTGCGGTTCCCAGCGCTTGTCCTCGGACCAGTTGGCCGAGCACTCGCCCAGGTCTTTCCAGAAGCCGACGGCCAGGCCTGCCGCGTACGCGGCACCCAATGCTGTGGTTTCCACGACCTTGGGACGGATAACCGGGACGCCCAGGATGTCCGCCTGGAACTGCATGAGTGCGTCGTTGGCCACCATGCCGCCGTCGACCTTCAGCTCGCTCAGCGGCACGCCGGAGTCCGCGTTGACCGCGTCCAGCACCTCGCGGGTCTGGAATGCGGTGGCTTCCAGCGCCGCCCGGGCGATGTGGTTCTTGTTGACGAACCGTGTCAGCCCGACGATCGCACCGCGGGCGTCCGAGCGCCAGTACGGGGCAAACAGACCGGAGAAGGCAGGAACGATGTACACGCCGCCGTTGTCCTTCACGGATGCGGCAAGGGTTTCCACCTCAGGGGCGCTGCTGATCATGCCCAGGTTGTCCCGCAGCCACTGGATGAGGGAGCCGGTGACGGCGATGGAACCTTCGAGGGCGTAGTGCGGCTTGGCGTCGCCCAGTTTGTAGCCCACCGTGGTGAGGAGCCCGTTCTTCGAGTGGATGATTTCCTCACCCGTGTTGAAGATCAGGAAGCAGCCGGTGCCATAGGTATTCTTGGCTTCGCCGGCTTCGAACGCCGCCTGGCCAAAGGTAGCAGCCTGCTGGTCCCCCAGGATGCCTGCCACCGGCGTCTCGCGGAGCAGCTGCGAGCCGTGCACTTCACCGTAGACCTCCGAGGAGGACTTGATCGCGGGCATCATGCTGCGCGGCACGCCGAAGATCCCGAGGATTTCGTCGTCCCACTGCAGTGTTTCGAGGTCCATGAACAGGGTCCGGGAGGCGTTGGTGACGTCGGTGACGTGGACACCGCCGTCCACGCCGCCGGTCAGGTTCCACAGGACCCAGGCGTCGGTGTTGCCAAAGACCAGGTCCCCGGCCTCTGCCTTTTGCCGGGCGCCGTCAACGTTGTCCAGGATCCATTTGATCTTGGTGCCTGAGAAGTAGGTCGCCAGCGGCAGGCCTACCTTTTGTTTGAAACGGTCGGCGCCGCCGTCCCTGCCCAGTTCATCCACGATGTCCTGGGTGCGGGTGTCCTGCCACACAATGGCGTTGTACACCGGCTTGCCGGTGGTCTTGTCCCACACCACAGCGGTTTCGCGCTGGTTGGTGATCCCGACGGCGGCAATATCGTGCCGTGTCAGGTTCGCCTTTGAGAGGGCCGAGCCAATGACCTCGCGGGTGTTGTTCCAGATCTCCGCGGCATCGTGCTCCACCCACCCGGCCTGGGGAAAGATCTGCTCGTGCTCCATCTGGCCGGATGAGATAATCGCGCCGCTGTGGTCAAAGATGATGGCGCGGGTGCTGGTGGTGCCCTGGTCGATGGCGATTACGTACTGGTTCATGGTGACGTCCTTGTCTTGTTAATGGCTGAAGTTAGTACGGGTCAGGATGCGGCCGTGATGATGATCGGAACAATACGGGCCATGAGGCCGCCGAGTGCACCGCCAACCAGCGGCCCTACGACCGGCACCCACGAGTAGGCCCAGTCACTGGAGCCCTTGCCCTTGATGGGAAGCAGTGCGTGGGCGATGCGCGGTCCGAGGTCGCGGGCGGGGTTGATGGCGTAGCCGGTGGGGCCGCCAAGGGAAACGCCGATGCCCACCACGAGCAGCGCGACCGCGAGCGGACCGAGGCCGGAGGGTGTGCCGCCGAGGGTGAGGATGACGAAGACCAGGACAAAAGTACCGATGATCTCGGTGATCAGGTTCCACGGCGTGGAGCGGATGGCAGGCCCGGTGGAAAAGGTCCCGAGCTTGCCTGCAGGCTCCGGCTCGTCATCAAAGTGCTGCTTGTATGCCAGCCAGCAGACTACGGCGCCGAGGAACGCGCCCACCATCTCGCCGCCGAAGTAGGTGAGGGTTGCGGCGAAATCCACGGCGACACCTGGTGCGTACTCGGCCTTGCCATTGAGCAGCAGCCCGAGCGTGACGGCAGGGTTCAGGTGCGCGCCCGACTTGGCGGCAACGAAGACACCACAGAAGACGGCAATGCCCCATCCCCAGGTGACCATCAGAAAACCGCCGCTGTTGCCTTTTGTCCCCCGCAAAGCCACGTTGGCAACGACGCCGCAACCCAACAGGGTCAGCATGCCCGTGCCAAAGACTTCGGAGAGGAAGACTATTCCTAGAGACATCATTGACTCCTTCTGTTTTTAGTTGTCGGTCCTCCGCGGGTGAAGGACCGTTCGGCCGGGACGCTGCAACGCCCCGGCCGGAGCCTGGCCTCAGGAGACCAGGCTGTGCGTTTCCACCCGGTGGAAACGCTGCAGCACGTCCTGCGCGTGCTTGATCTCAGCGGCGCGCGCCGACGCGTCCCACTTGAGCTGGACAGACAGCACCTCCGCCACTTCGTTGAGAAGTTCGCCGGTGACAAGGCCCCGGAAGGCCAGGGAGGTGCGCCGGATGAAGACGTCCACCAGGTGCCCCACCTGCTCGTTCGCCGCCATGAACTCCAGTTCACGGACGCTGAGCTCGCGGGTGGACCGCAGTGCGTGGTCGGGTTCGGCGTCGAGATAGGCGATTACGGCTTCGGCCCGGGTCCCGTAACGGGTCAGCAGCCCGGCCGTGCGGTCTGCGTCCCGGCCCTCCCCCATGTGCGCCTTGATCCACTTCTGCACTCCTGCTTCGTCGGCAGGGAAGCC
Source organism: Arthrobacter sp. (assembly GCA_035475035.1). GTDB lineage: Bacteria > Actinomycetota > Actinomycetes > Actinomycetales > Micrococcaceae > Arthrobacter. The sequence continues at coordinate 12,691 of DATIMT010000174.1, forward strand.
GGCGCCGCCGCCGATGGGAAGCTGCGCCGTGGACACCTTGCGCTGCACGCCGAGTTCGCTGAGGACTTCGTTGGTGAGGTGCTCGGCGAGGGCGCGGAAGGTTGTCCACTTCCCACCCACCAGGCTCAGGACGACGGCGCCGCTTCCGTCGCGTCCGGAGGCGCGGCGTTCGATGCGGTAATCGCGGGAGACGAAGCCGGGCTGGGTGGCGTCGTGGCTCGGCAGGGGGCGGACGCCCGAGAACGTGTACACGATGTCGTCGGGAGTGACATCGATTGAGGGGAACACGTGGCCGACCAGGTCGAAGAAGTACCGGATCTCCTCATCGGTGCAGACGGCGTCCTCTGACATGTCGGCGTCCACGTCCGTGGTGCCCACCAGCACCCGGTCGCCCATGGGGTAGATAAGGACGATCCGGCCGTCGGTGTGTTCGAAGAAGATTTCCCGGCCCCGGCAGGCGGCGAGGAGGCCGGGGTGGTCCAGCACAATGTGGGAGCCTTTGGTTCCGCCCATGAAGGACGACGCTGCACCCATTGCCTCATTAGTGAGGTCGACCCATGCCCCGGTGGTGTTGACGATGATGTCAGCGGTGAAGTCGAATTCCTCGCCGGTGAGCTCGTCACGCAGCCGGACAGTACTGCCGCGCCCCGTTCCCGGGTTGGGGACGGGAGACACGGACTGGAGGGAAAGGTAGTTGCTGGCGCGGGCCGAATCACCCTGCGTGCCCGCGGCCTGGGCGTTGCCTGCCCGGCCGGCCCTTTCGCCATCCTGGAGGACATCGAGCGTGAGGCGCTCCGGGTTATGGACGGAGGCGTCAAAGTAGGTGGCGGTATATTTGACGTCGGGCCGGAGGTGGGGCAGTTCCTTCAGGGCAGCCCTGTGGGTGCGGAACTGGTGCCTGGGCACGGTCCCGCCGTCCCTGGAGAACGCATCGTAAAGGCTAAGACCGGCTTTGATGAGGAACGCACCGCGTTCCTTCGGCTTGCCCTGCTGCTTGTGGGTCAGGAAGCGCAGCGGAGCGGACAGGATGCCGGAGAATGTGCTGAAGATCGGGATGGTTGTCTGCAGCGGCTTGACGTAGTGCGGGGCAATTTTCAGCAGGCGGTTCCGTTCCACCACGGACTCCCGGACCAGCCGGAACTCCCCATTTTCCAGGTAGCGGATGCCGCCGTGGATCATGTGCGAGGACGCGCCGCTGGCTCCCTGGCAGTAATCCCCGCGCTCAACGAGTGCCACGTCCACGCCCTGCAGCGCCAGATCGCGGAAGGTACCCACTCCGTTGATGCCACCACCGACCACCAGCACTTTCGCGTGGGGACGGCGCCGCAGGCTGTGGACCGAAGCACGTTCGGTCCCGGGGCGGGGTGTGGTGACAGAGGGGTGAACAGTTGAATCCTTGGGTCCCAAAACGACTCCCTTGGGGCTTTGTGTGATGCGGGCACCGCTGTATGGCGCCGCCGTTCTGCTCTATTGTTTGGAGAAATGGAAAATGGAGTCAAGCACTATGCACAAACGTGCAGAACGGAACTGAGATGACACTTTCCCGGGACGCAGACGCCCTCCGAGCTGCACAAATGTACTATCTGCAGGACCTGACCATGGATGCGATCGCACGGGAGTTGCGCACCTCCCGGTCCACGGTTTCCCGGCTGTTGTCCTCCGCCAGGGAGTCCGGACTGGTGCAGATCCAGATCCGCAACCCGCTGGACACCGGCCCCGAACTGGAGGGCATGATCCGGCGCCGGTACAACCTGGACGTCCACGTGGTTCCTATCCTTGGGACGCTCAATGAAGCCGAGACCCTGGACCGGGTTGCGATGCAGGCAGCGCGTACCATCGGGCCGCTGGTGGACTCCAACGCCATCATCGGCGTGGCCTGGGGATCCACGCTCAGTGCAGTCAGCCGCCACCTCACCAGGAAAATCACGCACGACAGCGTCATCGTCCAGCTCAACGGTGCCGGAAACATGCACACCACCGGAATCACCTACGCGAGCGACATCATGCGCAGGTTCGGCAGCGCCTACGGGGCACGGGTGGAGCAGTTCCCCGTCCCTGCCTTCTTCGACCATGCCGCCACCAAAACGGCCATGTGGAATGAACGCAGCGTGCAGCGCGTCCTGGAGCTCCAGGCCAAGATGAGCATCGCCATATTCGGTGTCGGTTCCGTGCACGCCGACTACCCCAGCCACGTCTACGCCGGCGGGTACCTTGACGAGGACGACCTGAACGCCCTGGCCAACTCTGACGTGGTGGGCGACGTCGCCACCGTCTTCTTCCGGGCCGACGGGTCGTCCGACGGAATCGTCCTGAACGAAAGGTCCACCGGCCCGGCACTTGCCCAGCTCCGGCAGGTGCGCCGCAGGATCTGCGTGGTGTCCGGGGTCTCCAAGATCAACGGCCTGCGCGGAGCCCTGGCAGCCAGGCTGGCCACCGACCTGATCCTGGACGAAGCTACCGCACGCCGCCTGGTCGACTACGAGGGACTGACCAGCTGAAGTGGGTAGAGTCGTTGCCATGAGAACCTCACCCCGGCTCAGCCTCAACAACGGCGTGCTGATAGACCAGCTCGGCTTTGGGCTGTACAAGGTGCCGGCAGCTGACGCGGAAGGGCTGGTGGCGACGGCGCTCGCCGCCGGTTACCGCCACTTCGACACCGCCGCCATGTATGGAAACGAAACCGGAGTGGCGCGTGGCATCAGTTCGCAGCTCGGCGATGGTACCGGCAGCGGCGGCTCAGGGGAGCTGTTCCCGTCCCTGACCCGCGAGGACATCTTCGTTACAACCAAGGTGTGGAACGACCACCACGGCTACGACGCGACGCTGCGTGCCTTCGATGATTCCATGGTCAACCTGGGCCTGGACTACGTGGACATGTACCTCATCCATTGGCCCTGCCCGCGCCGGGGACTGTTCCCGGAAACCTACCGCGCCATGGAAACGCTCTACCGCGAAGGCAGGGTTCGCGCCATTGGGGTCAGCAACTTCCAGCCTGCACACCTTGACCGCCTGCTCCAGACCGCCGAGGTGGTCCCCGCCGTGAACCAGATAGAACTGCACCCCTGGCTGCAGCAGGAGGAACTGCGCACCAAGCACGCGGAACTGGGCATCCGCACGGAAGCATGGAGCCCGCTGGGCCGTGGCCAGGTGCTGGCCGATCCCGTCGTCCAGGCCTGCGCTGCCGAGCACGGCCGGACCCCTGCGCAGGTGATCCTCCGCTGGCACGTGCAGCTGGGGAACATCGCCATTCCCAAGGCCAGTTCGGAAGGGCGGATCCGGGAGAACCTTGATGTCTTCGGTTTCGAACTCTCTGAACGCGATCTTGCGGCCATCGAAGAGCTGGACAGCGGGCAGCGGACCGGGTCCCATCCGGACAACGTGAACTAGGCCACGGACATGGACACCGTGAATCCGGGGGCCTCCCCTGCGCCTGCCTACCTGAGCGTTGAACTTTCCGCGCGCACGTCCGCCTCCACCGTGGTCCTCGACGGCGGCACGGTGGCCTTCTGGACCTATGAGCCGCTGCAGGTGACGCCGGAGACCCGCACCATCCTGGTGGTCCACGGGTTCCGCGGCGACCACCACGGGCTCCTGCGGGTCGCGGACCAGCTCCCGGACATGCGGATCATCATGCCGGACCTGCCTGGCTTCGGCAGTTCGGACGCCTTCGCCCGGGATCGGCACTCAGTGGAGCGCTACGGGCAGTTCATTACCGACTTCATGGCGGCCCAGGGCCTGGGGCCGGATACCGTGCTGCTGGGGCACTCCTTTGGATCCATCGTGGCTGCCCACTTCGTGGCCAGGAACCCCGAGGCTGTGCGCCCCTTGATCCTCATCAACCCCATCGCCGCGCCGGCGCTGGAAGGACCCAAGGGCGTAATGACGCGGCTGGCCGTCCTGTACTACAAGCTGGCGGCACGGCTCCCCCGCAGGCCCGGGCTGGCCCTGCTGCGCAATCCGCTGATCGTTCGGGTGATGAGCGAGACCATGGCCAAGACCCGCGATAAGGAACTGCGGGCCTTCATCCACGGCCAGCACCACGCCTACTTCAGTTCCTTCGCTGACCGGGACAGCCTGCTGGAGTCGTTTACCGCCTCCGTCAGCAACCATGTGGCAGAGGTGGCCGGACAACTGGACCTGCCCGTGCTGCTGGTTGCGGGTGAAAAGGATGAAATCGCCACCCTCCCCAGCCAGCACCGCCTCCTGTCACTGCTTCCGGACGGGGAGCTGAAGGTGATTCCCGGCGTCGGACACCTGATCCACTATGAAACGCCGGAGCCGGCCGCCCGTTACATCCGCAGCTTTCTGGAGGACCATCCCGCGTGAAGATCGTCATCGATGCACGTTTCACCCGTACCGACCATCACGACGGCATCAGCCGCTATGGAGCCAGCCTGATCGCTGCCACGGCGAAGATCGCCGATGTCTCCATGCTGGTCTCCGATGTACGGCAGCTCGCACTCCTGCCTGACGTGCCCTACACGCTCATCAGCAGCCCGCTCTCGCCGGCGGAGCTTTTCGTTGCCCGGAAGGTGAACGCCCTCGGGGCGGACGTGGTGGTATGCCCCATGCAAACCATGGGCACCTGGGGCCGGAAGTACGGGCTGATCCTGACCCTGCATGACCTCATCTACTACGAGCACCCCGCTCCCCCGGGGTTCCTGCCGGCACCCGTCCGGCTGCTCTGGCGCCTGTACCACAAGGCGTTCTGGCCGCAGCGGCTCCTGCTCAACCGGGCCGATACCGTGGCCACCATCAGCCGGACCACGGAGGCGCTGATGGCCAAGTACCGCTTGACCCGCAGGCCGGTGCGCATTATCGCCAACGCCCCGCAGCCCGCTCAGGAACACCGCAACCCGGACGACGGCGCGGACAAAACGATCATCTACATGGGTTCGTTCATGCCCTACAAGAACGTGGAAACCATGGTGGCCGGCATGGCCGGGCTGCCCGAATACACGCTGCACCTGCTCAGCCGGATCACGCCGCAGCGGCGGGCGGAACTGGAGCGGATCGTTCCCCCGGGCGCTTCCGTGGTGTTCCACAATGGCGTGACGGACGCCGAGTATGACGGGCTGCTGCGGCGGGCAACGGCGCTGGTGAGCTTGTCCCGGGCTGAGGGGTACGGCCTTCCGCTGGTCGAGGCCATGGCCGTGGGTACCCCGGTGATCGCCAGCGACATTCCGATCTTCCGCGAAGTGGGCGGGGTCGCCGCCATCTATGTGGACCCGGGATCCCCCGGGCAGTTCGCGGACGCGGTGGCCCAGCTGCAGGACGACCTGCACTGGCAGGAAATGTCGCGGCGCGCCCTGGCCCGGGCCGCGGAGTTCAGCTGGGATGAATCCGCACGCCAACTGGTGGCGGCGGCGCACGAGATAGTGGCGAAAAGGCGCCGCTGAAGACGGGCC
>DATIMT010000175.1:0-2292 GCA_035475035.1 Arthrobacter sp.
CGTCCCGCCGTCGTCAGCCCCCTGTGGGCGTTGAACCCGCACGTCCGCCGCTGAATACTGGAAGGTGGATCAGCCCAAAGGGAGGCGGTGGCAGCAATGAGCGGCGGGGCAAGGGAATTCCGGAAACGGCTGGAGCGGGCAGCGGAGCTCCGTTCCTACCGCGGCGCCGGCATCAGCGCCGAGGAGGAAGCCGCGCTGGACGCCCTCGACGAGAGGGAACGGGAGAAGCGCAGGAAGGTCAGCGACGCCGCCCGTGCGGAATATCTGGTCCGCGACGCCATGGCACAGGGCAAGTTCGACGACCTCAAGTACGCGGGCAAGCCGATCCCCGGCCTGGGCGAATCCTATGATCCCGACTGGTGGGTCAAGGGCCTGATCCAACGGGAAAACATCAGCGGCCTGGGCCCGGCGGCCATTCTGCTCCGTACCGAGGACACCGAACTCGATGCGAAGTTGGACGCCCAGTACACGGAGCAGCAGGTCCGGGACATCCTGCAGGATTTCAACCGGCGCGTGATCGACGCCCGCCGCCAGTTGCAGGGGGGACCTCCCGTCATCACCAAAACCCGGGACGAGGAGGAAGAAGTGCAGCGCTGGCGCAGCAGGCGCGCAGCACGGGTTGAGGAAGACCCTGCGGAGCCGGAGCCCGAGCGCTCCTGGTGGAAGCGCCTGTGGAAGGGGACGCGCTAGGGCAGGGGGTTCGACTGGCCATAGAGCTCACATCGCGCGTTGTAGTACTTGTCCGTCTGCCCCCGGTGGGCCAGGCCGATCCTGGTGCAAACCCGCTGCGATGCCGTGTTGGCCGGGTTCGTTACCTGCACCGGGCGCCCCGGCCGCGGTGACCGTAGAGCCTGCCGCGCGTGACCGTCGTCGTGATTTCCGGTGTGGGGCCCGGGCTTATGGCCTGTAGTTGGGATTTGGGCCAATCATCGAAGCAGGGGGAGGCGCGAACGGGCCGGAAGGATAGAGCGGCGCCACCTTGAGCATGTAGTTGGCCCACTGGGGCCCTGCGATCATGTATCCGTCCAGGCTGGGGTAGAAGGTGCCGTTGATGGTCACGTTCTGTCCTGCCCGCTTCTGGCCTTCCAATGCATCCCCGAAGAAGGACGCCGTGACCAGGCCGGTGGTGTAGCCCACTACCCAGGTGGATCCGTTGTTGTTCGATGTTCCGGTCTTGGCTGCAGTGGGAAGCTTGTCCTGCACCTTGGGGTTGATCCAGACGCCCGAGCCCTTCTTCAGGACATCCTGCAGCACCGAGTTAACGCCCCTGGCCACGTCCGGCTTGACGGCGTCGTGGCAGTCCGGTGCCTGGGCCGGAAGCTTGGCGCCGGCAGCGTCCGTAACGTCAAGCAAGGCGATGGGTGCGCAGTAGCGGCCGTCCGTAGCGAAAGTGGCAAAGGCATCCGCCAGGGTGAGGGGTGCAACGCCGGTGCCACCCAGCAGGTTGCCGAGTTGGTGCATGTTGACTTCGGCGCCATCCAGGCCGCTATGCAGCCCCACGGCGTCCACCATCTTCTGGATGCCGCAGAAATCCAGTTGGGCAGCCGAGGCGAAGGTGGCTGTGTTGATGGAGTTATACAGGCCGTAGTTGACGGGCATCCGCCGGTAGAAACCATCTTCAGCGTTCTGCAGGTCGTCCGCAGCACCAAGGGCAGGGTTTGCCTGCGCCGTGCTGTAGGCTCCCAGCACCTTTCCGCAGCTGTCCTTCCACGGGAACCCCAGGGGATAGACCCTGCGTGAGGCGTCCACTTCAGCGGTCAAAGACTTGCCCTCGTTCAGCCACTCCGCGAACGTGAAGGGCTTCATGGTGGACCCGGGCTGGAACCCGCCCGCGCCGTTGAGGTCATTGCCCTGAGGGTCCTTGGCATCCACGTTGAAGTTCAGGTTGGTATCGAACTTGCCGGGTTGTGGAAGGAAAACCGTGTTTTGGGCCATCGCCAGGATTTTGCCGCTCCCGGGCTGCAGGCTCAGCAGCGAAGCTGCCCACCGGTCCGGATTTGCCCCCGCGGTCCCGTCCACCTGGGTCTGGGCGGCGGCCTGTAGCCTGCTGTCCAGGGTGGTCACAATCGTGAGCCCGCCCCTGTAGAGCCTTCGCTCACGTTCAGGCTCGGTTGCACCGAAGGCGGGGTTGTTCAGGATCAGGTGGGAGATGTAATCGCAGAAGTACGGCGCCATCGCAGCATTGGCGCAGCCCTGTTGCTGGGGTGTGATCTTCAGCTGGATGGGGGTAGCCACGGCCTCATCGTGCTGCGCCTGTGTGATCTTGCGCAGGCGCAGCATCTCGGACAGGAC
>DATIMT010000176.1:0-7529 GCA_035475035.1 Arthrobacter sp.
GACGGTGTCGCCCTTGTACACCCACATGGGGCGGGTGAAGGAGCCGGCGAGGATGATGTCCCCGGCCTTGAGTGCGTCACCGTGGGCTGCGATCTTGTTGGCCAGCCAGTGGACACCGTTGGCGGGGTGGTCCAGGACGCCGGCGGCGACCCCGGTTTCCTCCACGGTCTGGTTCTTGTAGAGGATGGCGGAGACCCAGCGGAGGTCGACGGCGTCGGGTTTGACCGGGTTGCCGCCGATCACCATGGCGCCCATCGCGGCGTTGTCCGAAATGGTGTCCACGATGGTCCGGCCCTCCATCTCGATCCGGGAGTCCAGGATCTCCAGCGCCGGAACCACGTAGTCGGTGGCCTTCAGGACGTCGAAGATGGTCACGCCGGGGCCCTTGAGCCCATCCTTGAGGACGAATGCCAGTTCCACTTCCACCCGCGGGTGCGTGTACCGGTCCCATGGGACCGAGCAGCCGGTGTCCAGCACCATGTCATCGAAGATGGCGCCATAGTCCGGTTCGGTGATGCCGGTGGCGGCCTGCATTGCCTTGGAGGTGAGGCCGATCTTGCGCCCCACCAAGGTCCGGCCGGCGTCCTCGTTCCGGCGCCGCCACAATTGCTGCACGGCGTAGGAGTCCTCGACCGTCATCTCCGGGTAGCGGGCCGTCAGGCGGGGGACCGGAGTGCGGCTGCGCCCGGCTTCCACCAGTTCATCGGCAATTGCTTCAATAGTCTGTGGCTCGAGCATGGCTACAGCTGCGCTCCCAGCTTGAAACCTGTCCGGTCCGCCCCGTCATCGTCGGTCTTGCGCGTGTAAGAGAAACCGTCCGCCCCAACCGTGACGGCCATCTCGGATTTTTCTTCACGTTCGATGACCTGCTGTGGGTTGCCGTCCAGGTCCAGGACCAGGGAGGCTTCGGTGTACCAGGAGGGGACCACGGGGTTGCCCCACCAGTCGCGGCGCTGGTTGTCGTGGACGTCCCAGGTGATGGTGGGGTTATCCGGGTCTCCGGTGTAGTAATCCTGGGTGTAGATCTCGATGCGGTGCCCGTCCGGGTCCAGGATGTAAAGGTAGAACGCGTTGGACACGCCGTGCCGGCCCGGGCCCCGTTCGATCCGGTCGCTGATGCGCAGGGCACCCATCTTGTCGCAGATCTGGATGATGTTGTGCTTCTCGTGCGTGGCGAACGCGACGTGGTGCATGCGGGGGCCGTTGCCGCCGGTCAGCGCGGTGTCGTGGACGGTCTGCTTGCGGTGCATCCACGCGGCGTACGTGACGCCGTCGGAATCCTTGATGTCCTCGGAGACGCGGAAGCCCAGGTCCTCGAGGTAGGCGCGGCCACGCGGGACGTCCGGGGTGACCTGGTTGAAGTGGTCCAGGCGGACCAGTTCCCCGGCGGAGTAGAGGTCGTAGCGCTGGGTGAGCCGCTCAACGTGCTCCACGTCGTAGAAGAACTCGTACGGGAAGCCGAGCGGGTCCTCAACGCGGACGGAGTCGCCCACGCCCTTGGTGAAGCCTTCCTTGCGGCGCTCAACGCGGCAGCCGAGTTCCTTGTAGTAGGCCTCGGCAGCGTCCACCTCGGCGGGGGACTTCACCCGGTACGCGAAGGCGGCGACGGCGGCGATGGGTCCCTTGCGGAGCACTAGGTTGTGGTGGATGAACTCCTCCAGGGAGCGCAGGTAGATGGCGTTTTCGTCCTCTTCGGTGACGTGCAGGCCCAGGACGTCAACGTAGAACTCGCGGGACCTGGCGAGGTCGGTGACCACGATTTCCATGTAGGCGCAGCGGACAATGTCCGGTGCCGGGACGGAAGGGGTGGGGACAAAGCTGGTCATGGTGGTCTCTCTTCTTCGAAAGGGGTCTTGGGAAGTACGACGGCGACGGCCCGGCTTGGGTACCTGGGCTTAGCCCTCGTTGGCGGCGGAGTCGTCGATGCTGCCGAATTTGGGGGTGTGGACGCTGCCAAGGGTGATGTGCACGGCCTGCTGGTCGGTGTAGAAATCGATGGAGCGGTAGCCGCCCTCGTGGCCCAGGCCGGAGGCCTTGACGCCGCCGAACGGGGTGCGCAGGTCACGGACGTTATGGCTGTTCAGCCACACCATGCCGGCCTCCACATTTTGGGAGAAATTGTGGGCCCGGGTCAGGTTCTGGGTCCAGATGTAGGCGGCCAGCCCGTACTTGGTGTTGTTGGCCAGGGCGAGGGCTTCGTCGTCGTTCTCGAACGGGGTGATGGCCACGACGGGCCCGAAGATTTCCTCCTGGAAGATCCGCGCGTCGGGGGCGACGTCGGCGAACACCGTGGGTGCGATGTAGTTGCCTTCAGGGAGGTGGGCCGGACGGCCGCCACCGGCAAGGAGCCGGCCTTCGGACTTGCCGATCTCCACGTAGGAGGCCACCTTGTCGTAGTGCTCGGGGTGGACCAGGGCGCCTACCTGGGTCCTGGGATCGTGCGGGTCGCCCACCACGATGTTCTTTGCACGGGCGGCGTATTTCTCGCAGAACTCGACGTAGATGGCGCGTTCCACCAGGATGCGGGAGCCGGCGGTGCAGCGTTCGCCGTTGAGGGAGAAGACGCCGAACAGGGCTGAGTCGATGGCGGCGTCCAGGTCGGCGTCGGCGAACACGACGCAGGGGGACTTGCCGCCCAGCTCCATGGACAGGCCTTTGAGGTTGGCGGCGGCGTTGCGGAAGATCGTCTGGCCGGTGGTGGTCTCGCCGGTGAAGGAGATCAGCGGGACATCCGGGTGCTTGACCAGGGCGTCGCCGGCTTCCTCGCCGAGGCCGTTGACCAGGTTGAAGACACCGTCTGGCAGGCCCGCGTCCTTGAAGATGGTGGCCCACAGGGAAGCGGAGAGCGGGGTGAACTCGGCCGGTTTGAGGACCACGGTGTTGCCGGTGGCCAGGGCCGGGGCGAGCTTCCAGGACTCCAGCATGAACGGGGTGTTCCACGGGGTGATCAGGCCTGCGACGCCGATCGGCTTGCGGTTGACGTAGTTGATCTGCGAGCCCGGGACCTTCATGGCGTCATCGAACTGGGCAACGATCAGGTCGGCGAAGAACCGGAAATTCTCGGCTGCGCGGAGGGCCTGGCCCTTGGCCTGGGTGATGGGCAGGCCGGTGTCGAAGGTTTCAAGTTCGGCGAGCCGGGCTTCCTGGGCTTCGACGGCGTCCGCGATTTTGTTCAGGACGCGGGCACGTTCACGCGGCTTCATCTTCGGCCAGGGTCCGTTGGTGAAGGCTTCGCGGGCGGCGGCAACGGCCAGGTCGATATCTTCCTTCTGGCCCGCGGCAGCGGTGGCGTAGTTCCGGTTGGAGACCGGGTCCAGCACATCGAACGTCTTGCCGGACACCGAATCCACGAACTCGCCGTTGATGAAGTGCTGGAGGTGGGCGGGCAGATCCTCCGGGACGTAGTGCTTGCTGGTTTCTACCGAGGTCGTCATCGTTGAAGTCCTAACTGTGGTCTTTGCGTACTAGAGGGTTTGGGCGAGGTAAGCGTCCAAAGTCGCCGTTCGATGCCGGCGGGCCGCCTTCTCGATGGTGTCCGCGTCGGCTCCGGTTTCGATGAGCCGGAGCAGGTTTTCGTGTTCCTCCACGGAGTCCCGGGCGCGGCCGGGAACGAAGCGGAAGGTGGAGGACCGCAGCGAGGCAAGCCGGTTCCAGCCGCGGTGCACCAGGTCCAGGATGTGCGGGTTGGGGCAGTGCTCGAACAGGACGCTGTGGAAGTCCTGGTTGAGCCGGGTGAACCGTACCGGGTCAAAGTGGTCCAGGCATTCGCGCATTTCTTCGTTAACCGCGCGGGCCCGGGCAATGGCGGCCTGGTCGATCAGCGGGGTGGACAGGGCCGTGGCAGCACCTTCCACGATGCTGAGGGTCTGCATGGTGTAGAGGTATTCGGTGGGGTCGATGCCGGCCACGGTGGCGCCCACGTTGCGTTCGAAGGTCACCAGGCCTTCGGCTTCGAGGCGGCGGATGGCTTCCCGGACCGGAACCACGCTGAATCCGAGGTCCTTGGCGATCGAACCGAGGACCAGGCGGTATCCGGGTGTGTAGGCGCCTTCCACGATCCGGGTTTTGACGGCCTGGTAAGCCTGTTCGGACTTGCTGCCGGGAGTGCTGGCTTCGCGGGTAACGCTTGTTTCAGTCATCAGGGTTTCCTGCCCATTCCTGGTACCGTTCCTGCCACTCCTTGTTCATGGGATAGAGGCCGTCCACGCTGTTGCCCTGCTTGACCATTTCGAAGATGAACGCTTCTTCCTTCTCCTGCTGGATGCAGTCCTCCACCAGTTCTTCGGCGATGGCGGGCGGAATGACCAGGACCCCGTCCGAATCAGCCACAATGATGTCGCCGGGCTGGACGGTGGCGCCGCCGCAGGCGATGGTGATGTCCGTGTCCCAGGGGACGTGGCGGCGGCCGAGCACGGCGGGGTGTGGGTTGGCGAACCAGGTGGGCATGTCCAGTTCGGCCACCGCGGTGAAGTCGCGGACGCCGCCGTCGGTGATGATCGCCGCCGCGCCCCGCACCTGGGCGCGGAGGGCCAGGATGTCGCCTACCGTCCCGGTGCCCTTCTCGCCGCGGGCCTCCATGACCAGGATTTCGCCCTCGTTCACGGAATCGATGGCGCGCTTCTGCGCGTTGAACCCGCCGCCGTGGGTCTTGAACAGATCCTCGCGGTTGGGGACGTAGCGCAGGGTCCGGGCCAGGCCCACTACGCGGCGGTCCGGGCGGGTGGCCTGCAGCCCGTCGATGCTGACGTTGTTCAAGCCGCGCTTGCGCAGCTGGGAGGACAGCGTGGCGGTGGCGACGGACTCGAACTTGGCCTTCAGTTCGGGAGGCAGGGCAGGTCCGACGGCGGCCTGAGCCTCTGGTGCCAGCCCGGCCGCTTCACGCGATCCGTAGGCTTCCTCCCGCTGCACGTCGTCAACCTTGGGCTGGGCACCAAAGTCCGCGAACGGCGTCGTGCCTTCCTCAACAGTGGTGACCAGGCGCCCGGTGGACAGGGCGCCGTCAAGGGTCCCGACCTCCACCTCCAGCACGTCGCCCGGCTTCGCCACAGACGCGCCGGCGGGAGTGCCGGTGAGGATGATGTCCCCTTCTTCAAGGGTGAGCAGCTGGGACAGGTCCGCCACCAGCCGGGCGAAGGGGAAGAGCAGATCGGCGGTGGTGTCATCCTGCACGAGTTCGCCGTTGTGCCAGGTGCGGATGCGCAGCGTGGAAGGGTCGACGGCGTCTGCCGGGATCAGTGCCGGGCCCACGGGGGTGAACCCGTCCCCGCCTTTGGACCGGAGGTTGGAGCCCTTGTCCGCCCACCGCAGGTCGTATACACCAAGGTCATTGCTGGCGGTCACGGCCGCCACGTGGCTCCAGGCGTCCTCGATGCCGACGCGTCGTGCGGCCTTGCCGATCACGAGGGCGATTTCGCCTTCGTAGCCCAGCAGCTCGCAGCCGGCGGGGCGTTCGACGGGGCTTCCGGACAATGCCAGCGAACTGGAAGGCTTGAGGAAGTAGGACGGCTGTGCCGGAGTGCGGCCGCGCTGCGCCGCCCGGCTGGGGTAGTTGATGTGGACCGCAATCACCTTGCGTGCTGCTGCCAAGGTATCGCCGTTGACCTGCTCCAAAGCCTTCTCCTCATCAGGTACGAAATCGTATACGATCACTATCCATCGATTGCGGTGATCCGTCAACCCCCTATTTCCTGCGCTTTTGGGGTCCTTCAGGCGGCACTTGTCGCCTCCGTCACATCAGGCGTACAGTGGATCCCAAGCCCAGTGATTTCCATAATCGAATCTATTGTTCTGATATAGAACAAGTGCTGATCATCCACAACGAAGTGAGGAAAGCCCGTGCAGTTCCACCACCACGGATACGTATCCGGTGACCCGCGCGTCCTGCCCCCAGCCGGCGTCGGCCTGAACCGCCCCGAAGAGCTCCCGGATGAAGTGGATGTACTCATCGTCGGTACCGGACCGGCGGGCATGCTGGCCGCAGCCCAGCTCTCCCGCTTCCCGGATATCACCACCCGAATCATCGAGCGCCGACCGGGCCGGCTGGCGATCGGCCAGGCAGACGGGATCCAGGCGCGCAGCGTGGAGACCTTCCAGGCCTTCGGGTTTGCGGAGCGGATCATCGCCGAGGCGTACCGGATTACGGAGATGGCGTTCTGGAAGCCGGACCCTGCCAACCACGCCAACATCATCCGAACCGCCCGCGCCGTGGACGACGAAATGGGGATCAGCGAATTCCCGCACCTGATTGTGAACCAGGCACGCGTGCTGGACTACTTCGCCGAGTACATGGCCAACGCGCCCACCCGGATGAAGCCCGACTTCGGGTACGAATTCCAGGGCCTCACCGTCGCGGACCACGGCGACTACCCGGTCACCGTGACGCTCCGGCATGTGGATGGGCCCAACGACGGGCAGGAACGCATTGTCCGCGCCAAGTACGTGGTGGGCGCTGACGGCGCGCGAAGCAAGGTGCGGCAGGCCATCGGCTGCACCCTCGCGGGTGACGCCGCCAACCATGCCTGGGGCGTCATGGACGCGCTCGCCGTCACCGACTTCCCGGACATCCGGACCAAGTGCGCCATCCAGGGCGCCGAAGGCAGCATCCTGCTCATCCCCCGCGAAGGCGGGCACCTGTTCCGCATGTACGTGGACCTGGGCGAAGTGGATCCCAACAGCCACCACTCGGTGCGGGACACCACCATCGAGGAGATCATCGCCAAGGCCAACGCCATCCTGCACCCCTATACCCTGGATGTGCGGAACATCGCCTGGCACAGCGTGTACGAGGTGGGCCACCGCCTCACGGACAGGTTCGACGACGTCCTGCCGGCCGATCGGGGCACCCGCACGCCACGGGTTTTCATCACCGGCGACGCCTGCCATACCCACAGCGCCAAGGCTGGCCAGGGCATGAACGTCTCCATGCAGGACGGGTTCAACATCGCCTGGAAGCTGGGGCATGTGCTGGAGGGCCGCAGTCCCGAGAGCCTGCTCTCCACCTACTCGGAGGAGCGCCAGGTGGTGGCCAGGAACCTGATCGACTTCGACAAGGAGTGGTCCACCATGATGGCCAAGAAGCCGGAGGAGTTCGAGCACCCCTCCGACCTGGAGGACTTCTACGTGCGGACCGCCGAATTCCCTGCCGGATTCATGACCCAGTACGCGCAGTCCCTGATCATTGGCACCAGCGACCACCAGGAGCTGGCCGCCGGATTCCCCGTGGGCAAGCGGTTCAAATCCGCTCCCGCGGTCCGCGTCGGCGACACGAACCCGATCCACTTGGGGCACCACGCAACGGCGGACGGGCGATGGCGGATCTACGTCTTTGCGGACGCAGCGCCGGCCGGTGCGCACTCAGGTGTGGCGGACTTTGCCGAGTGGATCGCGACGGCGCCGGACTCGCCGCTGGCCGCCACGCCGTCGGACGCTGACCCCGATGCCTGGTTCGACCTGAAGGTCATCTACCAGCAGCCGCACACCGCCGTTGACATCAATGCCGTCCCGAAGGTCTTCAAGCCGCAGGTGGGCCC
>DATIMT010000177.1:0-15157 GCA_035475035.1 Arthrobacter sp.
CCGCTCAACGACCTCGAGGAGAAGCTCGCCACCGGCGGACAGCCTGACGCAAACCCTGTGGACGTCATCCTGTCGTTCCTGAACAGTGAGGTCTACATCATCAGCTCGGACACGGTGGAGGGCATGGACTCCCAGGTGGAGCCCCTGGTCCTTGCCAACGCCGACGGCGACCCCGTCCTTGCCGTTTTCTCGCACCCCAGCAGGGTGGACCAGCAGTACCTGGAAGCTGCTCCCAACGTGCTGGGCACTCAGGGGGCTGCCATTATCGCCAACCTCGGCGATGAACTCGGCATGGTGATCAATCCCGGAGCCGCCTACGGCTTCGAGATCAACCCTGAAGGCGTGGCCAACATCCGGCGCGACTTCAAGCGCGCCGACGAGCAATAATGTCCCCATGCGTCTAGGCGTCCTCGATATCGGTTCCAATACGGTCCATCTGCTCCTGGTGGATGCCCACCCCGGCGCGCAGCCGGTCCCGTTCGCCTCCCATAAGCGGCCCCTGTCCCTGGTCCAGTACCTTGAGCCGGACGGCAGCATCAGCGACGAGGGCCAGCATGAGCTGACCGAGTTCGTGCTGGAAGCGTGGGAATTTGCCGCCCGGCACAAGGCCGAGGACCTGCTGGCCTTCTGTACGTCAGCCATCCGCGAGGCCACCAACGGCCCGGCCGTGCTGGCACGGGTCAAGCACGAAACCACGGTGACCCTCCAGGAACTCACCGGCAGCGAGGAAGCCTCCATGACGTTCTTCGCGGTGCGGCGCTGGCATGGGTGGGGCGCCGGTCCCATCCTGAACCTGGACATCGGCGGCGGCTCCTTCGAAATGGCTTTTGGCCAGGACGAGCTTCCCGAGGTCGCCACCTCAGTGCCACTGGGCGCCAGCCGTCTCACCAGGGACTGGCTCGCCGAGGATCCGCCGTCGGCCAAGAGCGTCAAGGAACTCCGGCGCTACATCAGGGCAACGCTCAAGCCTGCGGTCCGCGAATTCGACGGCCTGGGCCGGGCGAATGTTGTGGCGGGCACCTCCAAGACGTTCCGTTCCCTGGCCCGGATCGCCGGCGCTGCCCCCAGCGCTGAAGGTCCGTACGTCAAACGGGAACTGCATGCCTCGGACCTGGGCATCTGGACCCAGCGGATCTCCGCGATGAGTTCGGAGGACAGGCTGCATCTTCCCGGCGTCTCCGAGGCGCGGGCCCATCAGCTCCTTGCCGGCGCCCTGGTGGCCGAGGCTGCCCTGGAGATGTTCAAGTTCAAGAAGCTCCGCATCTGCCCGTGGGCACTGCGTGAAGGACTCATCCTCCGGCGCCTGGACCAGCTGGTCTTTTCCGGGCCGCTGGAGCCCGCGCCCCACGTGGCGACTCCGCAGTCGATTGAAGCACCGGTCTAGCCGGCAAACCCCTCACCTGCTAAGAGCGGAAGCATTTCAGCATTAAAAGCGGAAGCACCGGGGCCGGCAACAGGAAAATGGGGGAAAACCTGTTGCCGAGCCACCGGTGCCCTGGCAGGCATCCCCATGCCTGCCGCATCACTCGCACCCTCAATGAGGTAATAACTACGTTAAGACCCCAAGTTGTGCGCTGCCTGCGCTGAAGATGGGAGTTGCCTGTGAATGCCTGCGAACTGCAATGATGGAGGCATGAGCAACCGAATCGCATTCCTTGGCTGTGGATCCATGAACGAAGCCATTCTTGGCGGCCTGCTGGAGGCAGGGACGGATCCCGCCGATGTGGTGGCCACGGTCCGCCGTGCCGGGCGGGCGTCGGAGCTGGCCGACCGGTATCACGGGATCACGGCGATCGCCGGTGAAGAGGAGCCCGAAAACAACAGGCAGGCCACCAAGGGATCCGCCGTCGTCATCCTCGGCGTCAAACCCGTGGGCATCACGGACCTGGCACGGGAAATCAGCCCGGCCCTTTCGCCCGACACCGTGGTGGTCAGCGTGGCCGCGGCCGTGTCCATCGCTCAACTGGAGGCCGCGCTCCCTGCGGGGCAGCCGGTGATCCGGACCATGCCCAACACACCGGCTAAACTGGGCCGCGGCGTCGTATCCGTCTCGCCCGGGACGCACTGCACCCCTGCACAGCTCCAGAAGGTCAAGGAGATCCTGCACGGTGCGGGAACGGTTGTTGAGGTCCCTGAGGACCAGGTGGACGCGCTCTCGGCGATCAGTGGATCCGGCCCGGCCTACGCCTTCTACCTCGCCGAGGCCATGGCTTCCGCGGGGGAGGAGCTTGGCCTGGACCGGGAACTGTCCCTGCTGCTGGCGCGCGAAACCGTGGCCGGCGCCGGCCTCATGCTCGCCGAACCCGGAGCTGACCCTGCAGCACTGCGGAAAGCCGTGACCAGCCCCAACGGCACCACCGAACGTGCCATCGCCACCTTCGACGAACAGGGCATCCCCGCCATCATCGCAGCCGGCGCCCGCGCGGCAGCCGACCGGGCAGCAGAGATCACCAGGCAGCTCGGCTGACCCTGGCCAGCAGGACCCGTGCCGGCAATCAGGGCCGGGCGGCGAACCGTTCGAGCAGGTCCACGTGGCCGGAGACGATCAGCATGTCCCGGGAGGATACCTTGGTCTCGGGACGGGCGTAGGTGAAGTCTTCGCCGGGGGATTTCACGCCCACTATGGTCACGCCGTATTTGGAGCGGACCTTTGACTCGTCCAGGGTGAAGCCCACCGTTTCGCGCGGCGGGTACATCTTCACGATGGCAAAGTCATCGTCGAACTCGATGAAGTCCAGCATGCGCCCGGATACCAGGTGCGCGGCCCGGACGCCGGCGTCGGCCTCCGGGTAGATGACGTGGTTGGCGCCGATCCGCGTGAGGATCTTGCCGTGCGAGGGGGTGATGGCCTTGACCCAGAGGTGCTCGATGCCGAGGTCCACCAGGTTGACCGTGATCAGTACGGAGGACTCAATGGAGGTGCCCACGCCCACGACGGCGGAACTGAACTCCTGGGCACCGAGCTGGCGGAGCGCGTCGATGTTCGTGGCGTCAGCTTCCACCACGTGGGTCAGGAGGGGTGCCCATTTCTGCACCAGGTTCCGGTCCCGCTCGATGGCAAGCACTTCCCTGCCCTGTTTGACCAGCTGCTCCGCCGTGGATGATCCAAAACGGCCCAGCCCGATCACCAGTACCGGGGCGTTGTGGGCGGGTCGCCGGGGAGCGTCTGTGGAACTAGCCAATGATCGGCCTCTCTTCGGGATAGTGGTAAAGCTGGCTTCGCTGGCGCAGGGCCAGTGCAGCTGCGAGGGTAACCGTACCCACGCGGCCCGCGAACATCAGCGCCGTGAGGACGTAGACGCCGGCCGGCGGCATCTCGGCGCTCAGGTTGGTGCTGAGCCCCACCGTGGCGAACGCGGAAATGGTTTCGAACAGTACCCGGTCAAGTGACTGGCCGCTGATGGCCAGCAGCAGGAAAGCCGACACGGACACCAGGGTGGCGCCTGCAACGATCACCGAGATGGCCACGCGCATGCTGCCCTGCGGGATGGTCCTGCCGTAGACCTTGACATCGGCGTCGCCGCGGGCTTCGGCAATGATGGCCAGGAACATCACGGCGATGGTAGTCACCTTGATGCCGCCGGCGGTGGACGCGGAGCCGCCGCCTGCGAACATCAGGGCGTCGGTCAGCAGCATGGTGGTGGAGTCCATCTGGTTCTGGTCCACCAGGTTGAATCCGCCCGAACGGGTCATCACGGAGGCGAAAAGCGCGTGCGTAATCTTGTCACCCACACCCATGGAGCCGATGGTCCGGACGTTGTCCCACTCCATCAGCGCCCAGAGGAACGCCCCCGCCACCAGGAGGATCAGGGAAACCTGGATGGTGAGCTTGGTATGCAGGTTCCACTTTCTCCAGTTCAGGCCGTTCTGCTGCAGCACCATCACCACAGGGAAACCCAGACTGCCCAGGAAGACCCCCACCATCAGGGGGATGAGGATCCAAAGGTCCGTCTCGTAGGGCACGATGCCATCCGAGTGCGGCGTGAAACCGGCGTTGTTAAATGACGAAATGGAATAGAAAATGCCGTGCCAGACGGACTGCCAGAACGGCTCGCCCAGGGTGAGGAACCGGGGGACCAGCGCGAGCGCCAGGATTCCCTCAATCGCCACGGACGTCGTGATGACGATCCGCAGCAAGGTGCCTACCTCGCCCAGCCGCCCGGCGTTGTTCATGGATTCCGCCGCGATGATCTTGCCCCGCACGCCCAGCCGCTTGCTCACCATCAGCGCCAGCAACGACGCCAGCGTCAACGTTCCCAAGCCGCCGATGAAGATGCCCACCAGGATCACCAGCTGGCCGAAGAAGGACCAGTGGACCGCCGTCGACACCACCGTCAGCCCCGTGACGCACACCGCCGAGACCGCCGTGAAAAGGGCCTGGTGGACCGGGGTGGGGTTTCCATCAGCCGACGAGACCGGCAGGGACAGCAGGAACGTGAACACCGTGCACACAGCGGCGAAGGCCGTGATGGCGAGCCTTGCGGGGGTGGTGTTGGCAATATCGTCAATGAAGTCGCGCAGCCGGGTCAGGATCCAGAGGCCCTCCCGCTCCTGCGCCGGGGGGTGCCAGGTGGCCGGGGTGCGGGGCCTCGACTGGCTCTGCGTCATGTGTGGCTTTTCCTCGGTTGAAACGGCTTCCCCCAGTAGTAAACCACTAATACCCGCTTTGCCGCGGGGGCGGGCGGCAGCGCGGCCTCGGGTAGCCTGTGACTGATGACATACCTGCCCGGCCTCAGCCAGCCCGCGCCGCCAACGATGGTGGCGTGGAGTCCTGACATGACAGCCTACAACTTTGGTCCGGGCCACCCGATGGCGCCTGAGCGGATGGACCTGACCGCCCGCCTGGCCCGAAGCCTGGGGCTCTTCGACCTGGACCATGTTGACGTGGCGGCGCCGGAGGTGGCCTCCGACGCCGACCTGCAGTCCGTCCACTCCGCGGACTACGTGGCGGCGGTCCGCCGGGTGAGTGCCGATCCCACCCAGCCGGACGAATCCCGGGGGCTGGGGACTGAGGATGATCCCGCGTTTGCCGGCATGCACGAGGCCGCGGCGCGCCTGGCCGGCGGGTCGCTGCTTGCGGCCCGGCGCGTGCTTGCGGGTTCCGCGGTGCACGCCGTTAACTTCGGCGGCGGCATGCACCACGCCTCCCGGGACCGCGCCAGCGGATTCTGCATCTACAACGACGCCGCCATTGCGGTGCAGACGCTGCTCGACGGCGGTGTGCGCAAAGTGGCGTATATCGACGTTGACGCCCATCACGGGGACGGCACCCAGAACATCTTCTGGGACGATCCCCGGGTCCTCACGCTCTCGCTGCACGAGACGGGGCTGACCCTCTTTCCTGGAACGGGGTTCGCCAATGAGGTGGGTGGGCCCGCAGCCGAGGGATCGGCTGTGAATGTGGCGCTGCCTGCCGGCACGGGGGACGCCGGCTGGCTGCGCGCTTTCCATGCGGTGGTTCCGCAACTGGTGGGGGCCTTCGAGCCGGAGGTGATCGTGAGCCAGCACGGCTGCGATTCACACCGGAGCGATCCCCTGACGCACCTCAACCTCAGCGTGGATGGACAGCGTGAGGCAACGAACGCCGTCGGGCATCTCGCCGAGCGCTACTGCGACGGCCGCTGGATCGCCACTGGCGGCGGGGGCTACAACGTCCTGGACGTGGTACCGCGGGCCTGGAGCCATCTGGTGGCCATAGCGGCCGGGCGTCCCGTGCCGCTGCGGACACCCGTACCGGCTGACTGGCGGCAGTACGTGGCAGAGAAGTTTGGCAGGGAGGCGCCCACCCTCATGGGGGACGACGTGGAGCTGTGGTGGCGGTCCTGGGAAGTGGGCTTCGACCCCAACGATGCTGTGGACCGCACCGTCATGGCCACCCGCAAGGCAGTGTTCCCGCTGCATGGGCTGGACCCCTGGTTCGACTAGTCCGATTGGCCCTACCCGAGCGGGAAGCCCGGGCAGCCGAAATAGTGGATGCCTTTCGACGTATATGTCGCTAGGGTGGGAGGCATGGTGACAGACGACGTATTTGCCGTCATAGCGGAATCCACCCGGCGGGACATCCTGGTGGCCCTGCGGGCAGGAGATAAAGCCGTGGGGGAGTTGGTGGAGGAACTGGCGGCGAGCCAGCCCACCATTTCCAAGCACCTGAAAGTCCTCCGTGAGGCACAGCTGGTCAGCATGCGCGCGCAGGGCCAGAAGCGGTACTACGCCTTGAACCGCGGGCCTTTGGAAGGCATCGCCAGCTGGTTGGAAACGTTCGACGTCGGCCGTGGCGCCATGCCCGCCGCGTCACCGGGCGGCCCGGAACAGGCAGTCCCAGCCCAGGCAGTCCCGGCCCGCGCAGTCCCAGCGCAGGACGCCCAGCCAGCGGCGGAGGCGGCCCACCTGAAGGAAGCCGTCGCTGCCGCCTCCCTGCCTCTGGACGCCGGCACCGCCGGGCCGGCGGCGCCGCACCCAACACTCGAGGAAGTCCCCGCGGGCGTCCTGGTGCGGGAGGGCGCCGAACTAAGCCCCGCCGTCGTGATTCCCGGCGGCACGGCCGCACCGCTGAGCGATGACAGCGTTCCGCAGCAAATCGGCCGGACGGTTGGCCGCGCCGCCACCAAAGCCGCGGACCTTTTGGCCAACCTCCCCAAGTTCGGCCGCAAGAAGTAGGTTGTGCCGGCCTACTTGCTCAGCAGCCGAACGTGGTCCGGGCCGAGTTCTGAGACCTTGCTGACGCCCAGCAGTGCCATGGTCCGCGCCATGTCCTTCTCGAGGATCTGCACCGTGCGGTCCACGCCGGCACGTCCCCCGGCCATCAAGCCGTACAGGTAGGCGCGGCCAATCAGGGTGAAGTCGGCGCCGAGTGCGAGCGCCGCCACGATGTCCGCGCCGCTCATGATCCCGGTGTCCAGCATGATGGCGGCCTTGGTGTTGTCCGCGGTGAAGGCCTGCTTGACGTCGGGGAGCAGGTGGAAGGGAATGGGGGCCCGGTCCAGCTGGCGGCCGCCGTGGTTGGACAGGACAACGCCGTCTGCGCCATGGTCAACGACGCGGCGTGCGTCCTCGACGGTCTGGATGCCCTTCACCACCAGGTTGCCCTTCCAGGTTTCGCGCAGCCAGTCCAGGTCCTCGAACGTGAGCGTGGGATCGAACATGGAGTTGATGAGGTCTGCCACGGTGCCTGTGTAGCGGGACAGCGAGGCAAAGGTGAGCGGCTCGTGCGTCAGGAAGTTGAACCACCAGGCGGGCCGGTAGGAGGCGTCCAGGACGGTCTTGAGGGTCAGTGCCGGCGGGATGGTCATGCCGTTGCGGACGTCCCGGAGGCGGGCGCCGGCCACGGCGGTGTCAACGGTGACCATGAGGGTGTCGTTGCCAGCCTTGGCTGCGCGTTCAATCAGTTCCAGTGACCGGTCCCGGTCCGTCCACAGGTACAGCTGGAACCAGTTACGGCCGTTGGGGGCGGCACTGGCCACGTCCTCGATGGAGGCGGTGCCCATGGTGGAGAGCGTGTACGGGATGCCGGCGGCCTCAGCTGCCTGCGAGCCGGCATACTCGCCCTCGGACTGCATCATCCGGGTGAAGCCCGTGGGGGCGATGCCGACGGGAAGCCGTGACGGCTTGCCCAGGATTTCGGTGCTGAGGTCGATGGTGGAGACGTTGCGCAGGATGCCCGGCCGGAACTCGATGTCCAGGAACGCCTGGCGGGCCCGGCGGAGGGTGATCTCCCCTTCGGCCGCACCGTCGGTGTAGTCGAACGGCGCTTGGGGCGTGCGACGCTTGGCGATGTCGCGGAGCTCCCAGATGGTGCTGGCCCGCTTCAGCCGGGCCTCCTTGCTGAACTCCGGCTTCTTGAACTGCATCAGCGGCGCGAGGTCCGAGTACTTGGGGACGCGGCGCCTGAGGGCAGCAGGCAGGGAATGCGGCAGGGCGGACGCCGGCGAAGCCTTGGCAGGTGCCGGCGCTGCGGGGATGTCCGTGGTGTCCGGCGCCGGGGTAGCCTCCGGGTTGTTCGGCTGGATGGTGTGGGTCATGGCTCCTCCTATGGTCCAACCACACTCTAGGTGATGTGGTCCAACCACATCAACTACCATTGGCCCTATGCGCACCCACCAGCTGGTCCTGTCCTGGATCGAGGACCAACTCTCGGCCGGCCGGTTGGCTGTAGGCGGCAGGCTGCCCGCCGAGCGGAGCTTGGCCGAACAGCTCAAGGTCTCCCGCACGTCAGTCCGCGAG
Source organism: Arthrobacter sp. (assembly GCA_035475035.1). Taxonomy (GTDB): domain Bacteria; phylum Actinomycetota; class Actinomycetes; order Actinomycetales; family Micrococcaceae; genus Arthrobacter. The sequence continues at coordinate 8,221 of DATIMT010000177.1, forward strand.
GCTATCCGGATCCTTGAGGCAATGGGAGTGGTCCGCGCCGGGGTCGGATCCGGTCCGGAAGCGGGCACAGTGGTGATTTCGGACCCCACCGCCGCCCTTGGATCTGCCCTTCGGCTGCACGTGGCCACCCAGCACCTGCCGGTGGCGGACATCGTGGAAACACGCGTCCTGCTGGAGTCATGGGCTGCTGCGAAGGCCCGGCACGATGCGCCTGAACTGGGGGAGGCGGCGGCCCTGCTGGAGGCAATGGACAGCCCGGAAGGCCTGGCGGTCAACGAATTCCTGGCCCTGGACGTCCGCTTCCACCTTGCCCTGGCCAACGCCGCAGGCAATGCGGTGGTCAGCGCCATGATGGGGTCGCTCCGGGAAGCCATCCAGGAATACGCCGCCGACCTAACGGCAAACCTGCCGGACTGGGAAGCCACGGCCTCCCGTTTGCGCAGCGAACACCACGCCATCCTCGCCGCGGTCAGGAAGGGCGACGGCGTCCTGGCCGCCGAGCTGGTGGCCGCCCACATCGAGGGCTACTACCAGGAAGCCGGCCTGGGCCGGGGGTAGAAAGCGCTCAGCCGTGGACTGTGCTGCGCGGCGCCTTGGCCGGGCCGGTGCTGGCGCGGACTTCAAGCCGTGGCTGGTAACGGCTGCCGGGCGTTTCGTTCCCTTCCTTCCGGATCAGCGCCCGGAGCTGGTGCCATGCCTGCTCGCCCATTTCGGTGATGGGGACGGCGCCCGTGGTGAGCGCCGGCGTCGTATATCTGGCAAAGGGGATGTCATCGAAGCCGGTCACGGAGATGTCGCCGGGGACGTCCAGGCCGCGCTCGTGGAGGCCGCTCATCAGGCCCATGGCCACCAGGTCGTTGAAGGCCAGGATGCCGGTGGCTCCGCTGGCCAGGACCGCATCAACGGCTTCGTGCCCGGTGTCGAAGTCCGAGCCGCCCTCCAGCATGGTCACTTCCACCTCGGGGTGGGCGGCCTTGAAGGTGTCCAGGCCCTTGAGCCGCATCTCGTTGGAGGCGCTGCGGGGCGGGCCCGCAAGGAAGGCCAGGCGCGTGTGGCCCAGTTCCACCAGATGCCCCGCGATGTCCTGGACGCCCTGACCGTAGTCCACTACAAGGCTGGGCACGTCCGGGGTGGCGGTGGTGCGGTTGATCAGCACCAGCGGGTGCAGTGAGGGTGCGATCTCCTCCAGCTCGGCATCCGACATGCGCGGCGCGCACAGGACCAGCCCGTCGCAGCGCCGGCGCGCCTCCCCCGCCAGGATGGACTCCTCGCTGGATACCTCGAATGAGTCCGCGATGAGCACCCGGTAGCCGTCCTCGGCGGCCGCCCGGCTCAAGCCGCGGAGGATTGCCTGGAAAGTGGGGTTGGCCAGGTCCGGCACCACAATCCCGATGGTGTCCGTCTTGCCCAGGGCCAGGCTCCGGCCCACGGGATTGGGCTGGTACTTCAGCTCTGCTGCGGCTGCGCGGACCCGGGCCGCAATCTCCGGGTCCACCGTGAAGTTCCCGTTCATGACGCGTGAAACGGTGGCGTGGGAAACGCGTGCCTTCACGGCGACATCCGCGATGCCGATCCGGCCGCTTGCCGACTTCCTGGCCATAGGGAACCCTTCTTTTGCGCCAAAAACCGGCACCGCCGGAAACGGTTGGTGTCCGGGCGGGCCAGCCACGATGGCAGGTGCTTTGAAAGACAGCATATACGGGAGTAGGAAACCGATTTCCATGCTTTTCCCACCCATTTTCCCGCTCGTCCCGGCGTGGTCAGGCAATTCAACAGGAAAACGCTTTCTTTCAGTGCCTAAAGTGGTTGACGGAAGGCCGGGCGGGTTGATAGAACTTCTATAGACACCTGAGAAAACGCTTTCTCGCCTGCTTTCCCATCCGGTGCAGCAGAAGTGCCGCCCCCGATCCACAGCCGCCGTCCCATGGCGGTCATGAGCTTTCGAAAGGGACCCCCATGGTCAACACAGCCGAGACGACGTCGGCCGGAGCAGCTTCCCAGACCGGCACTGCCGCCGTCGCTGACGCCGCTGCCGCCGCAGTCACTGCCCCGCAGAGCGGCGGGAAGGCACGCATCGCCCTCATCGGAACGGGCGGACGCTCGGAGATGTACATCCGCGCCATCTTCGGCAAGCACGCCGATACCGCCGAGCTGGTGGCCTTCTCCGACGTGAACCCCGGACGCGTGGAGTTCTACCAGAAGCTCATCCAGGAACTGGGTGCGCAGGGACCGGTGGCATCCTTTGATCCGGCAGACCTGACGGCCTTCATCCAGGCCAACAACATCGACCGCATCATCGTGACCACCCCGGATTACACCCACGCCGACTACATCGTGGAGGGCCTTCGCGCCGGAGCGGATGTCGTCGTCGAAAAGCCGCTGACCATCGACGCCGAAGGCTGCCGCCGCATCACCCAGGCCGTGCAGGAGACCGGCCGCAACGTGGTGGTCACGTTCAACTACCGCTACTCGCCGCGCAACAGCGCGCTCAAGGAAATCATCCAGAGCGGCGTGATCGGCAAGGTCACCTCGGTCGACTTCAGCTGGGTGCTGGACACCGTCCACGGCGCCGACTACTTCCGCCGCTGGCACCGCGAGAAGAAGAACTCCGGCGGCCTGCTCATCCACAAAGCGTCCCACCACTTCGACCTGGTCAACTGGTGGATCGACGACGTCCCCGAGCGCATCTTCGCCTCGGGTGGCCTCAAGTTCTACGGTGACAAGAACGCCGCAGAGCGCGGCCTTGGCCCACGGCCCGAGCGGGGAACACCCGACGCCGGTGCCCCCGTCGGCGAAAAGGACCCGTTCGCGCTTGACTTGAGGGAGGACGAGCGGCTTAAGGCCCTCTTCCTGGACAATGAGCACTACGACGGCTACCGCCGCGACCAGGACGTCTTCACCGCCGGCATCACCATCGAGGACAACCTGGCACTGGTGGTGGAATACCAGGGCGGCCCCCGCCTGAGCTACTCGCTGAACGCCCACAGCCCCTGGGAGGGTTACCGGGTGGCGGTCAACGGTACCGAAGGCCGGGCGGAGCTTGAAGTGGTGGAACGCGCCGCCGTCCTGCACAGCACGGACCAAAAAACGGTGGTGGATCCAAGCGCAACCCCCGTTGAGGAAGAGGATGCCGTCCGCCGCAACGGCGAGCGCCTGGTGGTCCAGCGCCACTGGGAAGCCGCCTACGAAGTGCCCATCGTCAACGGCGAAGGCGGCCACGGCGGCGGTGACGAACTGCTCCTCTCGGACCTCTTCAACGGGCCGGGCGAGGACCCGCTGGGCCGTCCCTCGGGCTACCTTGACGGGCTGCGTTCGGTATCCGTGGGCATCGCCGGCAACCGCTCCCTTGAAACGTCCCTGCCCGTCCGTGTCGAGGACCTCGATCTCGGCGTCGACCTTCGCCGCGCCAGGTAGGGGGAAACCATGAGCAGGATATTTGTGACCGGCGGTTCCGGCCGCCTGGGCCGCAGTGTGGTGGCAGGGCTGGCCCAGGCGGGCCATGAGGTGGTCTCCGTGGACCGCGACGCCGTCCCCGCTGATCAGCTGCCGGCCGGCGTCGTGCAGGAAACCGCGGACCTCCTGGCCCCTGGCGAGGCCCTGCGCCTCCTTGGGGAAGCAAAGCCCGACGCCGTCATCCACCTTGCAGCGATCGCCGTGCCGTTCAGCGCGCCGGAGGACGTCATCTTCGCCACCAACACCCGGCTTGCCTTCGCGGTGATCAGCGCGGCGACCGAGCTGGGGGTGCCCAAAATCGTCACCGCCAGCAGCCCCACTGTGCTCGGTTACGGGTCGCCGGCGGGCTGGCTGCCGCCGTCGTTCCCGCTCGATGAGCGCACGCCGCCCAAGCCCTGGAACGCCTATGCCCTGTCCAAGCTCATTGCCGAACAGACCGTGCAGATGTTCGCCGCGGCCCAGGGGGACAAGATCCGGTATGCGGCGTTCCGCCCGTGCTTCGTCATCTCGCCTGAGGAGTGGGAAGGCGCCCCCACCCAGCAGGGCCATACCCTTGCCGAGCGCCTGGCCGACCCCGCCCTCTCCGCACCGGCGTTGTTCAACTACGTGGACGCCCGGGACGTAGCGGACTTCCTGGACGTGCTGCTGCAGAAGATGGCAGATATTCCCAACGGGGAAACCTTCTTCGTGGGGGCGTCCGACGCACTCGCCACGGCTCCATTGTCCGAGCTGATGCCACAATTCCTGCCGGGCAGCGACGAGCTCAGTGCCGGCCTGACCGGCACCAGCCCCGCGTTCTCCATTGCCAAAGCCGGTGAGCTGTTGGGGTGGCAGCCAAAGCGCACGTGGCGCAGCGAACTCAAGTCCAATCCAACCCTCAACGACGAGGCCTCCACGCTGGTCACAGCCGGCACCGGAGGCAAGGAGACACCATGAAATTCGACGGCGTACTGTTCTTCCCCGTCACCCCGTTCACTGCCGAAGGCGCCGTTGACGTGGACCTGCTCAAGGAACACATCAGCTCACGGCTGCCGTTTGGCCCCGGCGGTGTCTTCCCCGCCTGTGGCACCGGTGAATTCCATGCCCTCAGCATCGATGAGGTCCGCACCGTGGTAGCGGCCGCCGTCGAAGTTGTTGCCGGAAAAGTCCCTGTGGTGTCCGGTGCCGGCGGCCCCCTGGGGCACGCCCTTGCCGCGGCCCGCGCAGCTGAGGAAGCCGGCGCGGATGCCCTCCTGGTGCTGCCGCCGTACCTGGTGACCGGCCCCACGGACGGGTTGGTGGCCTACATTGAGGCCGTGGCCAACGCCAGCAGCCTGCCGGTCATCGTCTACCACCGCGGGAACGCAAAGTTCACTGCCGCGTCCATGGCCAAGCTCGCTGCCAATCCCAAGGTCATCGGCTTCAAGGACGGCCTGGGCGACGTGGGCCTGGCCCAGGAAATCGTCACCGCGGTCAAGGCCACCGGACGGCAGGACTTCGCCTTCTTCAACGGCCTGCTCACCGCCGAACTGACCCAGGGCGCCTACCGCGGCCTGGGCATCCCGCTCTACTCGTCGGCGGCATTTGCCATGGCCCCGGAGATCGCCAAGGCCTACTACGATGCGTATGCCGCGGGCGACGAGGACCGCCGCAACGCCCTGCTCGAGGGCTTCTACGCGCCCCTGGTCCGCCTGCGCGACCAGACCCCGGGATTCGGTGTTTCCCTGGTCAAGGCCGGCCTGCGGCTGGGCGGCCTGCCGGTCGGTTCTGTCCGTCCGCCGCTGGTGGACCCCACGGAGGAACAGTTGGTGGAGCTCAAGGCCATCCTCGCCAAGGGCTACGAGCTGGCCGGCCGCTGATGAGCGCACCCGCGGCCGAAAGCGTCCGAACCGTTCCCCGGATCACCGGCCTGTCCACCCGGCTCCACACCGTTCCCCTGCTGCGCAGCTGGGGCGCGGAGGCGCCGGAGAACCACGTGATTGCCACCGAGATTCACACGGACGACGACGGCACGGGCTTCGGTTTCTCCTGGACGCCGACCATCGGGCCGCAGGCAGTCAAAGCGCTGCTGGATTACGACATCGCCCCTTTCGTCGCCGGGCTGCCCGCCACCCCGGAAGCCGTGTGGGATGTGCTCTGGAAGCGGCTGCACGAGGCCGGGGGCGGAGGGCTCACCACCATCGCCATGGCAGGCGTGGACCTGGCCTTGTGGGACCTGCAGGCCCGCCGCGCCGGAACCTCGGTCACCGGCTTGCTGGGCCAGCGGCAGGAATCGGCCGAGGTCTACGGCTCCGGCGTGAACCTGCACTACACCCTTGATGAGCTGGTGGCGCAGGTTGAACGCTGGGTTGCCGCCGGCCACCAGGCGGTGAAGATCAAGGTGGGCAAACCGGACATCCGCGAGGACCACGAACGTGTTGCCGCCGTCCGTTCCGTCCTGGGCCCGGACCGCAGGCTCATGATCGACGCCAACCAGCGGTGGGACCTTCCCACCACCTTCCGGGCGCTGGACGTCCTGGCCGAATTCGGGCTGGAATGGCTGGAAGAGCCGCTCCGCGCCGATGACCTTTGGGCGTACCGCCGGCTCCGGAAGCATTCACCGGTTCCCATCGCCCTTGGCGAAAACCTGCACACCATCTACCGGTTCCGCGATTTCATTGAGGCGGAGGCGGTGGACATCATCCAACCCAACATCATCCGGGTGGGTGGAATTACCCCGTTCCGGCGGATCGTTGAGCTGGCGCGGACCAACAGCATCAGGGTCATGCCGCACCTGCTGCCTGAACTGTCCGGGCAGCTGGCCCTGACCCTGGCGGAGCCCACCATGGTGGAGGACGTCGAGGAGGCATCCTTCGAACAGTTGGGCATCCTGGCCGGACCGTCGCCAGTGCGGTTCGACAACAGCAGGGTGACCCTGGCGGACCAGCCCGGACTGGGCTTCCGCTTCCGGGACAGGCAGTAGACATCAATTCCATACGACGAACAGGTACCTGACGTGACAACTGCAACGCTTTCCCTGACAGAGCTCACCGCTGCCGCCACCGCAGCAGCCAAAATTTCGGCGGCCACCTCTGACTCCGGGCGGGCCGGCTGGTTGAACGCGGTAGCGGACGCCCTGGACGCAAACGCGGCCGAGTTGGTGGACATCGCTGACGCGGAGACCAGCCTCGGCGCCCCGCGCCTGACCGGTGAAGTTGCCCGCACCTCCGGGCAGCTGCGCCTGTTCGCCCGTGTCATCACCGAGGGCTCCTACCTCGAGGCCATCATCGACCACTCGGACCCGGCCGCCACCCCGCCCCGGCCGGACCTTCGCAGGATCCTCAAACCCATTGGTCCCGTTGCCGTCTTTTCCGCTTCCAACTTTCCGTTTGCCTTCTCCGTGGCCGGTGGTGACACAGCCTCAGCCCTCGCGGTGGGGTGCTCGGTGATCGTCAAGGCACACTCGGGCCACCTGCGGCTTTCCGAGCGGACGGCGGAAATTGTGGCGGAGGCACTGCGTGCTGCG
>DATIMT010000178.1:0-2695 GCA_035475035.1 Arthrobacter sp.
CCGGCCCTGGTCCATGGTGGCCCGTTCGCGAACATCGCCCATGGCTGCAATTCGCTCATTGCCACCCAAACCGCGCGGCGGCTCGCAGACATCGTGGTGACGGAAGCGGGTTTCGGGGCTGACCTCGGGGCCGAAAAGTTCATGGACATCAAGGCACGGTATGGCGGCCTGGCGCCGTCGGCCGTGGTGGTGGTGGCTACCGTGCGGGCCCTGAAGATGCAGGGCGGGGTGGCCAAGGACCAGCTGATCCGGCCGGATATGGCCGCGCTCGAGGCGGGGGTGGCCAACCTGCGCCGGCACGTGCACAACGTGGAGAAGTTCGGGGTCACGCCGGTGGTGGCCATCAACAGGTTTTCGTCCGATTCGCCGGAGGAACTCGACTGGCTGCTGGCGTGGTGCGCCGCTGAGGGGGTGCGCGCCGCCGTCGCCGATGTCTGGGGCCGTGGCGGCGGGGGCGACGGCGGTGACGAACTTGCAGCCTTGGTGGCGCAGGCCGTTGAGGCTCCCAGCAGCTTCCGGCACCTGTACGCCTTGGAGCTGCCTGTGGAGGACAAGATCCGGATCATCGCCCAGGAAATCTATGGTGCCGACGGCGTGGACTTCTCCGTGCCGGCCTTGAAGCGCCTGGCGGACATCGAGCGGAACGGCTGGAGCGGGCTGCCCGTGTGCATGGCCAAGACCCAGTACTCGTTCACGGATGACGCGTCCCGTCTTGGCGCGCCGAAGGGGTTCACCATCCATGTCCGCGACCTGCTGCCTAAGACAGGTGCCGGCTTCATCGTGGCGCTGACCGGTGCGGTAATGACCATGCCCGGCCTCCCTCCCGTCCCGGCGGCGCTGCGCATGGACGTGGACGCCGACGGCAACCCTGTGGGCCTCACCTAGCCTTTGAGTTGCTCTATCAGTTTTGGTCCCTAAACAGGGGTTTTAAGGACCATAACTGATGGGGCAACGAGGGGTGTGGATAACTTCTGCGCGGGCATCAGCTTCCGGGGAACAATGAGGCGCATGCGACCAGTTTCGCCGTTGCCGGCCCACCTCGTATCCGTACCATTCACCGTCAGTGAGGCACGGGCAGCACGCCTCAGCCGTGGCCGGCTCCGCTCGTCCGACCTGGCCTCTGCAGGGCGGCTGCTGTATCTTCCCGCCGGCTGGGAATTCGAGCTCCCCTTGTTGGCCCGGGCGCTGTCCGCCGCGACGCCCGGAGCTTGGGTATCCCACCTCACTGCGGCCATTCTGCTTGGGCTGTGGCTCCCCGCCTGGTTCCAGGACTGCCGGGACCTGCACCTCAGCAAGCCGAAGTCACTGCCGCAGGTCCGGCGTCACGGCGTCATTGGCCACACCGTGTTGGCGTACGACGACGAAATCATGGTCTGGGAGGGCATCCGAATCTCTACCCCCGCACGTACGTGGCTGGATCTTGCCCGCGTCCTGCCCCTGCAAGACCTCGTAGCCATGGGGGATCAAGTGATCCGCCAGCCGCGCGAGGAGTTGGAGCTCCGCTACGAGCCTTGGTCAACAGTCCAGGACCTTCGGGAGATGCTGAGGCGGCACCCAAAGATGCAGGGCATCGTCAAGGCTCGCGCCGCCGTCGACCTGATCCGGCTGGGGGCGGATTCGGCTCCGGAAACTTTTTTGCGCCTCGCCATGATGGACGCAGGGCTGCCCGAGCCTGAGCTTCAAGTGCAGATCGTCCCTGGTGATTCCTACTCGCCCGCTGCGGACCTGGGTTACCGGCGGCAGCGGATCGCCATCCAGTACGACGGCGGACACCACCTCACGCGGGAACAGCAGTCCCGGGATAACCGCCGCGACGCCGCGTTCCACTTTGCGGGGTGGCGGTACTTCAAGTTCAACGCTGACGACCTCGCCAACGAGTTCCGCAGGGCGGTTGCCCAGGTCCGTACGGCGCTCCGAGAGCCTTAAACCCAAGTTGCTCTATCAGATATGGTCCCCAACCGGAAGGTTTAGGGACCATATCTGATAGAGCAACGAGGGTTTGCAGGTTTAGCGCTCGAGGTCTCCCCGGATGAAGGCTTCCACCTTTTCGCGGGCGAGGTCGTCGTTGAATTGCTCCGGCGGGGACTTCATGAAGTAGCTCGAAGCGGACAGCAGCGGGCCGCCGATGCCGCGGTCCAGGCCGATCTTCGCCGCACGGATTGCATCGATGATCACGCCTGCGGAGTTGGGTGAGTCCCAGACCTCCAGCTTGTACTCCAGCGACACGGGAGCGTCACCGAAGTTGCGGCCCTCCAGGCGCACGAAGGCCCACTTGCGGTCATCGAGCCACTGGACGTAGTCGGACGGGCCGATGTGGACGTCCTTCGCAGCCAGCTCGGCCTCAACGTTGGAGGTCACGGCCTGGGTCTTGGAGATCTTCTTGGACTCCAGCCGGTCACGCTCCAGCATGTTCTTGAAGTCCATGTTGCCACCGACGTTCAGCTGGTACGTGCGGTCCAGGGTCACACCGCGGTCTTCGAAGAGCTTGGCCATGACGCGGTGCGTGATGGTGGCACCGATCTGGCTCTTGATGTCGTCACCCACGATCGGCACGCCGGCGGCGGTGAACTTGTCAGCCCACTCCTTGGTGCCGGCAATGAAGACCGGCAGGGCGTTGACGAACGCTACGCCGGCGTCGATCGCGGCCTGGGCGTAGAACTCGGCCGCCTGCTGGGACCCGACGGGCAGGTAGCAG
>DATIMT010000179.1:0-2429 GCA_035475035.1 Arthrobacter sp.
CCGAGGTGCTGGTGCAGATCAGGCCCGTTGCCGCCCGGAGGGCCCGGGCTTCGCGTTTCAAGGCTGCAGCCCCGGAACTTTCCGCAACAGGCATATGATCCAGGACCCATGTTTCCCGGCCTGCCTTTGCCGCGAGTTCCAGTTCATCCGGGGCACCAACCGCAACCAACCCGTCCACCATGGCCACTCTTTGCCCGGCAACTGCGCTAGGTTCCCATGCTCCAAGAAGGGTGGCCAGCCGGCGTCGTTCCTTTGCGCCGGCGTCCGGCCAGTTGCCCTCAACGGGGACCACTTCCACCTCGGCGCCAAGGGCCTGCAAGCCGTCAACAAGGCGCGCGTTGTAGACGTTCCCGCCCGAGCTGTAGCGGATGTTGCCGGGGACCAGCAGCCGGATGGGGCGCACGGCTAGGCGGTGAGGTCCAGCGAGTAGGTGGCCCAGGCGTCCGGGTTCTCACGCAGCGTGACGTCGATTCCTGCGAGTTCGCGGCCGTCGTCGCTGTCCTTGATTTCCGCAGCCACCTTGTGGGCGACGTACTCGGCGAGGGCCTCCGTGGTGCTGAGCTTGCCTTCGAAGTCCGGGTGCTCGTCCAGGTTGCGATAGTTCAGGTCCGCAAGCACTTCCTCGATGATGGTCCCGGCGGCACCAATGTCCAGGACGATCGCGTCGGCGTTCAGGGTGCGACGACGGAACGTGACTTCTGCCACGAAGGTCGCCCCATGCAGGCCCTGCGCGGGACCGAATGCCTCACGCGGAAGGCTGTGGGCAATCATGAAGTGGCGTCGGATGGTCAGGCTGAACATGGGTTACCTCAGGTTTTCGGGGTTGTGGGCTGCTGGGCTGGGTGCGGGACTGCTGCCGGGGTACTCGACGACGTGGCACAGGGCTTCAAGGCTGCCATCCGCCAACCTTTGGACGACGCCTGGCAAGTCCTCGAACCGGGACGATCCGGTCAGGAATGCATCGAAGACGGGGTCCTTGAGCAGCGATACAGCAAGGTCCAGACGGTCGGCGTTGGTGCGGCGGTGGCGGCGGGAACGCGCCACCATGCCCACCTGGCTTGCCCTGATGGAGAGCCGCCGCGCATGGAAGTCCTCCCCCAGCGGTACGGTGACGTCACGGTTGGCGTACCAGGACATTTCGATGACCTCGCCTTCATCGCCGACGAGCTGGAGGCTGCGCTCCAGGCCTTCCTGCGATGCCGAGCAGTGGAACACGATGTCACAGTCCGCCAGGGCGTCATCCGGGTGCGCGAACCCGACACCCAAGGTGTCCGCCAGCTGCTTCCTGCCGGGATCAAGATCCACTAATTGAAGTCGCTGAAGCGGGAAGGTGCGCAGCAGCGTGGCCACCATGCCGCCCACCAGGCCGGCGCCCACTACGGCAACCCGGTCGCCCAGTCGCGGGCCCGCCTCCCACAGGGCATTGACCGCCGTCTCCACCGTGCCCGTAAGGACAGCCCGGCGGGAGGGGACATCGTCCGGGATCCTGGTCAGGGAGTCCACCGGAACCACGTAAAGGTCCTGGTGGGGGTTCAGGCAAAAGACCCGCTGGCCCTTCCACTCCGCCGGTCCCTCCTCCACAACCCCGACGGAGAGGTAACCGAATTTCACGGGCCCGGGGAAGTGCCCCTCCTGGCGCGGGGCCCGCATCTCTTCCGCGACGCGCGGTGGCACGGCCCCAGCGTGGACCACCATTTCGGTGCCCTTGCTGATGCCGGAGTAAAGGGCGCGGACCAGTGCTTCGCCAGGCCCCGGCGCCGGCACCTCCTCGGCTCTGAGCTCGCCGTGTTCCTTGGCTGTGGTCCAGTATGCAGTTGCGTGGATCGGAGTTTGTGAATTTGTCATCTTACTGATGAATCTAGCGGGGCGCGCATGGGCGGGGAAAGTCCGACGGCGGGTGGTGGGATTTCGTGGCCCATTCAAGAGGCAAAATACGCAAGGAGTGCTTCTTCGAGGAGGCTTCGCTGGGGCAGGCAGCCGGGCGGCGGCCAGTGGGTTGGTTCCCAGTCCTGGTGTTCGCTTTTGTAGTGCCGGCCAGCGGGTGAGGTCCAGCCGGGTGGTTCGTTTTTGGTGGCCGGGGTGGGTGTCCAGCCGGTGGTGTGCCGGAGTTTGTGGTGTTTGGGGCAGGGTTGTCCCAGGTTCGAGATCCCGGTGGTCCCGCCCTGATGCCAGGCCAGGATGTGGTCGGCGTCGTTGTCCAGGGAGTTGTTGCTGCAGCCAGGAAACGGGCACTTCCCGTCCCGCATCCGCAGCCACGCCCGCATAGCCTTGGTCAGCCGGTAACTGGCCCGGCCGATCTCCAGCGGCGCCCCATCCCGCGGGTCCACCAGCACCCGAAGGAAGGACCCCGCCCCGTTCGCCACCAGCGCCCGCGCCATCGACGGCGGGATCGGGCCGAAGCCATCCAGCATCGCCGGTTCCCCGGTCAG
>DATIMT010000180.1:0-2828 GCA_035475035.1 Arthrobacter sp.
CATGACCCGGGTCCAGGGTGCCGTGGCGGCCAAACAGATTCTTAAATGGCAGGGAGTCCTGCCCAACTCGATTGTCCGTTTGCCCCTCGTGGAGCCGGACGAAACCGAGATCGAAACCATCCGCGGGGATTTGGCGGAAGCTGGTCTGGTCTTCTCCTGAGGCTAAGACCAGCATCCTTCCGCCTGGAAAGAAGTGCACTATGACCCAAACTGCCCTTACCGGCCTTGTCACCCCTCCGCGCCTGCCCCAGGGCACGCTGCGGATTGTTCCGCTTGGCGGGCTGGGGGAGATCGGCCGGAACATGGCCGTCTTCGAAATCGACGGCAAGCTGCTGATCGTGGACTGCGGCGTCCTCTTCCCGGAGGAAACCCAGCCCGGCGTTGACCTGATCCTGCCCGACTTCTCTTACATCGAGGACCGGCTGCACGACGTCGTGGCCGTCATCCTCACGCACGGCCACGAGGACCACATCGGCGCCGTGCCGTACCTGCTGCGACTGCGCAACGACATCCCGCTGGTGGGATCGCAGCTGACCCTCGCCCTGATCGAGGCGAAACTGCAGGAGCACCGCATCAAGCCGTATACGCTGACCGTGGAAGAGGGTCAGGTGGAAAAGTTCGGGCCCTTCGAATGCGAGTTCGTGGCGGTCAACCACTCCATCCCGGACGCCCTGGCCGTTTTCATCCGCACCGCGGGCGGCACGGTCCTGCACACCGGTGACTTCAAGATGGACCAGCTGCCGCTGGACGGACGCATCACCGACCTCCGGCACTTTGCCAAGCTGGGTGAAGAGGGCGTGGACCTCTTCATGTCCGACTCCACCAATGCCGACGTCCCCGGATTCACCACCGCTGAGAAGGAAATCGGCCCTACGCTGGAGCGGCTGTTTGGGCAGGCCAGCAAGCGCATCATCGTGGCATCCTTCTCCTCCCATGTGCATCGCGTGCAGCAGGTCCTGGATGCCGCCGCCAAGCACAACCGCAAGGTTGCCTTCGTGGGGCGCTCGATGGTCCGCAACATGGCCATCGCCGAGAAGCTGGGCTACCTGGACGTACCCGCCGGTTTGATCGTGGACATCAAGAACATCGACAACCTGCCGGACAACCGCGTGGTGCTCATGTCCACCGGATCCCAGGGGGAGCCCATGGCGGCCCTGTCGCGGATGGCAAACGGCGACCACCGGGTGGTGGTGGGCGACGGCGACACCGTTATCCTGGCTTCCAGCCTCATCCCCGGCAACGAGAACGCGGTGTTCCGGATCATCAACGGACTCCTCAAGCTGGGCGCCGATGTGATCCACAAGGGAAACGCCAAGGTCCACGTGTCCGGCCACGCCGCCGCAGGCGAACTGCTTTACTGCTACAACATCCTTGAGCCCCTGAACGCCATGCCGGTGCACGGCGAAACCCGCCACCTGATCGCCAACGGCAAGATCGCCGTCGAGTCCGGCGTGCCGGACGCCAGCGTCATCCTTGCGGACAACGGCACCGTCATCGACCTCCGTGACCACCAGGCCGACATCGTGGGCCAGGTGGAAGTGGGCTTCGTCTACGTGGACGGCTCCAGCGTGGGCGAGATCACCGACGCGGACCTCAAGGACCGACGGATCCTGGGCGACGAAGGCTTCATTTCCATCATCACGGTGGTCCACCGCGCCACCGGCAAGGTGGTGTCCGGGCCGGAGATCCACGCGCGGGGCGTTGCCGAGGACGACTCGGTCTTCGACGACATCATCCCCAAGATCAACGCGGCGCTGGAGGAAGCAGTCCAGAACCACGCGGACCACACCAGCCAGCAGCTCCAGCAGGTAGTGCGCCGCGTGGTGGGCACCTGGGTCAACCGCAAGCTGCGCCGCAAGCCCATGATCATCCCGGTGGTGCTGGAAGCCTAAGAGCGCCGGCGTTACTGCACAAGGGCAAACCCGGAAGGGCCCGGTTCTTCACGGACCGGGCCCTTCCGCGCGTCCGGAAGGGCCGTCCGGAGACCGAACCGGCAGGGACGCCAGGAGCCCGATATCCCCGGAATCACAGCATGCTTCCGGTACCGTGGCTACTATGGCCACACGCACTACTTCCGCGCCCAAAGGTACCGGCAGGGGGAGCTCCGGCAGCAAAGCGGGCACTTCCACTGGCCGCGGGACCGGCTCCACCGCCAGCAAGGCAGGGCGCGGCGGCTCATCCAGCACCGCACGCACCCGCCAGCTTCCCGCCGTCGAACACCACCAGCCCTGGCTGCTGCGCGTGGCAGGCGGAGCGTGGCTGGGAGTGGGCCACCTGGTGGGCGGGGGAGTGCGCCGCATCGGCCACGACGTCAGTGACCTCCCTGCGGAGGACCGGCGCGACGGCGCAGCCCTGTTCAACCTTGCACTGGGCATCTTCATCGCCACCTTCGCCTGGTGGGGCCTGACCGGCTGGTTCCCGGACGCCGTCTACGCGGTGGTGAACGGCACCTTCGGCTGGATCTCCCTGCTGCTCCCGCTGATGCTTTTCGTCTGCGCCTTCCGGTTGTTCCGCCAGCCCTCCGACGGCCGGGGCAACAACCGCGTGGGCATCGGTTTCCTCATCATGACGTTCGCCGGGTGCGGCCTGGCGCACATCCTCGGCGGCCAGCCAACCGTTGCCGACGGCTTCGATGGCCTCCGTAAAGCCGGCGGCATGCTCGGCTTCCTGGCCGCCACACCGCTGGCCGCCATCCACCCTGCCGTGCCCGTGGCCCTCTACGGCCTGCTGGCCTTCGTTTCACTGCTGATCATTACGGCCACCCCGTTCACGGCCATCCCGCGCCGCCTGCGCGGAGCCTACGAACACCTCATGGGCATCGACCTGAT
>DATIMT010000181.1:0-2681 GCA_035475035.1 Arthrobacter sp.
AACCCGCAGGCCCGGAGACGGTTCCAGGTGCACCAGCGGCGTGCTGCCGCGGCCCAGGTAAAGCCCGCCGTCGGCTTCGGCAACCACATCCAGGCCCAGCGCACGCTGGTAATAGTCGGACATGACCTTCATGTCCCCGACCTTGAGCATCACGGTGCCCATGGACAGGTCCTTGGACAGCAGGTCCTGATTGTTGGTGGTGGTCATTGCATTCTCCCGCTTGGTAGTTGCCGTCCGCCCGGCCCGGTGGCCGCCGTCCGGCTTGGTCGTGGCCGCATCCGGCCTTCATCATACCTCAATTACTTGAAGCTTCAATTTATTCCCGGAGCTTTTTCCGCATGACGACCCGGGTGCCGAGATCATCCAGGCCCAGGCTCTTCTCGCGGATCCGCACCTGGAGCAGCTCCGGGCCGGGACAGGGATCCGGAGCGAAGCCGCAGCTGGCATAAAAGGGGGCATTGAATGGGACGTCGGCGAAGGTGCACAGGGTCAGCTGCCGGTAGCCGGCCTCCCTGGCCCAGACTACTGCGGCATTTACCAGCGCCCGCCCGGTTCCCTGCCTGGCAAAAGCCGGCAGGACGGAGTGCTGCTCCAAATGCGGCACTCCGGCGATTTCCTCCAAGCGGGCAAAGCCAACGGGTGGTCGACCGGCAACCAGAACGTGCAGCGCGGCCGCGAATTCCTGCACCGTGGCGGCACACGGGAGGGCGGCAGCGAGCGGCCGGCCGTTGATTTCGGTCAGGAGGCCATCAGCCTCCGCCTCAATGGTCGGCAGCAGGGAGAATTCAGCCAGCGCGGCAGGTCGTATTTCCAGCATGGCCTGAGCATACGACCGGGCGCCGACAGGAATCCCCATCTCCGGCAACCATCCCGCAGATAATGCACGTTAGACGCCCGGTGCGTGCGCTATCTGCGGGGCAGCGGTAGGGCGTCGCTGACGCTCCGTGGTAGTGGAAGGTAGGTGGTTGGCTCGCCTTGGGCTGTAGCCAGGGTTCTTGTGCGGGTAGATCATGGGATGGTCTGCCGCGGTCGACGCCGATTCCAACTTGGTGCTGAAGGTTAGCCTGTGGGGCAGCGTGGCGTGGAGGACTTCCACGGGAACCGTGGATTGTTGCGTTTGGAGCACGAGTGTTAGATTCCTGAATTTAATTCCCTTTCCTCCCCGCGGCAGGCACCAGCCAACAGCGTTTCGGGTGTCAGGAGTAACAGTCATGGATATTGTGCATGATCGCGCCGTCGGGATGGATATCTCCAAACGCGACGCGAAGGTTTGCTTGCGGGTTCCCGGCCAGCGGGCCGGTACCTTTAGCTCCACGGTTACGACGTGGGGGGCGACGACGCAGCAGATTCTGGCGCTGCGGGACTTTCTTGAGCAGGAGCATGTCACCACGGTCGTCATGGAAGCGACCAGCGACTACTGGAAGCCGTTCTTCTACCTGATGGAGGAAACCCTGCCGGTGATGCTCGTCAACGCCAAGAGTGCCCGGAACATCCCGGGCCGTAAGACTGATGTCTCCGACGCGGCGTGGCTGGCCCAGCTCGCCGCCCACGGACTGCTCAGGGCCTCGTTCATCCCACCGGAACCGGTCCGTGAACTGCGGGACCTGACCCGGGCGCGTGCCATCGCGACCCGTGACCGTAGCCGCGAAATACAGCGGCTGGAAAAGTTCCTGGAAGGGTCAGGCATCAAGCTCTCCTCCGTGGTTTCAGACCTGACCGGAGTCTCCTCCCGGGCCATGCTGGAGGCGCTGGTGCGGGGCGAACGCGACCCGCAGGTCCTGGCCGGACTGGCCAAGGGCACACTCAAATCCAAGGTGCCCGAACTCGTCGATGCGCTCACCGGCCGCTTCCGGGAACATCATGCGTTCATGGTCCGGTTGCACCTGGACCAGATTGATGCGCAGACCCGCATCCTCGATGAACTCACCGAACGTATTGAGGCGGCGATGGCACCCTTTCGCACCATCAGGGAGTTCCTGGCCACCATCCCCGGCGTCTCCCTCCGAACCGCCGAGGTGATCGTCGCCGAAACCGGTGCGGACATGTCCGTTTTCGAAACACCCGGCAGGCTCGCCTCATGGGCCGGGGTCTGCCCCGGGAACAACCAATCCGCTGGACGGGTGAAGTCCGCGCACATCCTGCCCGGCAATAAGTACCTAAAAGCCGCCCTGGGCACGGCCGCCCTGTCTGCCTGCAAGGGAAAAACCACTTACCTGGGAGCGAAATACAGGCGCATCACCGCCCGCCGCGGATCTAAGCGAGCGCTCGTCGCGCTGGAACATTCGATCATCACGGCGGTCTGGCACATGCTTGCCGACGGTGAGTGCTACAGCGATGCGGGTGCCGACTACTTCACCCGCCTCGATCCCATCAAGGCCAGGAACGGGGCCATCAAAAAGCTCAACAGCCTCGGCTTTGACGTCACCATAACACCGGTCACCGCAGCCTAACTCACCGCTACCTTCGTATTAGATTGAAGTAGCGGTGGTCAGATGGCGCGCTCGCCGCCCCGCCAGACGGCGTGGGTCAGCGGCATGCCGGGCCGGTAGGCCAGATGCGTGGCGCTCGGGGCGTCCAGGACGTGCAGGTCGGCCCGGTGTCCCACCTCGATGGAGCCGACCGCGCGGTGTCCGTCCCGGTCCTGCCCCTGTTCCACCCCCAGCGCCAGGGCGCCGCCATAG
>DATIMT010000182.1:0-8815 GCA_035475035.1 Arthrobacter sp.
AGCGGGTGGTGACCACCTTGCCGCGGGTGTAGAACCGGATGCTCTCGGGGCCGTACATGTGGGTGTCGCCGAACAGCGAGCTCTTCCAGCCGCCGAAGGAGAACGTCCCCACCGGCACGGGAATGGGCACATTGACACCCACCATGCCGGCCTCGACATCGAACTCGAACTGCCGGGCCGCGCCGCCATCGCGGGTGAAGATCGCCACGCCGTTGCCGAACTCGTTGTCGTTGACCAGCTTCACCGCGTCGCTGTAGGTATCGACACGGACCACGGACAGGACCGGACCGAAGATCTCGTCGTCGTACACTTTCATGCCCGGCTTGACGTGGTCCACCAGGCTGACACCGATGAAGAACCCGTTTGAATCGAACTGCTGCGAGCGCCCGTCCACCACCACGGTGGCTCCTTCGTCCTCTGCTCCCGCAACGTAGGAGGCTACCCGGTCCCGGTGCTCTGCGGTGATCAAGGGACCCATTTGCGAGGCAGGGTCCGTTCCGGGGCCGATCGCCAGGCCGGCCACGCGGCTGGAAATCGCCTTGACCAGGTCGTCGGCAATGGTGCCCACGGCCACCAGGACGCTGACCGCCATGCACCGTTCACCGGCCGAACCATAGGCGGCGGAAACCGCAGCGTCGGCAGCCATGTCCAGGTCGGCGTCGGGCAGCACCACCATGTGGTTCTTTGCACCGCCCAGGGCCTGCACCCGCTTGCCGTGTTCCGCCGCCCGCTTGTAGATCGACTGGGCGATCGGGGTTGAGCCGACGAAGCTCACCGCCTTCACGTCAGGGTGTTCCAGCAGGACGTCCACGGCTTCCTTGTCCCCCTGGACCACGTTCAGCACGCCGGCCGGCAGGCCCGCTTCGGCGAAGGCCTCCGCGATGAAGACCGCGGCCGATGGATCCTTCTCGCTGGGCTTCAGCAGCACGGTGTTGCCGCAGGCCAACGCGCTGCCGATCATCCACAGCGGCACCATGGCCGGGAAGTTGAACGGCGTAATGCAGGCCACGACGCCCACGGGCTGGCGGACGGAGTGCACGTCGACACCGCTGGAGACCTGCTCGGACCGTTCGCCCTTGAGCATGTGGGAGAGGCCGGTGGCGAAGTCGATGTTCTCCAGGCCGCGGGCGATTTCGCCCTCTGCGTCGGAGAGGACCTTGCCGTGCTCGCTGGTAAGGATCGCGGCGAGTTCGGATTTCCGCTGGTTCAGGATCTCGCGGACCCGGAAGAAGATCGTGGTCCGTTTTGCCAGGCTGGTGGCCCGCCACGCCGGCAACGCGGCGCGGGCGGCCGCGATGGCTTCCTCTGTCCGCGCCGTCGAGGCAAGCGCAACCTGCTTCTCCTGTTCACCAGTGGCGGGATTGAAGACCGGGCCGAAGCGGTCGGCGTCGCTGACGCGTGCGCCGTTGATGTAGTGCGGAATGGTTTCCAAGGGGAGTCTCTTTTCCTGCGTTGCGTGCGTGGGGGGCTAGTTGGCGGACGGCGTCGGGTTTGCGGTCTCGAGCGAGCCGTCCACGAGCTTGATGATCATCGAGCAGTCCTTGCCGGCATCACCGGCGTCAATGAGGCGCTGGAACAGCTGCTGGACGTGCCTGCCGATCTCCAGCGGCGTGCCGGTGTCCTCGGCTGCGCTGATGGCCAGCCCAATGTCCTTGTTCGCCAGCTCGGTGGTGAAGGTGGGCGCGAAGTCGTTGTTGGAGGCCGCGGTGGGGACCACCCCGGGCACCGGGTACCAGGTCCGCAGCGCCCACGAATCACCCGAGGAGACCGAGGCAATGTTCCAGAAGACCTGCTTGTCCAGGCCCAGCCGGTCCGCGAGTACTGCGCCCTCGGCGGTGGAGGCAAGGTTGATGAAGAGCATCAGGTTGTTGCAGATCTTGGCCGCCTGCCCGGTGGTGGGACCGCCCGTGGGGATGATGTTCGCGGCCATGGGCCCGATATAGCCTGACGCGTCGGCGACGGCGCCCTCTTCGCCGCCCACCATGAACGTCAGTGTTCCCGCCTCGGCGCCGCTCATTCCGCCGGACACCGGGGCGTCGACGAAGCGGAAGCCGCCGGCAGCAGCGGCGTCGTGCAGTTCCTGGGCGGAGGCGATGTCGATCGTGGAGGAGTCCACCAGCAGCGTGCGCGTGTCCGCGTGCGCCAGCACCCCGTCCCCGCCGAGATAGACCGTCCGGGCGTGCTCGCCCTTTGGCAGCATGGTGAACACAACATCCGCGCCGTCCACGGCTTCGGCGATACTGGCTGCGCGCTTGACGCCGCCTGCCTCGGCGGCTGCCAAGGCCGCCGGGTTGAGGTCGAAACCGCGCACCTCGTGCCCGGCCTTCACCAGGTTCACCGACATATGGCCACCCATGTTGCCGAGGCCAATCCAACCGATAACTGCCATGCGTAAGCTCCTTTGCTTCCATTCCAGCCTTGCTGCCGGCATGTCTGTGTCAACGATCACACCCTGTTAGAGTGCAATCAAGGGGAAAAAACACAGAAGCCATGTGCATTGCTGCACACTGCTGCACTGCACATTTTTGGAAGGACCAGCGTGGACCCGAGACGGTTGCCAAGCCCCGACGACCTGCTCATCCTGCTGACGGTTGCCCGCCTGGGGCGTTTCAACGCGGTGGCGGAAACGCTGGGAACAACGCACACCACCATTTCCCGCCGCATCCTGGCCTTGGATAAGCAGCTGGGCGGCCGCACGCTGGAACGCAGCCCGCACGGCTGGGAGCTGACGCAGCTTGGTACCGCTGCGGTGGAAGCGGCAGAGACGATCGAGACGACCCTGGGTTCGCTGTCCGGCCTGATCAGCCAGGACCGGAGCGCCCTCGCCGGTTTGGTCCGCGTCGCCACAACAGACGGCGTGGGCGCCGTGTTCGTCGCCCCGGCGCTGGTGCGGCTCCAGCAGCAGAACCCCCAGCTGAACGTTGAGATGCTCAGCGCCACCCGGAAAGTCAGCCAGAACCGGTCCGGCGTGGACCTGGAGATCGTGGTGGGCCGGGCCGACGTCACCACCGCGCAGACCATCTTCCTGAGCAACTACTACCTGCGCCTATATGCCAGCGCCGGCTACGCCGCCCGGCACCGCCTGCCGGAAACGCTCGACGACGTGGGCCAGCACGGGTTTGTCTCGTACGTCGAGTCCGCGCTCCAGGTTGCGGAGCTGGGCCCGCGCTGGTCAGCCCAGCTTCCGGTGCCCCGGACAAGCTTCCAGGCCACCAGCGTGTTCGCCCAGGTGGAGGCGGTGCGCCAGGGCGCGGGCATTGGGCTGCTGCCAAACTTCATGGTGGCGGAGCGAACGGATTTCGTTCCCGTCCTGGCGGCCGACTTCGAACGCCAACTCCCCATCTGGGCGGTGGCGCGCCCGGAGTCGCTCCGGTCCGCGCCCGTGCAGGCAGTGATTGCGGCGCTGAAAGAGGAAGTGAAGGAGCGGTCCGGGCTGCTGGCCGGGTGAAACCCCACCTTGCGAAAAGTCAGGGCCGGAAGAGCCGCCTCACCACCTGCCCGGACGCCAGCGCGTCCAGGCCCTCATTGATCTCGCTGAGGGGACGCGTGTCAGTGTGCAGCAGCTCAACCGGCAGCCCGCCATCCCGCCAGTACGCGAGGTACTTCGGAATGTCCCTCGACGGTACGGCGTCCCCCATGTAGGAGCCCAGCAGCCGTTTGCCCGCTCCTGCAAACTGCAGGGCCGGCACCGTCAACTCGGCGGACGGATGGGGCAGGCCCACCGAGACCACGGCGCCACCCCGGGTCACCAGCTCCAGGCAGGAGGCGATGACGCCGGCCGAGCCCACGGCCTCGATGGCAACATCCACGCCGTCACCTGAGGCTTCCTCGATCAGCCGGGCTGCGTCGTCCGGCGTTCCCACCGCAGTGGCACCGGCGTCGCGGGCCAGCTGGTGCTTGCCCTCGTTTGGATCGATGGCAATGACGCTGGCCGCCCCGGCGAGGCGCGCGGCCATGACGGCGGACAGGCCCACCGCGCCGAGGCCGAAAACTGCCACGGACTGCCCGGAACTGACGCCGGCGGTATTCAACACGGCGCCCATTCCGGTGAGCACGGCGCAACCAAACATCGCGGCGACCGTGTCCGGGACGTCGTCGTCAATCACCACCACTGATTCCCGCGCAACCACGGCGTAATCGGCGAAGGCCGAGACGCCAAGGTGGTGGTTGATGCGCTCCCCCGACGGCGTCCGCAACAGTGCCGGCCCATGCAGCAGGTCTCCGGAGCCATTGACCTCTGCCGCGCGGTGGCAAAGGGCCGGCCGGCCGGCCAGGCACGCCCGGCATTGGCCGCAGCTGGGCACGAAGACCAGCACCACGTGGTCACCCACGGACACGTCGGACACGCCTTCGCCCACGGAAGCCACCCGCCCCACCGCCTCGTGGCCCAGGGCCATGGGAAGCGGCCGGACGCGGGAACCGTCCACCACGGAGAGGTCCGAATGGCAGAGGCTGGAGTAGGTGATCTCGACACCGAGCTCACCGGCGCGGGGCTCCGGCTGCTCCAGTTCCTGCACCAGCAGCGGGGCGGCGTCGGCGTAGGTTTGTCTTCCCCGCAAGGCTCCCATGGTGGCTGCGGCGGGAACGGTGTTGTACAGGACGGCTGCTTTCACGGGAACATGCTACTTCCTGCTCGCGGCAAGGAGGTCGGCTGTGCCCTTGGCGTCGGCGGCATCCACATCGTGCAGGGAGATGCCGCGGGTTTCCTTCAGGAAGTAGACCGCGACGGCGGTGATGGCGCAGGCGATGAGCAGGTAGACCGCCACGGGGACGGAGGACTTGTACGTGCCCAAAAGTGAGGCTGCGATGATCGGTGCCAGGGAGCCGGCCACGATCGACGTCACCTGGTAGCCCAGGGAGACCCCGGAGTAGCGCATCCGCGTGGGGAACATTTCAGCCATGATGGCGGGTTGTCCGGCGTACATGAAGGCGTGGAACACCAGGCCGATCATGATGGAGGCCAGGATGATGGCATCGTTCTTCGTGTCCATCATGGGGAAGGCAAAGAAGCCCCAGGTGGCCCCCATGATGGCGCCAGCCATGTACACGGGCCTGCGGCCAAGGCGGTCCGAGAGCTTGCCGACCATGGGAACGACGGCGAAGTGAAGGGCGTGGGCAAGGAGCAGCAGGAGGAGGATACGGGTGGTATCCGCCTGGACGACCGTTTTCAGGTAGGTGATGGAGAACGTCACCACCAGGTAGTACAGGATGTTTTCCGCGAAGCGCAGGCCCATGGCCGTGAAGACGCCGCGCGGGTACCGCCGGAATACTTCAGCGACACCGTAGCCCTTATGGCCGGCGTCGACCTCTTTGCGGGCCTCCAGGAAGATGGGGGCGTCGTTGACCTTGGTCCGGATGTAGTACCCAATCAGGACGATCACCGCAGACAGCCAGAACGCCACCCGCCAACCCCACCCCAGGAAGGCGTCCTGGGTCAGTGTGGAGGACAGGACGAACAGCACGGCGGTGGCCAGCAGGTTCCCCAGCGGCACCGCGGACTGCGGCCAGCTGGCCCAGAAGCCGCGGGACTTGCTGGGGCTGTGCTCTGCGACGAGGAGGACGGCGCCGCCCCACTCCCCGCCAACGGCGAAACCCTGGGCAAACCGGAGAACAACCAGAAGGGCGGGAGCCCAGTAGCCAACCTGCGCGAACGTGGGCAGGCAGCCCATGAGGAAGGTGGACACCCCCACCAGGATGATGCTCAGCTGCAGCAGCTGCTTGCGGCCGAACTTGTCGCCGAAGTGGCCAAAGACGATGCCGCCTATGGGGCGTGCCACGAAGCCGACGGCGTAGGTGAGGAAGGCGGCGATGATGCCGTCCAATTCGCTGCCGGCGTTGGGGAAGAAGGCCTTTCCGAAGACAAGCGTGGCTGCGGAGGCGTAGAGGAAGAACTCGTACCACTCCACGACTGTGCCGGCCATGGACGCCGTCACCACCTTTTTAAGGCCCGAAGCCTTGATATCCGTTTCCTCTGTACGCCTTGCGGCGGAGCTTTCCGTACTCATGTGAACTCCTTCGGCGTCGTCGTCGACACCACGGGTACCAGTCGATGGCGGTCAGGTGTGATGCACACCACGAACGCCGGATTCGATTGAGTATGGTCTGCCTGGGGTGCAACCTCAACGCCGATTAGTGCAGAACGCATCTGCAGGAATGCACATCAGGACTTTCCCGCCGTCACGATTGCGGGCGCCGGGCGCCCTGCCGAAGCGCGGTGGGGCTAGGCCAGGAAGCTGTTCCGCAGCTGGCTGCCCAGCTGCCCGATCTCGGTCAGGAACCCGTCGTGCCCTATCGGCGCCTGGATCACGTGCACATCCACATCCCCGGGCAGGGCCTGGGCCAGCTCCCGGGACTGGGAGGGAAAATACAGCCGGTCGGAGTCGACGGCGGCCACAAGGAACCGGGCGGTGGACCTGGCTAACGTTTCAGCCAAGGTTCCCCGGCCACGGCAAATGTCATGGCTCATCAGTGCCTCGGTCAGGGCAATATAGCTGTTGGCGTCGAAGCGTTTGACGAGCTTGTTGCCCTGGTGGTCCAGGTAGCTTTCCACCTGGTAGCGGCCGCGGGCAGCCAGCACCTCACCCTTGAGGGGCGACTCGGGCGCCTGGGGTGTCCTGCCAAAGCGGCCTTCCAGCTCTGCGGCGGACCGGTAGGTGATGTGGGCGATGCGCCGGGCAAGTGCCAGCCCCTCTTCAGGGCAGGGACCACCGTAGTAGTCGCCGCCATTGAAGTTGGGGTCCTGCCGGATTGCGAGGGTCTGCGCCTGCGCGAAAGCGATCTGTTCTGCAGTGCTCGCGGCCCCCACAGAGATAACGGCGCAGCGCTGCACCCGCTCGGGATACGTCACGGCCCACTCCAGTGCCCGGGCCCCGCCCATGGATCCGCCAAGGACCGCAAACCAGCTGTGAATGCCCAACTGGTCAGCCAGCCGGGCCTCCGCGACCGTGCTGTCCCGCAGGGTGACCAGGGGGAACCGTGAGCCCCAGGGCGTTCCGTCGGGGGCGGGCGACGAGGGGCCGGTGGATCCGTAGCAGCCACCCACGATGTTGATGGACACCACGAAGAAACGGTCCGTATCCACCGGAGCACCGGGACCGGCGAGCTGTTCCCACCAGCCCTCTTCGTCAGTGTCTCCGCGGGTGACGTGGGTGCTGCCGGTCAGTGCGTGCTCGATCAGGACGGCGTTGCTGGCGTCCGCGTTGAGCGTGCCCCAGGTTTCGTAGGCCAGCGTGACGTCCGGGAGGTATCCCCCGGCTTCAAGTTCCAGTCCACCAATGGAGGCGTAACGGACAATTCCGTGTTCGGGGACGGCAGTTCGGGCGACGGTAACCGTCATGGCAAGACCTCTTCTACGCGCTTGCCTGCCGTCATTTGACCGGCAGGCCAGGTCCTCACCCGGGGCACCCCACCGCGGATGGAGGGTTGCCGGCCAGCAAGCCGGGGCTGTCACTGGCACTCATGACCTGGTTCGAGTGTACGAAACACCCCCCGCTCCGGGCCAAGAGTGTGACCGGTTGTGACTTCCCGGCTTGCCGGCCGCTCAGCAATTATTCAGACGCAGCCCAGGCGCCTTTCAGCCCCGGGCGCTCTTGGCAGCGCGGAAACCCGCTTCCAGGTCGGCCAGGATGTCATCGATGTGCTCCAGGCCTACGGACAGCCTGACCAGTCCCGGATGCACTCCGGCTATCACCTGCTGCTCCGGGGAGAGCTGGCTGTGCGTGGTCGACGCCGGGTGGATGACAAGGGAGCGGACATCGCCGATGTTGGCCACGTGGGAGTGCAGCTCCAGGGCGTCGACAAACCGCTTACCCGCCTCCGCACCGCCGGCCAGGTTGAAGGCGACGACGGCGCCCGTCCCCTTGGGCCCGTACTTCCGGCCACGTTCGTACCAGGGGCTGGACGGCAGCCCGGCGTAGGCGACCGATTCGACGTCGTCCCTTCCTTCCAGCCAGCGCGCCACGTCCGTGGCGTTCGCAACGTGGCGCTCCACGCGCAGGCTTAACGTTTCAAGTCCCTGGGAGATCAGGAAGGCGTTGAACGGAGAGACCGCTGAGCCCAGGTCGCGCAGCAGCTGGACACGGGCCTTGAGGATGTAGGAGAGGTTGGCCCCCAGGGCACCATCGGCTCCAAGGTCGCGTGCGTAGACCAGGCCGTTGTAGGTGGGGTCAGGGGTGTTGAATCCCGGGAACCGCTCAGGATCCTTGCTGAAATCGAACTTTCCGGAATCGACGATGACGCCGGCGATGGCCGAGCCGTGGCCACCCAGGTACTTGGTGGCCGAGTGGATGACGATGTCCGCTCCCCACTCCAGCGGGCGGATCAGGTAGGGAGTGGACAGTGTGTTGTCCACGATCAGTGGCACACCGGCCTGGTGGGCCACATCGGAGATGCCTTCGATGTCCAGGACATCCTGGCGGGGATTGGAAACGACTTCACCGAAGAAGAGCTTGGTGTTCGGCTGGACGGCGTCGCGCCATTGGTCCAGGTTGTCGGGATCCGCGACGAAGGTGACGGAGATGCCGAACTTCTTCAGCGTGTGGGCGAACAGGTTGTAGGTTCCGCCGTAAAGGCTGGGGCTGGCCACGATATGGTCCCCGGCCTCCGCAATGTTCAGGACCGCGAAGGTTTCGGCGGCCTGGCCGGAACTCAGCAGCAACGCGGCCAGGCCACCCTCGAGGCTCGCGATCCGTTGCTCCACGGCGTCCTGTGTGGGATTGCCGATCCGGGTGTAGATGGGCGCAAGTTCCGCCAATGCGAAACGGTTGGCTGCGCTTTCCGCACTCGGGAACACGAAGGACGTGGTCTGGTAAATGGG
>DATIMT010000183.1:0-6125 GCA_035475035.1 Arthrobacter sp.
GGCTTGCGGCGACCTGCTGCTGGGCCTGCCCAGGATCTCCTCTTCGATCCGCCGGGCCTCGGCGTCGACGTCGTACGCGTCCGGAGTGGCAGGCGCCGCGGTGGCAGGCGCACCGGCAGGAGCCGGCTCCGCCGCAGCGGGCCCCGTTGGCGCTGCAGCCTTGCCCGTGAGCTTCTCGTAGGCAGAGGGGTTGTCCACCGCAGTTCCGTACTTGCCCAGCAGCGCAGAGCCGGCAACGGTGCTTCGAACCAGGGCTTCCGCGCTGGGGCCCATGAGGGATTCAGGGGCACGGAGCCGGGTGAGGGCCACCGGCGTGGGCGCGCCCTTTTCATTCATGACGGTGATGACGGCCTCGCCGATGCCCGCGGAGGTCAGCGTCTCTTCGAGGTCGTAGTCGCTGAGCGGGAACGTGGACACCGTGGCCTTGAGTGCCTTGGCGTCCTCGGGGGTGAAGGCGCGCAGGGCGTGCTGCACACGGTTGGCCAGCTGGCCCAGGACGTCCGCGGGAACATCCTTGGGCGTCTGCGTAACGAAGAAGATGCCCACGCCCTTGGAACGGATCAGCCGGACGGTGGTGGTGATGGCGTCGAGGAAAGCTTTGCTGGCCCCGTTAAAGAGCAGGTGGGCCTCGTCCAGGAAGAACACCAGCTTGGGCTTGTCCAGGTCGCCGGCCTCGGGGAGGTCCTCGAACAGGTCCGCCAGCAGCCACATCAGGAAGGTGGAGAACAGCATGGGCTTGGTCTGCAGGGTGGGGAGCTCCAGGCAGGTGACAACGCCGCGCCCGTCCGGGGCGGTTCGCAGCAGCTCGGCAGTGTCGAACTCCGGCTCGCCGAAGAACTTCTCCAGCCCCTGCGCCTCAAGGTTCACGAGTTCCCGGAGGATCACGCCCGCGGTGGCCTTGGACAGGCCGCCGAGTTCCTCCAGCTTGTCCTTGCCCTCATCGGAGGTGAGGTACTGGATCACGGCGCGGAGGTCCTTGAGGTCGATCAGCTCCAGGCCGTTCTTGTCCGCGAAATAGAACACCAGCTGCAGGCTCGATTCCTGAGTGTCGTTCAGTTCCATGATCCGCGAAAGCAGGATGGGCCCGAACGAGGTCACCGTGGCGCGGACGGGAACACCGTTGCCGTCGCCGCCCAGCGCCAGGAACTCCACCGGAAACGTCTTGCCCTCCCACGCCTGGCCGACGCTGTCCGTGCGGGCCCTGAGCTTGTCGCTTCCGACGGCGGCAGTGGCCACGCCGGAGAGGTCGCCCTTGATGTCGGCCAGGAAGACCGGGACGCCGGCGGTGGACAGCTGTTCGGCCATCATGTGCAGCGTGACGGTCTTGCCCGTACCGGTGGCGCCGGCCACCAGCCCGTGCCGGTTCATCATGGCCAGCGGCAGCCGAACCGGTGCGTCCTTGTGGAGCTCGCCGTCGATGATGGCTGCCCCCAGTTCGATGGTGGCGCCTTCCAGCGTGTAGCCCTTCTGGATGGTGGCAAGCTTCTCTGCTGTGGTTTTGGTGGCCATGGCGCCAGCTTAGCCGCGGACATCCGGTTTGGGGTGGTGCGTGGCCCGTCAATCCGTCAGTCCGCCCTAAGCCAGAGCGGGCAGGTCCTTGGTGAACGCCAGGTGTCCGACCGTCTCCGGATCCGCGTCCAGGTCGAACTGCGCCTGGTAACCGGTGTTGAGGTAGAGGTGCTTGGCCTCGGGTTGCCGCGGGCCGGTGGTGAGGTAGAGCCGGGTGTAGCCGCGGGCAGCAGCCAGGGCTTCCAGCTCGGCCAGGACCAGCCGGGCCAAACCACGACGGCGGTGGGCCGAGTGCGTCCAGATCCGCTTCAGTTCCGCGGTGGTTTCGTCATACCGGCGGAACGCCCCGCCGGCGATCGACTCACCGCCCTCCTGGATCACCAGGAGGGTGCCGTGGGGTCCCTCGAATTCCTCGGCGGGGTAGCGGTTCAGTTCCTCCGCGGCGGCCGAGCGGCCGAACCGGTCCCCGTACCGGGTGTCATATTCGACGGCGAGTTCGTCCAGGAGCGGCCGGACGCGTGGATCGTGCATGGGAAGGCTGAGGACCGTCAGGCTGGCGGGGTCAAGCGGCCTGGGACGAAGTTCGGGTTCTGCGGTCACGTTTCAGTTCTTTCCGACGACGGCTGGTTCTGGAGTAATTGTGGCCCGGGCAGACAGGTCCCGGGCAACGCCGAGGATGGTGCGGGCCAGGGCATCGTTCTCCCGGAACGGCGCGGCGTTGGTGTTGGGCCGGGCAAAAGCGCCTGCGCCCCAGCCGGATGTGCCCGGGCCAACGCCAAACAAGGTGGACTGAGGTACGCCGTCGGCCCCCACCAGCTGGTGCTGCGGGGAGACCAGGAGTTTCCCGGTGGAATGGATGCCGTCGGAGGTCAGCAGCTGCTGCTCGCTGCCCAGGCCGCTGCCGTGCAGGGCAGCCAAAACAGGGTTGAGCGAGCGGGCCACCGACGTGGATGGCAGCCGCGCCTCGATCAGTGCCTTGGCCGTGACGCTCACCCCGGATTGTGCGGAGGCAGCAACAAAAAGACCGGTTGCGTCGTCTGCGGACACCTTCAAGCCGGGGCCCAGGAACTGCAGTAGCCCGGCGCGGTGCAGCGCCAGCATCTGGCGCAACCGGTGGGGCGGGGGCCCGGAGTCCACGAAGCTGAAGAAGCCGTGCCACCAGCCGTGGATGACCTGCTGCGAGCGGGCGTTGAGCCGTTCAGGCGGGACCACGCGCCCCACTTCCATGTACACGTGCAGCAGGGCGAGGAACAGGGCAAGGGTTTCGGGGTGGTCCGGGCTGTCCCGCAGCGCCAGGTCGGTTTCGATGTACCGGGCCACCGCATCCTGCACCTCGGCGTGATCACCAAAGCGGCGGCTTTCGAAGGGCCGGTCCAGCCGCTCCAGGTCCAGGTGCAGGCCGGAGTCCGGGACCGCAGCCTTAACCAGGTCAGCGCGCTCGCGGCTGTACCAGTCCAGGTGCGCATAACGGGCGGCGAACTCGTCCCAGCCCATGGCGGCCCGGTCAGGACTTCCGGTCAGGAGCTCGCGGTAGTAGTAGTGCCCGGCTTCCTTGGCGATGAGCGGCCAGAGGTGCTGGTGGAAGTCCAGCTCGCCGTGCTGCTGCAGCAGGGCCTCCACCGCGGCGGCCGTAAAGAACTGCAGCGGCCCGGGGGCCTGCCCCTGCAGGGCTGTGGAAATTTTCGAGTGGTACGGCACGCCGCGCCGCGAGCCGGCCCACAACACCGGTTCCCGTCCGGACGGAAGGTAGCGCAGCCCGCCGTCGGACGTTTCCTCAAACCTGCCGCCGCGTCCCTCCATGAGGAGGACCAGCAGGTCCACGAACGCCAGGCCCATCCCGGAGACGATCACGTCCTGACCGGGGGCGATGGGGGAGTAGTCGACGTCGGTGGTGTAGCTGGGCGCCGCGTGGTAGCCGCCGTGCCGGGCAGCGAAGTCCGAGAAACCGGCGGATATGGCATCGGGATGGGAGTCCGTGTGGCCCAGCGCAGTCACCACAATGTCCGCGTGCAGGGCCCTGCCGTTGGCCAGGGCAACCACGTGGCCGCCGTCGTCGAGGGCCCTGATACCCACGGCGGTGGTCCGGTGGACCGTCACGCTGCGGCCCAGGGATCTGGCGGCGCGGCGGAAGAACCACTCCAGGTACTGGCTCTGCAGCTGCCGGGTAGGAAAGGTGGTGGCGGTCAGGGCGCGCAGCTGGTCCCACAGTGGCTGGGGGAAGTCCGGCACGTCGGTGATGGAGGCGTCCAGCACGCCGGCTGCCCAGTCGGCCAGCCCGGGGCCGGCCGCTGCGGGGCCGGCGCAGTCCACGGATGCGTCCGTGAACATGGTGATGTCCGCGGCCATCGAGTTCAGGAGGAGCCCGGGGTCCTGGTCGTACCGCCAGATGCGGCCCGAACCGGGGATGTGCGGCTCCACCACATGGATCTGGAGCGGGCCGGCGAAGACGTCCGGCCGGTTGGCGGCGATCCGCTCGAGTACGCCCGCCGTGCGCGGTCCGCCGCCGATGAAGACGATGGCCGGGATGGTGGCTGGCATGGGCACTCCTGACGGCATGTGATGTGAAGGGAACGGCGCGGGAGCGGCCGTCGGAGTGCCCATGCTAGGCAGCCGTGGCGACGGCGGTCGAGCGCCTGGTCACGGCCGTTAACTCCGCGTCACAGCACGTTAAGGGACGCAAAAAACCGACGCATGACGCCGTGCGAAGCCCCGTGAAGTATTGCAACCTGCCGCCTTGCTGGCCCCTTCCGGCCGGTCCTAGATTTGCAGCCAGCAACCGGGGCGAGCCGCCCCGACGCCGGGTACTCCGGCTCCAGTCCAGGAAAGAGAAGCGAGGTGGCCCCGTGAGTTCAGCAACCAGGGTGGCGCAGTCAAAGCAGCCGCAACCGGTCCAGCCGGAGCCGGAACGGGCCGCTGCAGCGCCACCGGGCGGAACCGGTGTGGCGGTGCCGGTGGCCACTGACTACTCGTCCTACCGTGTGGTGGCAGCCAAGCATCCGTGGCGCTGGGTGGGGACCGCCGCCGTCGCGCTAGGCGTCCTGGCGGTGGCCTGGTCCCTGGCCACCAACCCGCGCTGGGAGTGGGGTGTGGTGGCGCAGTGGTTTACCGCCCAGTCCGTGGTCAAAGGCCTGCTGGAAACCCTGAAGCTGACCGCCATCTCCGGCATCCTCGGTTTTGTGCTCGGCTTCATCCTGGCGCTCATGCGGCTCTCCGCGTCGCCGCTGCTGGTCTCGGTGTCCTGGACGTTCTCCTGGATTTTCCGGTCAACACCGCTGCTGGTCCAGATGCTGCTTTGGTACAACCTGGGCTACCTGTACGAGAAAATCAGCCTCGGGATCCCGTTTACGGACGTCCGGTTCTTCGAGGTGCAGACCACCACACTGATCAGCCAGTTTGCGGCAGCAGTGCTGGGTCTGACCCTGAACCAGGCCGCCTACTCGGCCGAGATCATCCGCGGCGGCATCCTGTCCGTGGACCAGGGCCAGCTGGAGGCGGCGGCCGCACTCGGCATCCCGGCTTGGCGCCGCTCCACCCGGATTGTCCTGCCGCAGGCCATGCGCGCCATCCTGCCCACCGCCTTCAACGAGATCATCGGCCTGGTCAAGGGCACCTCCATCGTCTACGTCCTGGCCTACTCCGAGCTGTTCTACACCGTCCAGGTCATCTACAACCGCACCCAGCAGGTCCTGCCGCTGCTGCTGGTGGCCACGCTCTGGTACATCGTGATCACGTCCGTGCTGAGCGTCTTCCAGTACTACATCGAACGGCACTACTCGAAGGGCGCGGTGCGGAACCTGCCGCTGACGCCCCTGCAGACGGCCCGCAAATTCTTCGCCACCCACGCGGCAGTGCCCAACCGGAGGAACTTCTGATGACTGAGACCCTTACCGCCCCCACAGCCACCCGCGGCCTGGTGGAAATCACCGGCGTCCGCAAATCCTTCGGCGCAGCCGAAGTCCTCAAGGGCGTCAGCCTCACCGTGGAGCCCGGCGGCGTCGCCGTGATCGTGGGCCCTTCCGGCTCGGGCAAGTCCACCCTGCTGCGGACCATCAACCACCTGGAAAAGGTGGACGGCGGGCACATCACCATCGACGGCCAGCTTGTGGGCTACGAGGTCCGCGGCGACCGGCTGCACGAGCTGCGCGAAAAGGAGATCCTGAAACAGCGCACCGAAATCGGCATGGTGTTCCAGAACTTCAACCTGTTCCCGCACCTCACCGCGCTGGAGAACGTGGCGGAAGCACCCGTCGTGGCGCATCAGCCCGGCAGGGCGCG
This sequence comes from Arthrobacter sp., assembly GCA_035475035.1. Taxonomy (GTDB): domain Bacteria; phylum Actinomycetota; class Actinomycetes; order Actinomycetales; family Micrococcaceae; genus Arthrobacter. The sequence continues at coordinate 5,785 of DATIMT010000183.1, forward strand.
GCGATCCAAGGAGGAGGCCCGCCGCCGCGGCCTGGAGCTCCTGGACCGCGTGGGGCTCAAGGACCGGGCCGGCGCGTACCCGCGCCAGCTCTCCGGCGGCCAGCAGCAGCGCGTCGCGATTGCCCGCGCCCTGGCACTGGACCCCAAAATCCTGCTGTTCGACGAGCCCACCTCCGCACTGGACCCCGAGCTGGTCAACGAGGTGCTGGACGTCATCCGTGAACTGGCCAAGTCCGGCACCACGCTGATCATCGTCACCCACGAGATGGGCTTCGCCCGCGACGTGGCGGACACCGTGGTGTTCATGGACCAGGGCCAGATCGTGGAACAGGGCACCCCGC
>DATIMT010000184.1:0-5900 GCA_035475035.1 Arthrobacter sp.
GGACCAGATCGGCACCGCCACCAGCACCAACAACTACTTCCGCGAGGTGGGTGCCGCGATGGGCGTGGCTGTGTTCGGCTCGATCTTCACCACCCGCCTGTCCGAAGCGCTGACCAGCGCTTTCACCGGGGCAGGAGCTTCCGCCGAGCAGGCCGGCCAGTCCACCCGGACCCTTGACCCCCAGGCCCTGAGCCAGCTTCCGGAACAGTTGCGTGACGCCATCGTGAACGCCTACGCCGACTCCCTGGCGCCGGTGTTCTGGTACCTGCTCCCCTTCATCGCCGTTGCGCTGCTCCTCGCCATCACGCTGAAGCAGATCCCGCTGTCGGACACCGCCGGTATGGTGGCACGCGGCGAGGCAGTGGGCGGCGAGGAGGCCGAGCGGCTGGCTGCCGGCCTGCCCGGCGTTCCTGCCGGGTCCCGCGTCCACGCTGCGGGGGAAGCATCAGTGGTACAGGGCGGCCCAGAGGTTAAGGACGACGACGGCGAGCTGGTTTCCCAGGGCCGCTGACCGCCGTCGGACGCTGGCTCAGCCACGCCGGCCTGGTTGCCGGTGCCGGGTCTGCTGCCTCCCGGCACCGGAGGGCCGCACCCCAACAGGGACGCCGCAATCTTGGGGGTTGCGGCGCCCCTGTTCCTTTTCAGCACCGTATTGGCGGCTTCAGGGCTCGAAGTGGGCTGCCTCTGCCGGAGCCAGTGCACGGTGGATGCTGGTGAGGTGGCCGGGCATGAGGTCCGGGAGTTCATCCGGGCTGAACCAGCCGACGGCAATCGATTCGTCGTCATTCACCCGGGCTGTTCCCGAGACGTAGCGGCACAGGAACACCACGTCCAGGAACTCGCAGACGTCGCCGTTGGGGTAGGTGATGGGACCCACTGCGCCGACGGAAACGACGCGCTCCGGTTCCGCCACAACGGCCGTTTCCTCGAAAATCTCCCGCACCAGGCCGCGCGCCGGCTGCTCTCCCGGGTCCAGCATGCCGCTGACGAGCGCCCATTGCCGGTTATCAGCCCGTCGGGCCAGCAGGATCCTCCCGGCGTCATCAACCACGACGCCCCGGACCCCGGGAACCCAGAGGGGGTCGTTGCCGATCTTCTTGCGCAGCTTCAGGACGTATTCAGGTGCAGGCATACAGCCAGCCTACCCAACAGTTGCGTGGAACAGCCCGGCGAAGCTCAGGCGGGCAGCAGCATGGCGGCTGCGGCCCCGGCGAGCATGAACGGGCCGAACGGTATGGCGGACTTCAGCGTTCCACGCCGCGCCGCAAGGATCACCAGGGACCACAGCCCGCCCAGCAGGAACGCCAGGAAAGTGCCCGCGAACAGGTGGCCCCAGCTGAGATAGCCAAGGTACATGCCCAGAACTCCTGCGAGCTTGACGTCACCAAACCCCATGCCAGGCGGATAGATGAACCGCAGGACAAAATAGAACAGCCACAGGATTCCCGCCCCTGCCACCACACGGAGCGCGGGGATGGCCAGGAAGCCGCCGGTGTCCCCTGCGGCCGGGAAGGGGCCGCCCCAGGCCACCGCGGCTGCGGCCAGGAGGAGCGCCCCGGCCACCGCGTAGGACGGAAAAACGATCCTGTTCGGCAGGAGGTGGTGCCGGACGTCGATGATGGTGAGCCGGACCGCCATCACCGCAAAATAGAGGCAGGCCGCCAGTACCAGCCAGAAAGCAAGCGGGGTGTGCTGCCAGAGTTCGCCCAGTCGTCCGATCACCCCTCGGATGCTACTGGATCCACCCATCCCGGCCGTACTGCCCCCGCGTAAGATGTGGATATGTCGTCCTGGGACTCCCGGCGCCGGCCGGTTCCGGACCCTCCCCCCGTCCCCGCGGACCTGGCCGCGATGTTCCGCAACCTGTGCCGGTCCTCCCCCTGGAAGTGGCAGTCGCTGCGTTTTGAGTACTGGGATCAGGGTTTCGCGTCCGCACCCGCCCCCGGGGCACCTTTTGTCCGCGCGTGGCTGCGCCGTCCGGGTGCGCTCCGGCTGGAGAGCCCGGAGGGCCTGGTCCTGCACAGCACCACGGGAATCAACGACTCCCGCGACGACTTCTACGTGAGTGCCACCCGTAAGTCCTGGCTCCTCCCTCCACACCTGGTCACGCCCGTGTATGACGACGCCGGGTTGGTGCGCCGCCGCCCCGAAGCCGCGTACGGCGAACCCGGATTCGGCAACGCACGCTTTTCAGCTGCGCTGGACCCCGTGGAGCTCGCCGGCAATTCCCCTGTGCCCCTCGAGTTTCCAGGCAGCAACGCGCTGGACATCCAGGACGTCCGGCACGCCGAGCACGAAGGCAGGGCCGTCCTTGATGCGGTGGTGGTGCCCAACGCCGCCTACCACCCGGGTGATCCTGCGGCTCCCCTCTGTCTCCCCGGCAGGACACGCCTCCGTGTGGACCTGGGCACCGGCGTCTGCGTGTCCAGCCAGTCCCTGGAAGCTGCAACGGAGGAGTACGGTCACTGGATCCGCATCATCGCAGTGGACGAATACATGCTCGATGACCTCTTCCTGGCCCAGTCCATGAACCTCACCGATGTCCGGCAGCACATCAGCTGGGACATTCCCGCCTAAGCGTGACAAACCGCCATGGCCGCGGTCCGCTAGGCTTCGCGGATGACTACCCTGAGCTCCATCTGGCCGCTGTTCGACCTCAAGCTGGCTACGCCGCGGCTGGAGCTGCGGCCCATCACCGACCAGGACATCCCCGCGGCTGTTGCGGCGGCCCGAAGCGGTATCCACGACGCCGGCAGGAGTCCGTTCAGCACTCCATGGACGGAGCTCCCACACGACGAGTTGGGCTCCAACATGGCCCGCTGGTATTGGCGCTGCCGGGCTGAATGCACGCCGGAGAACTGGACCCTGCTCCTCGGCATCTGGCACGGCGGCCAGTTCGTCGGCTGCCAGGACGTCGGGGCCAAGGACTTCGCAGCCCTGAGGACAGTGACCACCGGATCCTGGCTCACGCGGTCCGTCCAAGGCCGCGGCCTGGGCAAGGAGATGCGTGCCGCCGTCGTCCTCTGGGCCTTTGACTTGCTTGGCGCAGAAGTCGCCGAATCCGAAGCCGCCGCCTGGAACGAAGCCTCCCTGGGCGTCTCCCGCGCCCTCGGCTACGAGCTTAATGGCACCACCCGCAAAGCCTGGGGCACGGAAGTCCAAACAGTCCAGCACGTCCGCCTCACCCCGGAAACCTTCAAGCGCCCCGACTGGACGCTGAAGCTAGAAGGCCACGAAGCAGCGGCGAAGTTCCTTGGCGTCAAGTGAGCGCTTCCGTGGTTCAGAATGCAACGTCGCAGCCCTTCTCCGTCGCTTAGACACAACGCATAGGGGCCCCTTCGGTCGCTGGGCGACCTCCGGTGCCCGATGCGTCGCGATGCGCTCCTACGAGAAGGACTGCGGCGCCGCTGGTGCGCGGGTGCGCCTTCCGGCAGCGTGCGTCAAAGGCGAGGAACGAGCCAGCACGCAGAGGAAGGGGCACCCGCGCACCCACGATGGCTAACCCTCAAGCAATTCCGTGACCAGTGCGGCGATTGGCGAGCGCTCGGAGCGGGTCAGGGTGACGTGGCCGAAGAGGGGGTGTCCTTTCAGCGTTTCGACGACGGCGGCGATTCCGTCGTGGCGCCCGACGCGGAGGTTGTCCCGCTGGGCGACGTCGTGGGTCAGGACGATCTTGGAGTTCTGGCCCATGCGGCTCATGACGGTGAGGAGGACGTTCTTCTCAAGGGACTGGGCCTCATCGACGATCACGAAGGCATCGTGGAGGGAGCGTCCGCGGATGTGGGTGAGGGGCATGACCTCGAGCATGCCCCGGTCCATGACTTCCTCCACCACTTCCTGGCTGACCAGGGCGCCCAGGGTATCGAAGACAGCCTGCGCCCAGGGGTTCATTTTCTCGGCCTCCGAGCCTGGCAGGTAGCCAAGTTCCTGTCCTCCCACCGCGTAAAGGGGCCGGAAGACGATCACTTTGCGGTGTTCGCGGCGTTCCAGGACCGCCTCAAGGCCGGCGCACAGGGCAAGCGCTGATTTGCCGGTTCCGGCGCGGCCTCCGATGGACACAATCCCCACGGCGGGATCCATCAGCATGTCGATGGCCAGCCGCTGCTCGGCGGACCGGCCATGGAGGCCGAACACGTCACGGTCGCCCTTGACCAGGCGCACCTGCTTGTCGGCGCCTACCCGGCCCAGCGCTGAGCCGCGGTTGGAGAGCAGGACCAGGCCGGTGTTGACCGGCAGTTCGGCGGCGGCGGGGATGAAGACGGGTTCGTGGCCATACAGGGTGCTGATTTCCTGTTCGTCGGCTTCGATTTCGGCGACGCCTGTCCAGCCGGAGTCCTTGACCAGTTCGTTGCGGTACTCGTCAGCGGTGAGCCCCATGGCGGAGGCCTTGACCCGCATCGGCAGGTCCTTGGACACCACGGTGACATTGCGTCCCTCGTTGGCCAGGTTCTTGGCTACGGCCAGGATGCGGCTGTCGTTGTCCCCGCTGCGGAAGCCCAGCGGCAGAACCTCGGCGGAGATGTGGTTGAGTTCCACCATCAGGGTTCCGCCCTCGTCGCCAATGGGAAGGGGCTGGTTGAGGCCGCCGTGCTTGACCCGGAGGTCGTCCAGGAGCCGCAGGGCCTTCCGGGCAAAGTATCCGAGTTCGGGGTCGTGCCGCTTGCCTTCGAGTTCGGTGATGACCACGATGGGAACCACTACCTCATGCTCGGCGAACCGCAGGAGAGCCCTCGGGTCTGAGAGCAGGACGGAGGTGTCGATGACGAAGGTGTGGATGTCGGCTTCCCTTCCGGAGACAGCAAAACCGGCCGCAGCATCAGTTGCTGCGCCGGTCTCAGAGGTGGCTCGCTCGGCGCGAGGGGTAGCTTTTCCGCCCTGTCCAAACAGGACCTCGGGCAGTTGTTCAGAAGTAGCCACATCGACTCCAGCCCCGGGCACCAGCCCGGAATTGTTATTGGTGAGGCGGCTCGGCCAGGAGGCCGGGTCCGGCCTCCCATACAACCGGTGCGATGATTCGCTCCATGTACTGGCCTCCCCGATCAGCCGGCGGTTTTGCCTGCTGATGGATATAACGTAAATCCACCCGGGGTAGTTTCCGCAACCATTACGCGGCGATTTCCCTTGCCCGTGTATGAACTCGTTATGAACCAGGGGTTCAGGTGCCGAAGCGCCGCTGCCGGCCGGCATAGTCCCGCAGGGCGCGGAGGAAGTCCACCTTGCGGAAGGCGGGCCACAGGGCCTCGCAGAAGTAGAACTCGCTGTAGGCGCTCTGCCACATCAGGAAGCCGGAGAGGCGCTGCTCCCCCGACGTCCGGATCACCAGGTCCGGGTCCGGCTGGCCGCGGGTGTACAGGAAGCGCGAGATGTCATCGACACACAGCTCATCGGCCAGCTTGGAGATGTCCATGCCCTTGGCGACGGCGTCGTGGAGGAGTTCCCGGACGGCGTCGACGATTTCCCGGCGGCCGCCGTAGCCCACGGCAACGTTGACGTGGATTTTTTCCCGGGCGGGTGTCCTGGCTGTGAGCTTGTTGAGGCGCTCGGCCAGGTAGTCAGGAAGGAGCTCAGGTGCGCCCATCGCGTGCACTGAGATGTTTGCGTCGTCGTCCAGCCGGTCCAGGGTGTTGGCAATGATGCCCATCAGGAGGTCCAGTTCCTCGCTGGAGCGGTTCATGTTGTCCGTCGACAGCATGTACAGCGTCACCACTTTGACGCCCAGTTCCTGGCACCAGCCGAGGAATTCGTGGATTTTGTCCGCGCCGGCCTGGTGGCCCTGGCTGGTGGGGGCGTTGAACTGCTTGGCCCAGCGCCGGTTGCCGTCCACCATGACGCCGATGTGGCGGGGAATGCGGTCGCGGGGAAGGTCCCTGAGCAGCCGGCGCTCGTAGTAGCCATAGAGG
>DATIMT010000185.1:0-7149 GCA_035475035.1 Arthrobacter sp.
CGATTCATACCCCGTCTGCCGCGCCGCCGTCGACTCGGCAGACGTCCCGGCAGCACTGAAAGAGAAGCTGTCCCAGGCGGCCAGGGACCTGAAGGTGCCGAGCTACGCCTGGACAGACCTGACCTACCTGCTGCACAAGCACTCGGTGCCCTGGGCCTACTACGTATTCAAAGGCACCGAACCTGACTGCCGCAACGATGCCGCCACCTGCACTCCGGTGGAGCAGGACGCCGAAACGCCGGGGCGGTGGAACCCGCTTCCCTACTTCGACACCGTCAAGGAGGACGGCGAACTGGGCAACATCAAGCCGCTGGACGGCTTTTACGACGATGCCCGGAACGGCAGGCTTCCCGCGGTCACCTGGGTGGCACCCACGGACAAGGTCAGCGAGCATCCGCCGGCCAAGATCAGCACAGGGCAGGCCTACGTGGCCGGGCTGGTCAACGCCATCATGAGCGGCCCCGACTGGGACAGCACGGCCATCTTCCTGACATGGGATGACTGGGGCGGGTTTTACGACCACGAAAACCCTCCGGTCGTGGACGGCAACGGCTACGGCCTGCGCGTCCCCGGCCTGGTGATCAGCCCCTACGCGAAGAAGGGGTACATCGATCACCAGGTCCTCAGCCACGACGCCTACTTCAAGTTCATCGAGGATGACTTCCTGGGCGGCGAACGCATCGACCCCGCCACCGACGGCCGGCCGGACGCGCGGCCGGACGTGCGGGAAAACAACCCGCAGTTGGGCGACCTGGCCAAGTCCTTCGATTTCAACCAGGCACCGCTGCCGCCGTTGATCCTGCCGAACGCAACCACGTACTGAGGCCTGCTGTTTGGTTTCTAGGAGGCCGACACCGTGCAGTTCGAGGCGTCCTGCACCACCTGCTCCAGGTCGCCGGTTCGGTGCAGCACCTCCATTTGGCGGACCGCGCCGGTGCCGTTGGCGAGCACGCTGTCCACCAGCTCCTCCACCCGCTGCAGGTCCCCCATGTCCTCCAGAGCGCCGCGGATATGGTTCAGCAGCGAGTTTACGACGGCGAGCGCGGGTGCCGGGCGGTGTGTCTGCGGATCCAGCAGCTCGCCCCGGAGTCCCCAGCGGCTTGCTTTCCAGCCAGCCAGCCGGAGCAGTGCCGCTGGCACCGCCACCGGTTCGGTGCCCTCCCGCCACTCCCGTGCGGCAGTGTCCACCAGGCCTCTGGCGATTCCGGCCAGCAGGACGGTGTTCTCCGGCCGCAGGCACACATCGGCCACGCGGATTTCCACCGTGGGGTAGTGCCGCGACAGGCGGGCGTCGAAGTAGATCATGCCTTCATCCAGGGCGACGCCGGTGCTCACCATGTCGTGCACCAGCTGGTGGTAGGCGTCAGGGGTGCCCAGGATCTCCAGCGGACCGGCGGACGGCCAGCGGTTCCACACCTGGGAGCGGTAGCTGGCGTAGCCGCTGTCCTTGCCGTGCCAGAAAGGGGAGTTGGCGCTGAGCGCGATGAGTACCGGCAGCCAGTTGCGCATCCGGTCCAGCACGGCCACGGCTTCTTCGTGCGACTCCACGGAGACGTGGATGTGGCAGCCGCAGGTGAGCTGTTCCCTGGCGGTGAGCCCGTATTCCTCCATCATGGCCTTGAACCTGCGCAGCTGAACGGGATGGGGATCAGCGGGAAGGGGTGAGGTGCCCAGCGCTGCCACCCTGACGCCGACGTCCTCGGCAGCCTGGTGCGCTATGGACCGTCCGGCGACGATGTCCTTGTGAAGGGCGTCCAGTGTGGCGTGTGGCGGGGTGACCACCTCAATCATTTCCTGCTGGAACTCCGCCGTGAGGACGGGCCCGGCTCCGGCCTTCAGCGGGCGGACGTACAGGTTGAGGAGCTCCCCGGCCATGGGCACGGCTTCCCCCTTGGAGGGGTCCACCAGAAGCAGCTCCTCTTCAATCCCGAACGTGCGCCTGCCCGCGCCCGCGCCGCCGGCGCCATCATTGCCGTAGGTGTCCAACGTCGTCGTCCTTCTCCCGTTGCATCGTTGCAAGCTGGTCCCAGAAGCAGGCCAGGGTGACCGCCCCGTTCATCAGGACGTCAAGGCTGGCGCTCTCGTCGCTGTCGTGCCAGTGGTCCTCCACCAGACCGGTGCCGAAGAACAACACAGGCGCGGCCAGGGAACGGGCAAGCAGCTCGGCAGGGCCGCCGCCGGCGTTGCCCATCCGGCCGGTCCCGTCGGCGTTGAAGCCCAGCGCCATGGCTTTTTCCAGAACGGCGACGGCGGGGTGGTCCGGCGTGCGGTACGGTTCCTGGGCCGTTTCCAGGTCAGGGATCAGGCTGTGGCCGAAGGCATCGCCAACGGTGGCGGCCACCCACTCTTGCAGCTGGGCGGCAATCTTCTCCAACTGCTGGCCTGGAACGGTCCGGAAGCTGAGGTCAGCCGAGGCGACGGCCGGGACGGCGGCGCGGGACACGCCCAGCGGGTCGCCGGCGATGATGGAGGTGACTTCGACAGCGGGCCGCAGCCACAACCGCTCCAGCACGGTGTAGCCCTTTTCGCCCGTGGTGGCACCGCTTTCGGAGCGCGCCAGCCAGTCCTCCTCGCTGAAGGGCAGGTCTGCGAGTGCGTTCCGGAGATCGGCCGGGAGGGGCTCGACGTCGTCGTAGAAGCCGGGAACGGCCACCCGGCCATCCTGATCATGCATGAGCCCCAGCAGCCGGCCGAGTTCGAAGGCTGGGTTCGGCGCACTCCCCGACACGGCACCGCTGTGCACGTCCCGTTCGGGCCCGTAGACCTCCAGGTGCACACTGAGCATGCCGCGTATGCCCATGCAGACGGCGGGGTGGTCGGCCCGCCAGAGGAGGGTGTCGGAGAACAGGACCAGGTCGACGGCGAACCGTTCCGGGTTGTCTTCCAACAGCTTTGCCAGGTTCGGGGAGCCGCCTTCCTCCTCCCCTTCGATGAGGAACTTCAGGTTGACACTGGGGGCAGAGTTAGCCGGGTCCGCCGACACCCCAAGGTGGGCACGGACGGCTTCAAGGTGCACCAGGATCTGGCCTTTGGCGTCCGAGCTCCCCCTGCCATACAGCCTGCCCTCACGGACAACAGGTTCAAACGGTGAGGTCAAAGCCCAGTTCTCCGGCCTCACGGCCCGGACGTCGTGATGGCTGTAAACCAGCACGGTAGGCGCCCCGGGGGCCGTGCACCACTCCGCGTACACGGCGTGGGACTCCCCCGTCGGCAGCACCTCCACCACCGGAAAGCCGACTTCCCGGAATTCTGCGGCGAGCCAGTTGGCTGAATGGAGCAGGTCCTGGGAATGATCCGGGTCTCCCAGGATGCCGGGGACACGCACCCACTCAGCCAGCCGCCGCTCAAGCTCCGCCTCCCGCGAGCGGACAAAGGCACGCAGGTCGCGGGCGCCGTCGTGCTCCCTTGGGCCACCGGCACCAGGGTGGTCCTGCACGTCCACGTCCGCCCCGTCCCTTCGTCAGCGCGGCTGCGCCGGGTTGGTGGGATCGCCCTGGGATGGCGGGTTGACCGGCGGCCCCGGGACCCGGGAGGCCTGGGGAGTGTCCGGGCTGGCGATGACCTCCGGCGTAGGCGGGACCTGCGCCCCGCTGGGCTCGGCGCCCTTCTGCAGGGCCTGCAGCCGCTGCTCCAGGATCTGCAGGATGGGCAGCCGGTTGCCATGGGCTTTCTCGTACGCAACCAACTGCGATACGTCCGCCTCGCTCAGGCCAGTGATCCTCGTCGGCAGCGTTCCAACGGGCAGGTGGTCGTAGTCCGGAAGGGGCAGGTCGCTGTGCTGGGGAACGTCGTGCTGGGGAGTGTCATTCATGGGAGTCGGCCTCCTTAGGCGAATCCTTGGTTTCCGAGTCGTGGCCTGCACTTAGTAAGTACGCTTAGTTGTTTTACCGTACCCGGACGATCGCCGTTGGTACAAGGGATCGGGACTGCCGTCCGGTCCGCTACTGCGCCTGCCCGGACGAGCGGGCCCTGACGCCCAAGGGGTGGACTGTACATCCCCCGCCTGCTCGGGTAAATTCGAAGTTGTGACGGGAACCACGCCCCGTCCTCCCGGCCCCCTGCACAGGCCCCAGGAGCAGCTGCTGTAGTGCAACGGCAGCAAGGATGCAGCAGCGAAAGAGCCTTGACATGGCGTTATCGCACTTCCAACAGTTCCTTCACGAAGCCACCACGCCGGACCCCTTCAGTGAATTTCCACTGCGCCCAGACTGCCTGTACGGGCTGTACGTGAGCTGGGCCGCCCTGCACGGTTTGACGCCCAAATCCGACCAGGCCTTCCGGGCCGGCATGTTGCGCTGTGGCGTGGACATCCGGGACAGCCGCCTCCGGATGACCGGCCCTGCCGCCACCGACTACATCCTCAGCAGCTACCCGGCGGTGGCCTGATGTCCACTAAATTCGATGTGCTGTATGTCGACGGGCACTACATGCATTGCGGCCAGCCCATGGGAATTGCCGGCGCCGAGATGCGCAGCATCCACGGCAGCTACACCAGCAACCGCCTCCCCGAGGCCTTGGGGGTCTACCTGGCTACCAGCGTATTGCGCTGTGCCTGCGGGTTCCAGATGGAGGTCCCGGACCAGGATGATCCGGTGATGGAATGAACCAGCTGCCGCTGGACGATCTCACCGCGGCGGTGGCCCGCATCCGGGGGCTCCTGCTCACGGAAGAGAAGGTGGACCGCGCGGTCTCACTCCTGGCACAGGCCATCAAAGAGTCGCTTCCGGGGACGCCAGGGGCCGGGGTGTCCTTGATGGATGCCGAGGGCAAGCGCACCAGCAGTGCTGCAACGGATGCCCTGGTGGAGCAGCTCGATGTGGCCCAATACGAGCTCGGTGAGGGCCCGTGCATTACTGCCTGGGCCACTGGAAAAGTGGTCATCATTGATGACCTCCGGGCTGACACCCGGTGGCCACACTGGCAATCCACTGTAGCCTCGCTCCCGGTCCGCTCGGTGGTGAGCGCTCCGCTGATAGCGGGCAAGGAGGCGCTGGGTGCCTTCAAGATCTACTCGGCCCTTCCAGGCCAGTACGGTGAGTCAACCGGGCGCGCCCTGTCCCTGTTTGCTGAAACGGCAGCCACCCTGCTCGCCCACATCCAAGGAACCGAGACCCCGTTCCGGATGGCGGAAAGCCTCAAAGCCAGCCTGGCCAGCCGTGACACCATCAACCGTGCCTGCGGGATGTTGATGGAGCGGCAGGGCATCAGCCATGAGAGGGCTTTAAAACAATTGATTCACAACGCGCGGGTGGCAGGCACCACCCTGGTTGAGGCCAGCGAGCAGCTGGCTTCCAGGATGCCGCCTGCGGAATCCTAGGGGGCAGCAGTGGGGTTTGATCCGAACGAACCAGAGCAGCGCGGCCAGCTTAAGAATGCGTTGATTGCAGCTGACATCACGGTGGGCGAACTATGGCTGCGGTATTTCAGCATGACCGGTTCCGCCGGCGAGTACGAGGTCCAGGCCTATCTGCAGGGTCTCATCTCGCTGCCCGTCATTCAGCGCGACCTGCTGGCCTTGGCCTGCAACGAAATCATCGCGGAGAAGCCACCGCTGCACGCACCCTATGCGGACCAGATGAAGGGGCCGGGCCCCGGCGGCCAGTGACGGGCGGATTCTCCCGTGTAGCCGGTCCCCGGGAAGGGTACATCACGGATAACTTCCCGAGAGCAAGGCAGACATCATGGCTCAGCTACCCCGCGCCGGCATCCGCGAAGCTGGACAGCAAGTATCCGGCAGGACCACTGCTGCTCCGGCTGCCCTTCCGGAACCAGGCACTGGTGCTGCGGCCGGACCAGCTCCACCGGGTCCTGGCCGAGTCACCGGAGCCCTTTTCACCGGCGACCAGCGAGAAGCGCGGAGCGCTGGCGCACTTCGAGCCCCGGAACGTCCTGGTTTCCACCGGAACCGAAAGGACCGTCCGGCGTGCGCTGCAGGAGCAGGCGCTGGATACCTCAAGCCCGGTCCACCGGTTCGCGGACTCCTTCCTGCCGGTCATTGAGCAGGAGGCCGATGCGCTGCTGCGCGCGGCCGGCTCTGATGCCGGGACCCTTGACTGGCCACTGTTCACCTCTGCCTGGCACCGGGCCGTCCGGCGCGTGGTTTTCGGCGATGCGGCAAGGGACGACGTCGAACTGACTGACATGCTGGCCCGGCTGCGGAAGGACGCCAACTGGTCCGGCCTGAAGCTGCGCCGGAACAGTGTGCGGAAAGAGTTCCTGCGGCGCGTGCGCGCGGGTATCGATGCGGCCTTTCCCGGCAGCCTGGCGTCGGTGATACGCGGCAGCCCCGACTCCGATCCCTCGGCGCCGAGCGACCAGGCCGCCCAGGCCAGGCAGGAGATCAACAGGGATACCTCCGGTGGCCGGAACCTGCCGTTCCTTCGGGCGTGCGTCCTGGAGTCGCTGCGCCTGTGGCCAACAACGCCGATGATCCTCCGCCAGACCAGCGGCCAGGTCTCCTGGGACAGCGGGACCATGCCGGCCCGTTGCGGCGTGCTGGTCTTCGCCCCCTACTTCCACCGTGATGGCCGCCGCGTCCCGCAGGCAGATTCGTTCGATCCGGGCCGCTGGCTGCAGCAGCCGGATGCGGGTTCAGGGGGTCCGGAAGCCTGGGGCGTCGTGCCCTTCAGCGAGGGCCCCGTGCGTTGTCCCGGCAGGCAACTGGTGCTGCTGTTGACCAGTGCCCTGCTCGCCCGGCTGCTCCGGGACAACGCCTTCACCTTGGAATCCCACCGGCTGTCCCCGGAGCAGCCGTTGCCGGGCACGCTGAACCACTTTGCCCTGCAGTTCCGGGTGTCCTCCCTTTGAGCAGGTGATCTTCCGTGCACCTGCCTGTGTTAGGGGATGCAAACCTTCGTGGCACGCGGTTCCGTGCAGTGCTTTACTGCCAGCATGTCTGAAACCCTCAAGCTGAACCACACCGAGCCCCACGACAGTAGCGTGGCGGCACGCCTGAACTGGTTGCGGGCCGGGGTCCTCGGCGCGAATGATGGCATCGTCTCCGTGGCGGCAACGGTGGTGGGCGTGGCAGGGGTGACCAACGACCTTGCGCCGATCCTGGTGGCCGGCAGCGCTGCGGTGGTGGGTGGAGCGGTGTCCATGGCACTGGGCGAGTATGTTTCCGTCAGCAGCCAGAGTGACAGCCAGCGG
>DATIMT010000186.1:0-24027 GCA_035475035.1 Arthrobacter sp.
TGCCTTGCGGGTGGCTGTGCCCCGCGCCGTCCTGAGGGAAACCGAATCTGCCAGCTCTGTGAGGACGGAAACGAACCCGGCGGGTGTCGACGGCGCCAGGAGAAGTTCCTCGAGGCCCGGGGAGTCTGATCCAAGGACGCCACAGTCCCCTGGATGGCCCCTGAACGTCACCAGCGGCAACCCGTGTGCTCCGGCCTCCAGCATTGATGTCAGCGACGCAAACGGAAAGGAGTCCACGTAGGCATCGGCGATGGATAAAAGCGACGAGATGTTGGCGAGTCTCCCGACGGCTTGGATTCTTCCGCCGGTGGCGGCAGCAGCCGCGGCCCAGGTCCCTGTGGACGACGGGCCGGCGACGAGCAGGCGCGCGTTCGGCCGCCGGAGCAGGAAGGAACGGAACAGGTCAATTAAGGAGTCCGGACCGACGGGGTCGTATTTGCTGCCTGCCGCGGCAGACACCACCACGAAGTCCTTCTCGGTAAGGCCCCAGCTCGTCCGCGCCGCTGACCTTCGCGATCCCCCAGTTGCCAGGGCGGGAGCGAGTTCGAGCGGCCGGTTGGCAACCATACAGCGGTCCGGGTCGACCCCCCTGCGGCGGACCGTCAGATCCCGGCCGCTCCCACGCAGGCACAGGACGACGGCGGCGGCCGATGTCCCTTGCCAAAAGACATGGTCGGCATGGTTGACGTAGACAGCCGGAGGCGCATCGGGAAGCCCCAACGCAATTGAGGGGACAACGTCGTGCGGATGGGAGTGCACGATAACAACGTCTGCCGGGGCTGTGATCCGGCGCAGCGTGGCCGCCCGCCTGACGAGCCCGCCGGGCCCACGGTCCAGGAGGAGCAGGTCGCCGGGATCCGATAGACAGGCCAGGATCTTGGCCGGACACCCGGTACTGCCTTGGCGGGTGACAACCAACTTATGGCGTGAATCCGGATCCTGGCGGATCCAGTGCGCAATGCTCTGCGTATGGCCACCAGTCCCGTACAGCTGCGTCGCAACGTGGACGACGAGGCGCTTTGACGGTTTCTCTCGGAGCGGGGCTGGGGTTTGCGCAATCGAACGCCGAATCGAACCCAGGACTTCTTCCAGCCCTTGATTGCCGAAGTACCCGGTGTGGTCGGTCCATGCGAACCGGGCGGCGAGCTGCGCCTGCACGGCGGCGCGATCCCATAAGCCGGCTGCCGCCAGCACGCTTGCCGCCCCAACCAGGGATTCAAAAGTTTCCCTGTTACTGCTGATGATTTTCTTCAAGGCCCCCGCTCCTTCCCAGAATTTTCAGCGTGGAAATGTCGGTGCGCCTTAACCACAGCAGGCCCAACGTGACCGAGCCGGCGGCAGCGCCGGAAAGCAGCAGCGCCCCTGGAGCAGGGAGATCCATCCGGCCGAAAAGGGCGGAGGCTGCCAACAACGCAGCCGAGGCACCGGCCGGCAACAGCAGTTGGCGGACAACGCTGAGTGGCTGGACGCCCACGGCCCGCAGCCGCCAGAGGTACAGGGGCAGGACCAACGCAGCGACGACGACGAATTGGGACATGGCCACTCCCGCGATGCCACCAGTGGCGCCGAAGAACAGGGCAGGTATCAGGGCCAACAGCCAACACACCTGGATGGACATGATGGAGCCTGTCATTTCTGCAACGACAAGATAGTCGTAAATCAATTCGAACAGGATCCGGAGTCCCGCCACCAGCGCAAGCCAGAACAGGGCGGAACTTGCACCCGCCCAGGCGTCGCCGTACACAACCCGGACGATGGTTCCGGACTCTGCTGCCAGAAACGTGACCGCGGGGAAGACGATGCACGTCAGCACGCCGACCAGGGCAGTGAGCGTTGAGCGCATCTTCGCCGGGTCATTCTGCAGCCTTGCCAACACGACCGGAGCAACACTCCGCAGCGGTTGGGAGAACATGGTGACGGGCCAGCTCGAGAGGTTGAAGGCCAGAACATACATGCCCAGCATGACCGAACCGAGCATACTGCCGGTAACCAGCTGGTCCAGGTAGCCGACGCAAAACACGATGATGCTGGTTCCTGCGAGTGGGAGCCCGAATCGCAGCAGGGGCTTAAGGACGTCCCGGTCCAAGCCGGGGCGCAGGGGCAGAGGCGACTTGAGGACGAAGAGCAGGCCACCCGCCACCGTCCCTGCCAGCCGGCCAACAGCCAGGCTCATGGCACCCATGCCAGCCAATACGAGGCAGATCGAGACGATGGCGCCCACCCAGACATTTACCTGGTCGATGGCCATTTTCGTTTTCTGATCGAATGCCCGCTGCATCAGGGCTGCCGGGGTGGCGACAACTCCGCTGACCAGGACGCAGCACACCATGACACGGACGACGTCAGTTGCTCCCGGGTCACCCATGCGGTCGGCAAACCAGGGCGCAACGGCAAGGCCGGCCACGCAGAACACTGCACTTGCCAGGATTGAAATGGTGGTGACAGTCGGTGCTATCCTGGCCGGATCCCCCGGCCATCTCACGATCGCCAGGCTGACTCCCAGCTCGTTGATTGTCAGGACGGCGAGCAATGCCACCATGGCGACCGCAAAACTGCCGTAGGAATCCGGCCCGAGCAGGCGGGCCAGTACGATTCCGATTCCCAGGGTGCCAAATTTTGCTACCGCCGTATTCAGCAGGCTCCATGCCAGCGCCGAGGAGGCGCTCGGCCTCTTGAGTGAGTCCGTAGGCGGTCGCCCGACTTCCGGCCCGGATACCAGGCCCGGGCGCTTCATCGACTGCCCCCCGCATAAGGCCCCAAGGTCGTTACCGCTTTTCCATTGCGCCTGACAATGCCCCGGCAACCCGCTCCTGCTGTTCGGCAGTGATATGCGGGAACAGCGGCAGTGACAGGATCCGGTCGGCGGCCTCTTCGGCAACAGGAAAGGAACCGAACGAGGCACCCGCGTATGCCCCGCTGCGGTGCACGGGAACGGGATAGTGGATTCCCGCCTGGATCCCGGCCTCATGCAGTGTGTGGATGACCTCGTCCCGGTGGGGAACCCGCACCACGTACAGGTGCCACACATCCACATTTCCGGGCGCCTCGCGCGGGAGGTCAACCCCTTGGACATCCGCCAGCAGCGCCGTGTAGCGCTCTGCTGCTGCCCGCCGTCGCAGGTTCCACGTCTGCAGCCTCGCGAGCTTGGCCTTGAGGACCACGGCCTGCACCGTGTCCAACCGCGAGTTGAACCCAATGGCGTCGTGCCGGTACTTCTCTGAGCTGCCGTGCGCGCCCAACAGCCTGACCCGTGCATCGACTGCCGGATCATCCGTCAGTACCGCTCCTGCATCCCCGGCGGCGCCAAGATTTTTTCCAGGGTAGAAGCTGGTCCCCGCAGCGGCACCCAGGGTGCCCGCGTGCCGGCCAAAGCGCCTGGCACCCTGGGACTGTGCAGCGTCCTCGATGATCACCGCACCACAGAACTCGGCTATGGGTGCGAGGCGCTCCACAAAAGCGGTCTGGCCAAACAAATGGACCGGCACAATGGCCTGGGTGCGGGAGGTTACAGCAGCAGCCACCGCCTCGGGGTCAATGAGCAGATATTCAGGGTCGACGTCGACGGGCACCGGCACTGCCCCAATCCGGCTGACGGCCTCCGCTGTCGCTATGAACGTGTTCGCAGGAAGGATGACTTCTCCACCCGCGCTCACACCCCCGGCACGCAGGGCCAATTCCAGTGCATCCGTTCCATTGGCAACGCCCACGCAGTGCCGTGCACCAACAAAAGAGGCATAGGCCGCTTCAAAAGACGCGACGGCGGGCCCTCCAATAAAGGAAGCCGAAGATAGGACGGTGCCCAGCTCGGCCATTACTTCCTCGTGGACCTCGGCCTGTTGCGCGGCCAGGTCCACCAGCGGAACAACCGGCACGGCGGTTTCCACCTCAGTACTCATGACATCCCCCCACTCCGGAAACTCTTGCCGTCGATTTCGTGCGCCGGCACCCCTACCCAGGTCTGCCCGTCCGGCACGTTGCTGAGCACTGCCGCGCCCATTCCCACGGTGGCGTATGCCCCCACGGAGGTCCGTTCGCGGACGCTGGAATTCATGCCCAGGTACGCTGCCCGGCCAATCCGGACTCCGCCGCCCAGCGACACGCCCGCCGCGAACGTGGCGAAATCCGCCACGTCGTCGTCGTGCGTAAATGTCACCGAGGGCATGGCAACTACGTGCGACCCCAGGGTGACCGACGCGGTGAGCGTGACATTGCGCAGCAGGATGCTGCCCCTGCCCACCCGGCACCCCTCCGGGTACTGGACGGACGGATCTATTGCAGTGGCGTACCGGGCCTCTGTGAGGCCCAGCGCCGTAAGCCGCTCCACCACCGCTTCCCGGACCCTCCCGGAACCGATGCACACGAGGATCAGCGCATGCGTGAAGTCGGCCGCATCATCGATGGTTCCCAGCACGGGGGCCCCGTCCACGGACACCCCCGCCATCTCCTTGTCGTCGTCAAGGAGGCCGACGACGTCGTACTGGCCGCTGCTGCGGACCATCGCCAGGACTTCGCGCGCCAGGCCGCTGGCGGCTATCAGGATCAGCTCACTCATGTGCGCATCCCCGCAGCTGCAGCCCGAATGGTGCTGATGATCCGGCTCAGTCCTTCATCGTCCAGTTCGTGGAACACGGGAAGGATCAGGGTCCGGTCATTGAGCCGTTCTGTCTGGTGCAGCAGGGATCCGCCGGAATTGCCCCACCTGTAGGCGGGCTGGCGGTGCGCCGCCATAATGCCCCGGCGGGCGGAGATCCCGGCTTCCGCCAGCTGCTCCAGCAACCCGTCGCGGCTGGTCCCGAAGCCGGGGAGGACCTCCATCCAGAACGACTGGAAGTTCGTGGTGCCGTACGGCGGATCGGACACCAGCCGCAGGCCCGGCACCCTGGCGAGCCCGGCAACATACCTGGCCGCGATGTCCCGACGCCGTTCAAGCACCTCCGGCAGCCGGCCCAGCTGGACAATTCCGACCGCGGCCTGCAGGTCCGTCATCCGGTAGTTGAACCCCACCTCGAGATAGACCTCCGGCGGGGACAGCAGCGATCCGTGCCGGTCCGCGGCGGAAACGCTCATGGAATGCTCCCGCAACGTCCTGGCCCTGGCTGCCCAGTCCGCCCGGTTGGTGGTGAGCATGCCGCCTTCGCCCGTGGTGAGGATCTTGCGGGGATGGAAGGACCACACGGCAACATCCGCGCCCACACCCACGGGCCGGCCCTTGTAGGTGGATCCCACCGCACACGCTGCGTCTTCGATAACGGTGATCTCGTGCCGGTCGCAGAGCTGGCGGATGGGGTCCATGTCCAGCGGAACCCCGCCCTGGTCCACGACGATCACGGCACGGGTATCCAGGGTAAGCGCGGCGTGGATGGTTTCCGCCGTCACGTTTCCCGTGGCCGGGTCCACGTCGCAGAACACCGGCCGGGCACCGACGTACGTCACCGCGTTGGCGGTGGCGATGAAGGACAGGGACGGCACTACGACGTCGTCTCCCGGGCCGATCCCTGCCACCACCAGGGCCAGGTGCAGGGCAGTGGTGCAGCTGGAGGTGGCCACGGCGTGGCGGACGCCCTGGTACTCGGCGAAGTGGGACTCAAACTCCTTGACCTTCGGCCCCTGTGCCACCCACCCGGATGCCACCACCTCGGCCAACGCCCGGGCTTCCTCGTCCCCCAGCCAGGGCTTCATGACATTGATCCTGGCGAGTACTGGCTCCGCACTCATCACGCACCAACCTTTCGTGCCGCGGCAATCTCCCCGCGCAACGGCGTCCACCAGCTGACCAGTTGCCGCAGGCCTTCTTCCAGGTCCACCTCTGCTTTGAAGCCGAGGTCGCGTGCGGCAGCGGACGTGTCCGCCAGCCGGCGGACCACGCCATTCACCTGCCGTGCAGGGCCGTGCTCCACTTCAAGGCTGGAGCCCATGACCCGCAGCAGCGCCTCTGCAATTTCCAGCAGACTGGTTTCCATGCCGCTGGCTACGTTGTATATCCCCTCGGCGATGTCGCTGCCGGCCGCCAGCACGTTGGCGCGCGCCACATCGGCGGTATGGATGAAGTCCATGGTCTGGAGGCCGTCGCCGAAGATCAGGGGTGGCTGCCCGTCCATGATCCGCTCCATCCAGCGCACCAGGACTTCGGTATAGAGGCCGTGGACGTCCATCCGGGGCCCGTAGACGTTGAAGTAGCGGAGCACCACGTAGTCAAGCCCTGTCATGGCGCGGAAGCTCCGGGCCATGCCTTCGTTGAAGGACTTGGCGGCGCCATAGAAGGTGTCGTTGTTGGCATGGTGGTGCCGTTCGGTGGTGGGGAACTCCTCAGCCATCCCGTAGACGGAGGCGCTGGAGGCGGCCACCAGCTTGGCCACCTTGTGCTCAGCTGCGGCTTCCAGGACGTTGAACGTTCCGTCCACCAGCACTTCCAGGGCCAGCCGGGGATCCTCGGCGCACTGAGTGATGCGGATGGCGGCCTGGTGGAACACCAGGTCCTTGCCCCTGGTGAGGTCGTGCACCAGGTCCCGGTCCTGGATGGAGCCGCGCACCAGTTCCACCTGCCCGGATGACAGGGCGCCGGCGAGATTGTCCAGCCGGCCCCGGACCAGGTTGTCCAGGACCTCGATGCGGTTCACTTCGGCCGCCAGCAGCGCGTCCACCAGTGTGGACCCGATCGTTCCGGCTCCGCCGGTGACCAGGACGTCGGCTCCTTGCAGCCGGCTCACAGTACGCCCTCCAATTCAGCGCCGGCGCCAGCCAAGGCTGCCCCGGCGGATCCTGCCACTGGAGTTGGCCGGCCGTCCATGGCCAGGCTGCGGGTGACCGCCTCCAGGACGGACAGCACCCGGAGCCCGGAAGCCCCGCCCGTTCGAGCCTCTTGGCCGCTTCGGATGCAGGAGGCCAGTTCATGCACCACCTGGCTGAGGGCCTCGCGTTCCGGCAGTGCAGGGGACCAGGTATCACCCAGCCGGTAGGAAACAGCAGTGGATGCCTTCTCGCCTGCCGACTGAGGCTGCCGGTCCATGCTTACCCCCCGGTCATAGACGCTGAGCCGCTGCTGGGGGTTAAGGTCGTCCCAGACCAGCGTCCGCAGCGAACCGCCGATGACCATTTGCCGGATCTTCGTGGGGCTCAGCCAGTTGACGTGCACGTGGGCGGTGGCATCGTTGGGCAGCCGGAAGTTCAGGTGTCCCACGCAGTCCCTTCCGGTTCCCAGCGGGTCCGCGCCGAACGCGGACACTTCGGCCGGGTTCAGGCCGTCCGGAAGGACGAAGTCGAGAATGGCGAGATCATGCGGGGCCAGGTCCCAAAAGACGTCCACGTCAGGCTGCACCAGCCCCAGGTTGATCCGGGTGGAATCGATGAACAGGATTTCGCCGAGCGATCCGGACTGCACCAGCTCCTGCATTTTCAGGACTGCCGGCGTGTAGCAGTAGGTGTGGTCGGCCATCAGGACCAGCCCGTTTGCCCGGGCCTCGGCCACCATCTCCAGCCCGTGTTCCCGGCTGTCCGCCAAGGGCTTCTCCACCAGGACGTGCTTTCCGGCGCGCAACGCCGTCATCACCGTTCCATGGTGAGTACGGGCAGGCGTCGCGATGGCCACCGCGTCCACCTCAAACGTGTCCAGCAACTCGTCCAAAGACTCCACGCAGGCGATGTTCCCGATCGTGGCAGCCAGTTTGCGTGCCCGTTCGATGTCCAGGTCGCAGATTGCCACCAGGTCCCAGTCCGGGCTGGCCTGGAGGTTGCGCGCCAGGTTTGGTCCCCAGTAGCCGGCACCGACGACGGCGATCCGGAGTTTTGGCACAGGCTGCGGATGGGTGCCGGCGTGGAATGGATTGGTAAACGCTCTCATGTCACTTCTTCCCATTTGTGGATTTGCTAGTAGGCGCCGGACGGCCGGGCAACTGCCCGGAACGTCCGCCAAAGAATCAGCAGGTCACCTGCGAGGGACCAGTTTTCGACGTAGTAGAGGTCCAACCGGACCGCTTCCTCCCAGGGCAGGTCGGAGCGGCCGTTGATCTGCCAAAGTCCGGTGATGCCTGGCTTGATCAGGAGCCGGCGGTGGGTGTGGCGTTCATAGCCGCTGACCTCACGGTCCAGCGGTGGCCGTGGCCCCACCATGCTCATGTCGCCCAGCACCACGTTCCAGAGCTGGGGGAGCTCGTCCAGGGAGTACTTGCGCATCCAGCGTCCGCAGTGCGTCACCCTTGGGTCATCCTTCATCTTGAAGAGCACCCCGGCGCCCTGGTTCTGCTGGTTCAGGGCCGCCAGCCGCGCTTCGGCGTCGACCACCATGGAACGGAACTTGAACATCCCGAAGACCTGGCCGTCCTTGCCAATCCGGTCCTGCCGGAACAACACCGGACCCGGGCTGTCCAGCTGGACGATCACGGCAAGGCACAGGAGCACGGGTGAAAGCAGCAGGAGGGCAGTCAGTGCGGCTGCGACATCCATGACACGCTTGAACGCGTGTTTTGCTCCGCTGTACTGCGGGATGTCCACGTGCATGAGGGGCAAGCCGTCCACAGGGCGCCAATGGACGCGTGGACCGGCAACGTTGGTGAGGGTTGCCGCGAGAATGAGTTCGGTCGATGACTCCTCGAGCTTCCAGCCGAGTTCACGGATAAACCTGTTGCCGCCCGGAAGCGGGCCGGCGATGATCACCGAGTCAGCCTCCACCAGGCGGACGGTCCGGGCAATGGCGTCGGTGGAGGAGAGTACGGCGACCGTTCTCCCGTCCACTTTCAGGCCGGCTCCACGCCTTGCCCCGGGGAGGCAGGCACCAAGAATTTCGTACACCGCTCCCGACTTGCGGACCTGCTGCACCACATAACGGACATCTTCCGGCTCGCCGACCACAACGGCGCGTGAGAGGTGACGGCCCTTTGCTTTCTCAGTGGTAAGCCGACGGCGGAATGTGTGGCGGTTGACCGTAAGGGCCACCAGGCCCAGTGGGAGGGACACCGTGACGAAGGCGCTGGCCCCATGGATGGAGAAGACCACTGCGGCGAGTGCCATGAGGCCGAAGATACGCAGTGTGGCCGATGCGACCCGTCTGTACTCATCGGCGCCGATGCCAAGCACCTTCAGGTCCCGGGTATGGTAAAGCTCCAGCGATGCCAGCCACGTGATGGTCAATGCAGCGCCGGCGATTGCTGCTCCACCGTCCTTCGGACCCTCGGGCAGAAACCCGGCATCCGAAAGGAGGAAGCCTACGTACGCAGCGCCCATCACTACGGCGGCGTCAGTAAACCGAAGAAGATTGACGTGCATGGAAATCCAGGCTGCGGTCGACTTCCGGGTCCGTGCTTTCACTCCCAGGGAGGTCCGGGCCGCCGGCGGCAGGGAAAAGCGGGTTCCTACGCTTTCCCCTGCCGCCAGCTGCCCTGTTGCCGCCCGCTGTGCAGCAGTGGGCGGAACAGGCCAGTCGAACGCGGCTCGTGGGGTTCTGACTACTGGGATTTCTGCCATGGTCACCCTTTCCGGTTGCCGCTGTCCTCTGGCCGTGAAGTAAAACTAGCGGCGGAGGGGCGGGTTTCAGGGGCATCGGCAAGGCCTTTGTGGGTCTTGCGAGGGAAGGTTGTGGATACTGCGGGTACCGCGGTCTCGGGTTTTTTGCCCGCAGGACAGGCAATTTTCTGCCTATAGAAGGGGCAGTTTTTGGCTACAGAACGGGCAGGACGTAGGGCTCTTTGGCCACTGCTGCCTTGTTGGTGGCAAGGGCCGTCAGCTGGGCCCGGGACTCGACACCGAGCTTCCGGTAGATGGCTGTGAGGCGCACCTCGACTGTGCGAACCGACACATACAGGGTTCCCGCGATTTCTTTGTTGCGCATTCCCCGGGCCACCATTTTCGCCAGCGTCCGCTCGTGGTCTGTGAGCATCAGCATGGCTGGATTGCCCTGCGGGCGCGCCGGCTCCACGCGTTCGTCGAGCAGCAGGGCATCCACGTGCTGGGTCCACGCGTTCGCGCCGGCCTCGTCAAACATCACCTTGGCACGAAGCAGCGCGTTCCGCGCATCGCGCAGTTTCCCAAACGCATGCAACCGCTCCGCGTAGCACATGAGTGTCCTTGCCTGCTCGAGCTGAGGACCGTTCCTGCCCTCGAGTGCCTGGCAGAAGAGCTGGAGCGACTGCTCGCCGTCAGCAAGCATGGCGCGGCTTCGTGCAACGGCCATCATCAGCCACGGTGACCGCAGCCCAACCGCCCTGCCCTCAAGTCGCAGAAGCGCCTGCATGGCCTCGTGGTGCCGGCCGAGACGGATGAGCACTTCCACCAGGTCAGCCTCGCATCTCAGGAGGGTGGGATTGCCCAACCCCATGCCGATCTCGGCAGCCCGGGACAGTTGGGCAACTGACTCGGCCAGATCACCGCGAAGGAGCGCAAAGTGGCCTTGGTACGCCGCGAGCTGCGCCGTGATGCCGGGATGGCTTTCGGCACCGGCGTGGCGCAGGGCCTCGGCGGCGCAAACCTGCGCCAGGGTGTTATCGCCAGAGGCATACGCCCGCCAGACCCTGAAAAGGTGCCGCATCCCGCGGTGATACTTGATTTCAGGCTCTGACAGCTCAAGTTCATCGATGAGTTTTACGGCTGTGCCCACGTTTCCAGCGCGGATTTCATTATCGACCGCCATGAAGGCTGCGGTTTCCCGCCAATTGATGTGGCCGGGCTCTGCGGAACGCTCCAGCATGGCAAAGGCTTCCTGGGCGTTGTCGTACTTCTCTGCGTAGGTCAGGGCCCGGCCGCGCATGAGGAGCCCGGCCACGCGGGCGATGCCGGTTTGCTCTGCCTTGCTTCCAGGGTTCGTCGGGGCACCGCTGATCGCTTCCACCAGCTGCTTGGCCTGCTCGGCAAGCGCCAGGCATTGCCCGGACGCCGAGCCCTGGAAACTGCTGCCGAAGCGGAGGAGTTCGGCCGCGTTCTTCAGCTCCCACCGTTCGGCGTAGTAGAGGGCGCCGATGGCCAGCAGGCTGGCCGCATATGCAGGATCGTGCTGGCCGAATTCCTTGACGAGGCGGAGCACCATGCTGGAACGTACGGCCGCCCCTTGGATGAACTGGATTTCGAACGACAGGCCGGTTAACCGCAGGATGAGGGCCGGATTGCGGGTCACACGCTGCGCCCATTCCAGGTACCGGCGCGCGTAGACGAGCTCGCCGCGGTTGAAGAGAAGTTCAGCCAGGCTGGTGAGGCGGGCAGCTGTTTCCGCTTCCCAGGGATTGATGGTGAGGGCACGCTCGATGTACTCCACGGCGAAGGGAATCTCTCCGCCTCGAACGAGGTCAACGGCATGGCGAAGCAGCTGGAAAGGGGTCTGCCGTTCCAAGGCCGTGAAGCTCAGGTGCCACCGGCGTGCGTAGGGATCGGTGCTGGATGCTGCCTCTGCGAGGGCGCGGTGGTTGGCGGTGCGGACGGCCGGCGTCATCGCCGTGTAGACATACCCACGAAGAAGTTGGTCGCCGATCCTCAAGTGCGGTCCGGATTGTGTAACCAAGCCCGCGGCAAGCAGCTCATCCACGCTTGTCCAGACATCCCGCTCAAGCTTTTCAACAGTGGAGATGTCGGTACGGAAGGAGAGGGAGAGCAGGTCCAGCACAGTGCGCGCGGCACGGGTGAGCGCTCCCACGACTGACGCAAATTCGGCATCAAAACTGCCGGTGGAGGTCAGGGGGACAGGTAGGGCGTACTTGCCTTCAACGTGACGTTCCATCAGCCGTGCATGGAGTTCGACGGCGGCCAGCGGGTTTCCGCGGGCTGCTGAGGCAACCGCGTTCGCGGCCGCCGTCGTGGTCCTTTGCGTTGGGACGCTTTCCAGCATCCGCACGGTGTCGCTGTAGCTCAGGGGACCGAGCTGGAGGGTCGGGAGGCCGCTGAAGGGGCTGTCCTGGACCTCCTCCCGCAGGGCGACAAAAAGGACAATGTCCGTGCCGGCCAGCCGCCTGGCCAGGAACCCGATGACCGACTGGCTGGCTGGATCCAATCTGTCCGCGTCGTCAATGACGATGATGGTCCGGGACGACGAGCGCCGGTGCAGGCCGTCGAGCAGCACGCCGGACACGCTGGGTGCACTCAGGGCCCCGGCGGTGTCCCGGAGGAGCTCGTCGGTAATCCGATTCAGGGCGGGATCGTCCAAGCCGTTCAAAAGTGCGGTAAGTCCCGACAACGGCCAGTCCGATTCGGCCGCGCTCGCGGCCAGGAACACGGTCCGGTAGTCGGACAAGGTGGGAATCTCGGACAAGAGGGCGGATTTGCCGGCGCCCTTGCAGCCGATGATTGCCAGGGCGCTTTCCTTTGGTCCGCGGATCACGGAAAGTATCCGGTTCAGTTCTTTGCTTCGGCCAATAAGCGGCATTGTGTCCCCAATCGTCGAAGAAGGAGACCGCATTCTTGCACTGCCAGGTCGAAATCGGCGTACGCGCCCCAGCGCGCTTCAGCCGACCCTGTGAATATAACGTCCCAATAAACAAATGCACCACTGGATTGCCGCTGTATTTCATCAAGATTGCATCCTGCAATTGAGGAACGCTTCGGCCGGGAGACCCTTGCACGATGCCCTCGTCAGCGGCGGCTGCAGCAGCTATGCTCAAAAGTGGCCGGCCAGGGCAGCCCTCGGTGCCCCCAAGAAAACTGAGATTTTACGCCAGGTACCTTGTCCTGCCAAGGGTGTTCCCCTCCCCTGCCTAACTTCTTTGGGACAAGGCAATCCCCTATACCTAATGAATCCCCCAATACCAGAGCCCTTTACTTGCTTAACCAGGGGTGAACGCTAGGTAAAAAGCGAGTACCTACTACTGGTGATACTGCACTAGGTAGGCAGTAGTCTTTCGGAAACGGCCAGAGGATTGGCGGTGGGTTGCTGGGGGACAGCGACCAGACCATGACCGGATTAAGTGTTAATGTCGCCGACGTAACGATCGCGACATTCTCAAGAATCCAAACCGTCATGAAGTGGTGAGGCAATTGTCGATTTCGCCCCAACTTCCAGCTCTATTTTCCGAGCCGGGATTTTTATCTACGCAAGCATCAATCAGCGTCGTCATTCCCACGTTGAATGAAGAAAAAAACCTGCCCTGGGTACTGCGCAGGATGCCCTCCTATGTCGACGAGGTAATAATCGTTGACGGCCGCTCGAAGGACAATACTGTTCAAGTGGCTAAGGCACTGCGCGCCGACGTAGTGGTCGTCAACGAAACCCGAAAAGGGAAGGGCGTAGCCCTTCGCTCCGGCTTTGCAGCAGCATCCGGGGACATCATCGTAATGTTGGACGCGGACGGAAGCATGGACCCCCAGGAGATCGGGTGGTTCGTTGCTCCCCTCCAGCACGATTATGACTTCGTGAAGGGATCCCGACATGTCACCGGGGGCGGCTCAGAAGACCTGACCCGGCTCCGTAAGGCAGGAAACAGGGCGCTGACCTTGCTGGCGAACTCTGTCCTGCACAGCAATTACTCGGATCTTTGCTACGGGTACATTGCCTTCCGGCGGGAATGCCTGGAGGTACTGGAGTTGGAGTCCGACGGCTTCGAGATCGAAACAGAACTCATCGTACGGGCGGCAAAGGCAGGGCTGCGGATTGCCGAGGTCCCCAGCCTTGAGCTGGACCGCATATCCGGGGCGTCCAACCTCCAGACATTCCGGGACGGCTGGCGGGTGCTGCACACCTTGGCCCGGGAGTGTGCGGTTTGGGAGGCGCCAACCGCAGGGGCACGCCCCGAAGCCCTTCGTCGCGTCAAGTACACCTACTCCAACGTCCGTTTCCCGCGGCTGCCCGTGGATCCGCACAGCGTTCTGACGCCGGTGGTGAGCCAGCATGCTTGACCGCATCAAACCCCTGTCGGTGACAGTTGTCATTTGCGCCTACACCTCGGCACGTTGGGGCATGCTGCTGGACGTCATCGAATCCGTCCGCCATCAGACTATGGCCCCGGAGCAGGTGCTCGTGGTCATCGACCACAACGAGGACCTGCGCGAGAGGCTCGTCGAGATCGTCGACGACGTCACGATCGTCAAGAGCACCGGGCTGCCCGGGCTATCCGGTGCACGCAACACAGGCGTAGGGCTCGCTGATTCCGACATCATCGCCTTCCTCGATGACGACGCTGAGGCGGCGCCGGATTGGCTCGAGCGCCTGGTTGCGCTCTACGACGATCCCGACGTCCTGGCTGTAGGCGGGAAGGTTGTTCCGCTGTGGGAGTCCGGCCGGCCGGGCTACTTCGCGGAGGAACTGGACTGGATTGTGGGATGCAGTCACCGGGGACTGCCACGCGTAGCCTCTGAAGTGCGTAACGTCATAGGTGCCAACATGTCCTTCCGGCTGGAGGTGCTGCGTCAGGTTGGCGGCTTCAACCAGTCACTCGGCCGGAAAGGCTCGTTGCCGCTCGGCTGCGAGGAGACTGAGATCTGTATCCGCTCCACTATGGGCGCACCCGGATCCCGGATTGTTTACGAACCCGCGGCCCTGGTCCGGCATCATGTACCGGCAGAAAGAGGCAGCCTGCGCTATATGCTCTCAAGGTCTTGGTCAGAGGGCATTTCCAAAGCCCAGGTCAGTCACATTGTGGGACAGAAGCGGGCCCTCGGCCCCGAGAGGCGATATGTCCGCAGCACGTTGCCGCGCGCCGTGTTTTCCGGAATCCGGGATTGGAGCCGGGGTGACAACCCCGATGGACTGGGCCGGGCGGCTTCCGTCCTCGCGGTGCTGGCCTTCACATCCGCGGGCTATTTACGCGGACGCCGGATGGCCCATGTCTCCACTTCCCGTCCGGACAACTTGGCTCTCGCAGGCGCACCCTGGCGGGAAGTCCAGTAAGTTATCCGCTTTATGGTGTTTGCTCCTGGCCGTACGGTACGGCCAGGAGCTTTCGTCTTCCTGCACCGCACGACACTGTTTGATGGGTATGTTCAGGGGTAACCGGCCCACAAAAGTGCCGGGCCTTCATCCGTGGCGGAAGGCCCGGCACTGCGTTGTCCGTTGGCAGTCTCTGGGGTTGCTCTCAGCCCGCGCCGATTGGACGCCAGTAGTGCAGCCCGCCGCTGGTGGTCCCGTCGTCGGCTACGTTGATCCGGGCATAGGGAAAGGCTTGGCGGTCCGATTGGTCTGGCCCCTGGCCACGGATGTCGGATGACCAGGTTCCAGTGTTGATGTATCGGGTAGGAGAAGACTCCAGCGCTGATTCGAGGGCCCGATGGGTGTGGGCTGAGATGTACCAGGCCACCCCGGCGCCGTGGGTCTCAAGGATATTCGCCACGCGGGTCGCTGCAGCGGGGGCCTGCCCACTGACCTTGCCTCCAATGGCCGAAAGCACTATGCGGGTCGCGGTGAGCGGTAGGGCTGAGACCGTCCGGAACCGGGAGAGGCGTGCCAGCTCCCGCACTGCCGTCCCGTCGAGCGTGAGCCGCAGTGATTCGCTCTGCAACAGCTCGTCATAAGCGGGCTCCCGGACGCGGCGTTCCGCCCGCTCCGAGGCCAGGCAGGCGCGGGCAACGGCTCCGGCACGGCTCAGGCGCGAGCTCGACGGACGGGCGTGCCACGCGGCCAGCGGTGGCAGGTCAAGCTCATCTGTGCCGTTAACCCCTGTCCGGAGCACCTCAGGTATCCGGTGCAGCGCGTGATGCAGGTGTCCGTGCTCGGCAACGAGCACGGAGGGGACGTGCAGGAACCACGGATGCACCCGGACCCGTGTGGGATCCGTGGGTGCCAGGAGCGCCGACAGCCGCCCGGCCACAGAGGGCCGGGCCAACTCCACGTCATGATTCCCGCAAACGAAGTGCAGCTGCACGCCCCGCGCCGCGCAATCCTCCAGCGCCCGGAACGCGTCGGGGTGCCGGGCGAGGATGGACTCGAGTCGAGCCAGGCTCTCGTCTTCGGCCAACCCTGCCAGTTCGAATGTGTCACCGACGAAAGCGATGTGCTGCTGCGGACCGGCGGCGGCGCGAAACTCGTGGCGGATGAATTCCGGCAATATTCTGCCGGGGTGGCGGGGATCCTCATCCGAAACGTCCAGGTGGAGGTCGCTAAGTAGCCACCATCGCGCCGCCCGGCTCACGTCAGCAGTCCCAGAACCCGGGGGAAGAGGAGAAGCACAAACAGCAACCACATGACGCCGACGACGATCCTGCCGCTGCTCCAAGCCCTGACTTGGAGCGCCGGGCCGGCATGTTGCCCCGTTTCCGGCCGAGTGCCTGCTCCGACCCGTCGGAACTCAAGCGTCAGGAGGGTAACGAGCAGCACGGCAGCCGCGAGCAGTCCTGCCAGATCCATCATGGTGTGACCTCCTGTCGTGCCCGTGCTATGCATGCTAGAACGGTGATGACGCCCATAGTGACGACGCATGCCTGCCATGACCAAATGGTGAGGTAGAACATCGCCGTTGACACCGCTGCGAGTGAGGCCAGGCCGAGTCCCAGGACGAGCAGCGCGCCGAGCGCGACGTCGCTGACCGGCATCAGCCGGGCGAGTGCCTGCCCCGGGAGAACGATGAGCACGATCAGCGCGGCGATTGTCTGAAGTGGAGTCGGCAACCCGAAGAGTGTCACCAGTGACAGGCCGAGCGCCGAGAGTCCGAGAGCCAGCGTGGGCCGGCTTACTCCGCGGCCGCTCATGGCGTCACCCGATACACGCGTGCGTCACCGTTGCTAAACGCGAGGTCTACGCCGTCCTGGTCCTTGAGCCAATCCTCGAGCTCCTCGAAGCCGCGCTGGCTGGTCTGGCCCTGCACGACCAGGCTTGACTCCGCTGAACTCATGAGCAGCAGATAGCCACCGGCGGAATTGTGCTTGGCATAGCGGTAGATGAGTGGCCCGCATGTTGCGGCCGACAGGTCGGAGGGGCATATGTCCTCGATTGTCCTGTACCGGTGGTCGAGGTAGTCCTGACTGCGCCACGGCGTAGGATGGGCCGCCGAAATGATCGCAGAGCCGGGGGGAGCGAGGTGGTCGACCGCTGCGACAGCTGCCATCTCATTATCGGCAAATACGTCATACTGCGCGTTACCGAACCGGCCCGTCACGGTCAGCACAGCCAGGAGGAAGAAGGTTGGCACAAGGACCAAAGTTCCGCGGGAGGTGGGACGTGTACTGCCCTTCGTGGGAAGCAGGACCGAGCTCGCCAATATAGCGATGAAGGGCAACGCGAACAGCGATACGCGGATGAGCATCTCCCCGCCATAGGCTTGTACGGGAAAGAGCAAGAGTGGCGTGACCGCGAGGAGGACCACCCGGATGTCAAGGCGCCGTCTGCGCCAATCGCGGATCGTTCCGGCTACTGCCAGCGCCCAGAGAATGAGGGTGAGGCCTATCCGGACCTGCACCACCAGCAAATGCCCGGCGGTCCCGGTGGTGCGGTCCACGAGGTTCGCCTCGATCGCCGTCTGCAATCCTCCATCCGCCAGCGGCGGGTGCCCCGAGAGGTATGTACTCGCGGGGTAGACGAGCCAGAGCACCAGGAGGATCCCGGCGATCAGGGGCAGCCTGCTTGGCCAGACCCGTCCGCTAAGGGTGAGGGCGGTCATGGCTATCAGCAAAAGGAACGGCGTCAGCTGATGGCTGGCGCAGATGACGGCTACCAGCAACAGGGTCACCACCAGGGCGCCGATCCGGTACCCCGGCCGGGGTTCGGCTGGCGTCCGTGCCTTCCACCACGCCGTCAGATCAGCACGTTTGAAACCGCGGAACACCGCTGCCTTGGCCGCGAGGGGGCCCATGAGCAGCACGACCACAACGAGATACAGGAAGAAACCGAAAGCCTGGGGAGACAAGTAGTCCTGGTCCTGCCAGTTGCCGAGGCAGAAGATCCAAAGCACAAGCCATCGCCGGCGCGGATCATTGGTCAGGTAGCGGGTCAGCACGCCCACGGCGGTAAGCCACAGGCCCATGTTGAGCACCGGCGCCCACAGGGCAACAGTCACTGGGTCAATACCGGTTGCCCGGAGTACGGTCGCCAAGAGTGCAAAGAAGCCTGGCCAGTTGAAGTACGCATCGATGCTTGGGTCGATCCCGTCGGAGTTCGACAGGGTGTCAGCGATACCAAGGTGGCGGAATGCGACCTCACCGCGCGGCACATCCGTTACGAACGCTGCCGCGCCGAAAAGAATAAGCACGAGGACCACGATGAGCCACAGCATGACGGGCCGGCGCGCGGGCCCTGTGGAATCCCCCCTCAGGGCAACAACGAAGGTGATGTTGAGGAGTAGAACGCCTACCCAGAAGGGGTAGGGCAGAACTCCAACAAGCCCTAGGTCGCTGTTCACGGGCACTGCCACCGTAGCGGCGGCCCCCGCTGCAAGCGCCAGTGAGACAGCGCCCGCAACTGTGCACCAGATGTCACGGGCGCTCCAGAGACGTGCGTGGGTAGGGCTGGGTTGTTTTAGGGTGCTGGTCATGATGTCTCCTTTTTAATGTGGCGGAGAATGGCAATCAGCCGGAGGCCGGCCCCGGTGGCCCCGGCTGAGAGCACCACCAGCCAGGCGAGTGCCATGGCCCCGGAGCCGCTGTCGGCGGCCAATAGTGCTGAAACGCAGAGCGCGGCTCCGAGCGTCACCCCGACAATGATCGACTCCAAATAGCGGCCAAGAACGCGGCAGACGGAGTTGTAGGCCTGCAGCACTGCATACGCCACCACCCCGGCCGCCAACAATCTCAGAGCATCCGTGGACGCGTTGGCGTACCTGTCCCCGAGCAGATGGAGCAGTGGGTGGGCGAAAACGATGAGAACGATCGCAGCGAAACCGCCAACGGTGAGGGACCAACGGAAACTCGCCCAGGTGCTCGCCGCCAGGCGGCCCGGATCACGGACACCCTCGGCAAACTGGACGATGCCTATAAGCATCGGGGCGGTATAGGCTGCCCATGCCATCATCCAGGCTGGATACCAGTAGGCAGCGATCTCGGGCGACACCATGTGCGCAAGCAGGAGCGGCAACACCAGTCCCGGGGCGCGCTCGGTGAGGGTGAGCAGCTGGTTTGGAATGCCCAGCATCAGCAGCGGACGTCCGCGCGCGGGGTGCAGGGAGGGCCGGGGCCGATATCCCACCAATTTGCGCAGCTGGACGGCACCTACGATGCAGGACGCTGCCGACCCCAAGGTCCAGCAGGCCATCAGCACGTCGGCGGCGGCGCCGTGCGCCAGCCAAGCCACCAGTGCTGTCGCCGCCAGGGAAACCACACCGCCCAGCGTGTACCTCAGGGTCGCAGTGCCACCACGCCCCAACGCTACGAGCGCCTGGTCCAGCACGGTACACATCGTTCCGGTGACAGCAGCCACCACGAATGTCAACCAGAAGAGAACGGATACCGAGGCCGTGTCCGGCGCCACGGTCAACTCCAGGACGAGATAGCCGAGGGCGAGGACAGTGCCTGCTACTCCTACGATGCCGAACGCCGCGTCCAGCACCCGGCCGGGTGGCTCCCCACGCCCCACCGAGACGATTACGGCAGACCCGGTGCCAAGCACCGCAAGCTGGGTGCAGATCATCACCGCCGAAACCGCAGCCGTGGTGAGCCCGACTTCACGATCGAACGTCGCGTGCGCGGCCATGATCCAGAATGCGAAACCAGTACCCGTCTGGGCGCCTTTAGCGAGGACGAGGCCGAGGGAACTGCGCAGGGGGGAATGTCGGACGGGTGCGCCAGTTGATGCGGCGATTTCCCGTTCAGCCGTCACGACCTAAACCCTTCGCCATGCCGGCATAGTTGTACCAGCAGAAGGCGACGTAATAGCGCAACCATTTCGGTTGGCCGGCGGCGAGGCTCAATGCGCTGCCCCGGACTGCCGCAGCGGCCGGCAGAAGCGCCAACCTCGCACCGCTCCAGCCGTGCTTGCGGACCATTCGTCCGAGTCCCGTTCCGTCCATGAGGAATTGGTCGAGTGCGAAGTCAAAGTCATCTGCGGCGAACCTGTGTTCGACGAAGACTCGGCGTGACACTGCTGTTTTCATTCCGGACTGCCGCATCCGCCATCGCAGCTCTATATCCTCACCCGACTTGAATGAGTCGTCGAAGCCCAGACCCACCATCAGCTCACGGTTGACCAGTGTTGCTACGAGTCCAAACCAATTTCGGCTGCGGCCGGTGCGATGGTGATGGGCCAGCGCCTGCCCCCAGTAGCCCGGTCCAGCGACGCTCTCCAGGCCGGCCTGGAGAGCGTCGTAGCCGTCCTCCACCAACTCAATGAGCAAGTCCGCAACCCCTGTTGCGCCGAAAACCACGTCGGCATCCACGAGCAGGACCCAGTGCGTGCGGCTGCTCTGGACACCGAGCGTTCGAGCCCAGGGCAAGCCGCGCCCCTCGTCACTCAGGACCCGGGCGCCGGCCGCGCGGGCAAGTTCAACAGTGCGGTCGGTGGATAACCCGTCCACCACGATGATTTCGGCGACACCGGACTGACGCAAGGCTTCCAGGCATCGCGGAAGAAGTTGCTCCGCGTTGCGGGCCGGAACGACGGCGGTGACGTCTGCTGTGCTGTAGCCCACGGTGTCCTCCTTCAGGCCTGCTCGTCGAGGATCGAGGGCAGCAACTCGTCCAGGTGCCGGACAATATCGTCCGATGCCTCGTCGGCGGAGTAGGCGGCGGGAATTTGGAACAGGTGGCAGGGGCGGCCGTCCAGGGCTTTGCTCAAGACGAGCCCCTTGGCCGCAAAGTGCTCGCGCCATGGGACGACAGACGTGGCGGCGAGGCCCGTCACGACATGCTGCGAAAAGCTGGCCATCTCGATGTGGAAGTTCCCGATCATGCGGTCGACCATCCAGTCAGTTGTCCGCTCGAGAACCCGGGAGCGTGCGCCCTCGTAGCGCTCGACATAGATGGCGGCGGCAAGCGGCGCCGAAGTGGTCACTTTCCGTCCCGGGAATGCGGCTTCCGGGGTGACCATTCGGTGCTCTGGTGACCACCGCCGGGAGAAGTCTGCCAGGCGTGGGTAGCGGATTACGAATGGGTGCACCACAGTGGTGAGGCGTCCGATGCTTCCAGAGAACCGGGAGGGGACGAGAGGCTTCCGCGCACCTTCGAACAGGTGCGGGTAGATGGCGCGATGATGCGGCTTGATGAACATGGGCTTCGCGTAACCGAGCAGCGTGGCGTCCTCGGCGAGGAATGCCCAGTCGTCTCCCATGAACGACCAGCCTTCACGCCGCATCAATTTGGCGGCAGTGCTCGTCTTGCCAGTCCCGCCGGCGGCGGGAAGGGCGATGGCATGGCCGCGGTAAGCCATCGTTGCCGCGTGGATCATGGCCGCTCCGCGAGCGATCATAGCGGCATCGAGAACCGGTACCACGGAGGTTAAGAGCTCTCCTGGCCCGTGAATGCGCCACTGGTCGGCATCTCTTACAACCTGGACCCGGTCAGCCTGAAAGCGCACACTGTTTTCGGTGTACGCCAGTTCATGTTCAACCAAACCCGCGTCCGGCATCGCTTCCGGCCTGTCATCGACGATAATGTCAGGCTGTCGTTCGGCATCGGAGGCGAAACACGCCAACATGCTTTGAAGCTGCCTCGCTGCCGGGGCATTCGCGTCGACGCTGATCGTGACGCGGTCGTGAATGTCGAAGTGCAATGCCTTCGTTCGCCTGGTGCTCATAGTCCTCCCCTGTCTGATTGGTGTCGGCCGAATACTGCTCCGGCCTGGGCCAATCCACCCAGTGCCCGTAGACGGATTCGAAACCCCGGCCATTTGACGCCGCCGGCAAATCGAGCGTAGGGGACGTCGGTTAGGTATACACCGGTAGTGAGTACTCACCTTTTGCGCGTCTACCTACGTGGGGAAAGTCGTGCTTTCGGCATGGCTGGGGGTGGAGGGACACCGCCGAGCGCCCTGTTAGGTAGGTTGAGGGTTTCGTGCCATCAGCACGTAGGGTAGGCGGGGTATCTCTTCCTACTCGGAAGCCGGGTAGACACGAACCCAGTCCACCCGCATCTCGCCGGGTCCGTCGGACGTACCGTCCGGGAACCAGTCAAGTTGCAGCGTCTGGTGCATCGAACCCGGAGGCTGGTGCGTGGGATCGTTATCCTCAAACCACTTCACTCCATCGATGTAGCCGACGATGCCATTCGGAGACCAGTCAACCGCGTAATTGTGGAACTGGGTAAGGTCCAAGGCCTCGGACACAGACGTCTTCAAGTTCGAACATCCATAGTGGTGGAAGAAATTGACAACATGCCAGTCACCAGTAGTCTCCATGTAGTCGACTTCGCCGTCACACGGCCAATTCCCACTGTCCGGCCACAGAATGGACACCATGTGGTATTCGTCGTCGCCGAAACCCGCTGCGCGGACCTCCCAGCGGCCGTACTTCTGGGGGCCAAACTTCGCGCTCATTCCGGCGGAAATACCGTCCGATGTTCCAGTTATGACCATTTGGGACCCATCCACGGTGACCTGGCGGGGACTGCGAACGCCATTCCCCGCGTGTCCGACGCTGTCGTACACGGACCACTTCGTCGCGTCAGGGGAGCCCGTGTAGTTGAACTCGTCGCCGGCAATCGGCGTGCCCCAGTGCAGATCCGCGGCCGCCGAATGCGTGGCTGCAGCTGAGGTGGAGGCAGGCAACGCCCCGGTGGCTGCAGGCTGAGTTGGAGGAGCGGAGCAGCCTGCCAGGACCATACCCGTCACCCCTAGGGTGACCAAGTGTCGACGCATATGTCAGATGATAGAGGTTTCGAGTGGACGTTAGGTTTTCCACATAGCCTCCGCAGCCAGCTTCCGTACCCGTCGGCTCCGCCTAGCCTTGAGTCAAGCGCGAATCGCCTATCGGGTCCAAATGCACTAGGATATTGAAGTCTGTGCTGCGTCATGCCCCCATTCCGGGGCATGGCATCGCACGGCATCGCAAATGAACCTCCTGTTGCGGAAATACCGTAACCGCTTAGCCCAAAGGAGGTGGGTTCACATATGCGTCCTTACGAATTGATGGTAATCATCGACCCCGAGGTCGAAGAGCGTACCGTTGAGCCGTCGCTTCAGAAGTTCCTGAACGTCATTACCAACGATGGTGGAACCATCGAAAAGGTTGACATCTGGGGCCGTCGCCGGCTGGCTTACGACATCAAGAAGAAGTCCGAAGGTATCTACGCCGTGGTGAACTTCACCGCCAAGCCGGAAACCGCCAAGGAACTTGACCGCCAGCTGTCTCTTAACGAGACCATCATGCGCACCAAGATCACCCGCCCCGAAGAGCAGAAGGTTGTTGCTGAGTAATTCCGGCACCGAACTTCATTCTTTACCCCGCAGGAACGAACTCTTCACCAGGATCGAACAAGGAGGCAGTAGATGGCAGGCGAGACCACCATTACGGTCATCGGTAATCTCACCAATGACCCGGAATTGCGGTTCACACCGTCCGGTTCGGCAGTAGCGAACTTCACCATCGCTTCCACCCCCCGCACCTTTGATCGCCAGTCCAACGAGTGGAAGGACGGGGAAACCCTGTTCCTCCGCGCCGCTGTCTGGCGTGAAGCAGCCGAGAACGTTGCCGAATCCCTGACCAAGGGAATGCGCGTCATCGTTACCGGCCGCCTGAAGAGCCGTTCCTACGAAACAAAAGAAGGCGAAAAGCGCACCGTCATCGAGCTTGAGGTCGACGAGATCGGCCCCAGCCTGCGCTACGCCAATGCCAAGGTCAACCGCACCCAGCGCTCTGGCGGACAGGGTGGCGGCGGCTTCGGCGGCGGCAACAGTGGCGGTGGCTTCGGCGGCGGCAACTCTGGTGGAAACCAGGGCGGCAACGCCGGCGGAGGCTGGGGCGGCGGCAACCAGCAGGCTGCACAGGACGATCCCTGGGCTACGCCCGGCGTGTCCAACGCAGGCGGCTGGGGCAACGGCCCCGATTCCGAACCTCCCTTCTAAACACCCAATAAAGGCCCGACGCCGGGACCGCCAAGGTACCCAAAGGCACCGAAGGCAACTGCCGTCGTCGGACCACCACCATCCCGTGGATCAATATCCACGGGCTCCCTAGAATAGGAGCTCCACGATGGCTAAGGCTGAACTCCGTAAGCCCAAACCAAAGTCCAACCCCTTGAAGGCCGCTGACATCACTGTCATCGACTACA
>DATIMT010000187.1:0-5851 GCA_035475035.1 Arthrobacter sp.
CCAAGAGCCAGGACGCCAAGGCACTGCAGGCCTTCTTCGCCGGTGACGACTGGTACACCGACGCCGACTCCAACGTCTACGAGCTGCCCACCTTCCTGGGCAACCACGACATGGGCCGCATCGGCAGCTTCATCGCCCAGGACAACCCCGCCGCAAGCGACGCCGAGAAGGTGGCCCGCGACGAGCTGGCCCACGAGCTGATGTACTTCTCCCGCGGCAACCCCGTGGTCTACTACGGCGACGAGCAGGGCTTCACCGGCCCGGGCGGCGACCAGGACGCACGCCAGACCCTCTTCGCCAGCAAGGTGCCGGACTACCTGGATGACGACCTGCTGGGCACGGACGCCACGCACGCCACCGACAACTTCAACCCGGGCCACCCGCTCTACGCCAAGATCCGTGAGCTGGCCGACCTTACCAAGGAGCACCCGGCGCTGCGGAACGGCGCCCACCAGCACCGCTACGCCGCCGACGGGCCGGGCATCTACGCGTTCTCGCGCACGGATGCCCAGGACCAGCGTGAATACGTGGTGGCCCTGAACAACAGCGGCCAGCCCCAGACAGCGGAGATCCCCACCTACATCGCCAAGCGCAGCTACACGCGCATTTACGGCGATGGCGCCGACGAGGTGAAAACCTCCGGGGACGCCAAACTGACCGTGACCGTCCCGCCGCTCTCCGCCGTCGTCTATGAATCCTCAGGCCGGATCCCGCACTCCAAGGAGGCTCCCGCCGTCGCCCTCCGGCAGCCAGCCGGCGCGTCGGGTGACAACGGACGCATCAACGTGACGGCCGACGTCGAAGGTTCCTCGTTCTACGAGGTCACCTTTGAAGCGAAGACGGCGGGCGGCGCATGGCAGCCGATCGGCACGGACGACACCGCGCCGTACCAGGTGTTCCACGACGTGGCAGCGCTGGATGCCGGCACCCCAGTGGAGTACCGCGCCACCGTGCTGGACAACGGCGGGCACGCCGCCACCAGCCAGAGCCGTTCAGCGGCCGTTCCCGCACCCGTACTGACCCTGCAGAAGCCCGCCGAGGGCAGCAGCGTGGAGGGCAAGGTGGAGCTGAGCGCCACAGCTGATCCGGAGAAGGCCAGCCATGTGGTGTCCTTCGAGCGCAGCGTCAACGGCGGGAACTGGACAGCGGTGGGCACCGATTCGTCGTCACCCGTCTACTCGGCAACCGATGATGTGTCCGGGCTCGCGGACGGCACGCAGGTGCGGTACCGCGCCTTGATGGCCGGCACGGGTTTCAACGTCACCAGCGGGACCACCACCGTCACGGTAGGCCAGGCCCCGCAGCCCGACTCAGTCACGGTGGCCGGATCCCTGAACCAGGCAATGGGCTGCAGCGCGCTGTGGGATCCCACCTGCAGCCAAGCGCGGATGGCGCTGGATCCGGCCGACCGCATCTGGCGGTTGACCGTGGACCTGCCCGCCGGGAAGTACGAGTACAAGGCCGCCCTCAACGGCGGCTGGGACGAAAACTACGGCGCCGACGGTCAGTTCAACGGGCAGAACATCGTGCTGGACCATCCCGGGGGCCCCGTGACCTTCCGTTATGACAACAGCACGCATCTGCTGAGTGCCGTTTACGCTTCCCAGCAACCGGCCGCCGTGGCGGCAGCCGGAAGCATGGACAGCGAGCTGGGCTGCGCCGCG
Organism: Arthrobacter sp.; assembly: GCA_035475035.1. Taxonomy (GTDB): domain Bacteria; phylum Actinomycetota; class Actinomycetes; order Actinomycetales; family Micrococcaceae; genus Arthrobacter. The sequence goes on from DATIMT010000187.1 coordinate 1,665, forward strand.
GACTGGGATCCGTCCTGTAACCAGGCTCAGCTGGTGCTGGACCCGGCAGACCTCGTGTGGAAGCTATCTGTTCCGGATCTCCCGGCGGGAAACTACGAGTTCAAGGCCGCCGTGAACCGCAGCTGGGACGTCAGTTACGGGGCGGGCGGGGCTTCCCCGGGTGCCAACATTGTGTTTAAGCACGACGGCGGACCGGTCACCTTCCGGTACGACCACTTCACGCATGTGATCACCGCGGGCTAGGCACGAGGGGGTCGCTGTCAGCCCGGTCCGAAAGCTACGGAGCGGTTGGAAGCGGCCCCTTCCGGCCCCTTCTGCGACTACCCGCGCACGGGATGTCCCAACGTCCCCATGAGCCGCCCAACCGCGTCCTCGGCCGTGGGCGGCGGGCCAAAGACTTCCCGCTGGCGGGTGGTATCTGCGACGTAACGGCCGGTTTGGAACCAGGCCATCATGGTCGCCATGTCCTTGACGATGGGGTTGCGGCGGCCAACCACGGCAGCGGCAGCCTTCAGGACCGGCATGGGGACGGAGCGGACCTTGATCCGGGTGCCGGTCATACGCCCCGCGATATCGGCAAAGTCCTGCATGCCAATCGGCCGGTCCCAGCCGATATCGATGTGCTGGCCCTCCACGCCGGGAGCTTCGACGGCATCAGCCAGGCAGCGGGCAAGGTCAGCGGTCAGCACGAACGTCAGCGGGACACGCGGAGAACCAAACCACATGACCCTTCCCTTGGCCACGGGGTCGCCGCCGGACCGTGTTACCTGGTCCAGGAAGGCACCTGGCCGCAACGCGACATAAGGCACCCCGAGCTGTTGGAGCCGGTCCTCCATCAACTTCTTGTGCCAGAAATGGGGCACCTGCGGGGTCTCGTCGCAGGTCAGGATGCTGGTCAGCACGAAACGGCGCACGCCCGCCCTGCCAGCTGCCTCGGCAAGGTTGGAGTTGCCCAGCGTGTCGATCTCCGGGCTGTCGCCCTTGCGGTGCCGGGTGTAGCCGGCCGCCGAGGTGATGACGGCATCGACTCCGGCCATGGCCAGGTCGAGCGATTCGGGTTGCATCATGTCGCCCCGTGCAATGTCGACGCCGGCCGCCTCCAGCCTTGTGGCATCGGAGCCGGGACGCACCAGGGCGCGCACTTGTTTCCCGCGGGACACCAGTTCACTGACAACCTGGCCGCCCAGCATGCCAGTACCGCCCACCACCAGTGTGGGACCAAGGCCGCCCGGTTCCCCGGCCGGGCTTGCGAGGTCAGGGCGTGGGTGGGGATCGTCGCTCATTGCATTCTCCAACCTATTTGTCGTGCAGGGCCCCCTCTACCGCCGCGAGCAGCGAGTTGAACCGCTTGTTGGCGGGAAGGTCATCAAGGTATACGGGTTTGCCGTCCGGGCCGCCCAGCGGCACCTGCCAGTTGGGATACAGCGCCTCGGTGGTTCCGGGCTGGTTCTGGACCCGCCGCTCGCCCACCGCGTCCACCAGGGCCACGCCGAGCAGGACAGAGGGTGCCTGGGCCAGCAGCAGGTGAAGCGCCTCGATGGTGTGTTCCTCGCCCGACTGTCCACCGCCGCCAACCTCCTCGGAGAGGTACCCGCGTTCACGCAGCAGGGCGAACATCTTCTCCAGGGAAGCGTTGTGCTCGGCCCGCTCTTCCTCCTCGGACCGCTCCAGCAGGCCCAGCCGGCTCCGCAGCGCAACGTGGTCCCCGGCAAGGAAACCGGCGGTGGGCGGCAGGTCGTGGGTGTTGACGCTGGCGAGCGCCTGCGTGCGGTACTTTTCCGGCGCAAGGGGGGAATCGCCGTCGTACTCAAACCAAAGGATGGACGTGCCCAGGATGCCGCGGGCGGCCAGGTAGTCGCGCACCCACGGCTCGAAGGTGCCCAGGTCCTCCCCGATCACCACGGCACCGGCGCGGTGCGCCTCGAGGGCGAGGATGCCGATCAGGGCCTCGTGGTCGTAGCGGACGTAGGCGCCGTCCCCCGGAGCATTGCCCATGGGGATCCACCACAACCGGAACAGGCCCAGAATGTGGTCCACGCGGATGCCGCCGGCGTGCCGGAGCACGTTGGCCAGCATGTTGCGGAAGGGCTCGTAGCCGGCCTCGGCAAGCCGCGCCGGGTGCCACGGCGGTTGGCCCCAGTCCTGGCCCTGCTGGTTGTACATGTCCGGTGGCGCGCCCACGCTGGTGTTCGGGGTCAGCACGCCGCGCAGTGTCCAGGCGTCGGCGCTGCTGTGGTCCACACCAACTGCGAGGTCATGCACCACGCCGAGGCGCATGCCGGATCGCAGCGCGGCCCGCTGGGCGTTTTCCAGCTGTTCGTCGCAGATCCACTGCAGCCAGCGGTGGAACCCGATCCGGTCCGCCAGCTTCTCCCGCAGCGCTTCCGCTTCCGGGGTTCCGATGGCGCAGGCCGGATCCGTCCAGAGGGGATCGCCAGGCGGCAGGTCCTCGCGGATGGCGGACCACAGCGCAAAATCTTCCAGCCCGCTGCCGGCGATGCGGCAGTACTCATCGAAAGCAGCCTGCCGGGCCGGTGACCGGCGCGTGTGGTAAAGCATTTCCAGGGCCTGCAGCTTCGCCGCGTACACGGCATCGCGGTCCAGGCGGGCGCCCTCCCGGTTCAGCCCTGCCACTTCGTCGTGGAGCTTTTCCAGGGCCGCACGTTTGCGCGGCCGGAGGTACGCCAGCTCGGGGATGGCCTCAATCCGGATGTAGAGCGGGTTGAAGAACCGGCGGGTGGACGGTGAGTAGGGTGACGGCTGCACGGGCGGGACGGGCTCCGCCGCGTGCAGCGGGTTTACCAGGACGTAGTCTGCCCCGCGCGCGCCACTGATCGCCGCCAGGTCTGCCAGGTCGGCAAAGTCACCGATGCCCCACGACCGCTTTGAACGGACTGAATACAGCTGGGTGGCCAGTCCCCAGCCGCGGCGTTCCTCCAGCGGCTTTGCCGTTGCCAGCCGTGCCGGCGTTACTACCAGGGTGGCGGTGGCGGTAACCCCTTCCGATTCGGCCTCAAGGGTGTGCCAGCCCAGCGGCAGGTCTTCGGGAAGGGAGAAGGTGGCACGTCCCATGGAGACGCCGCCGACTTCCCGGGGCTGCACCCAGACATCCTGCTGAACCGCCTCCCGCGAACCGGTACCCCCTTCCAGGGTGACGGTCAGGCGCGCGGTGGCACCGTCCCTGACATGGACCGGCACCTGGGCGGGTTCGCCCTGCTTGATGACGACGGCGGGCGGCAGCATCCGCCGCCAGGGTGCCAGTTCCGCCTCCGCAAGGGCAGCCTCGATGTGCCGGTTGGTATGTGCTTCAACGCCCAGGGCAGCCAGCACCTTTATCAGTGTTGCTTCGGCCACGGAGTGCGGCAGCCCGTCCCAGCCCTGGAAGGAGGTCCCCACACCATGCGCGTCGGCCAGCTGCTGCAGCAGGTGCGGATCCACCGGCTCAGGCGCGGCGGCGGGAGGGTCGGCGGGCCTCGTTGGCCGTGCTGCGTGCTGCTGGTCTGAAGCCGTCATGGGTGTCCGCCTCGTCTGTGATGGTCCCGGAACTTACAGTGCTGCTGTTGCACCGGGCGCTGACACCCCCGTGCACAACCGTTGGTTCAGATTATTGCAGGGCGGCGTGGAGGCGAAACCCGGTCCGCGTGCCGGCGGGCCGGGAGAAGCTGTCAAAGATGGAGCTACGGGTCGAAGTGCGTGGTCACTGCCCCGTCACTGACCCGGCCAAGGATTCCCGCCGCCAAATCCCGCAGCTTCTGGTTCCGGTGGCTGGATGCCTTGGTGAGCAGCGCCATGGCCTCATCCTGGCTGCACCGGTTCTGGGCCATGATCACCCCGCACGCCAGGTCGATCGTGGTGCGGTTCGCCATGGCAGCCGTCAGGTCATCCGCCAGGTTCTGCGCATCGCCAATCCGCAGCGAAAGCCGCAGCGCGCGGCCGGCAAGGTCCGCAAACCCTTCAGCCCTTTGGATGACATCGGGAGCAAAGATGTCCGGCTCCGCCGCGAAGAAGTTCAACGCGGCGGACTGATGTTCGTCCAGGGCAAGGGGAACGCCCAGAGCGCTGCGGCAGCCGTTTTCGGCCAGCACCTTCTGGTACTCGGGCCAGCGTTTATCGGTAGTCACGTCGGCCAGGACCATGGGGCTCATGACCTCAAGCGACGCAATACAGGGCCCGTCCCCAAGGGCTTG
>DATIMT010000188.1:0-1717 GCA_035475035.1 Arthrobacter sp.
TCTTTGCCAATTCGATTGTTTCCTCACGGCTGCTGGCCCGCATCGCCGCCGCGGCCGGCTTCGCCCATGAGGAAACGCTGACCGGGTTCAAGTGGATTTCGCGGGTGCCCGGGCTGGTCTACGGCTACGAGGAGGCGCTGGGATACTGCGTTGCACCGGACCTGGTCAAGGACAAGGACGGCATTTCCGCCGCAGTCCTGATCGCAGAGCTCGCAGCCGCCGCCAAAGCCGCAGGCAAGACCGTCTTCGACACCCTGGATGAGCTGTATCTCCAGCACGGCCTGCACGCCAGCGACCAGCTGAGCATCAGGGTTGCCGACCTGGGGCTCCTGGACGCCATGATGAACCGCCTGCGGGTTTCGCCGCCGGAATCCTTCGGCCAGTCAGCGGTGGAAATCTTTACGGACCTGGCCGAGGGCAGCGCACAGTTGCCGCCCACCGAGGGGCTCCTTTACATCACCCGCAACCTGACCCGCGTGATCATCCGCCCCAGCGGCACCGAACCCAAGCTCAAGTGCTACCTGGAGGTCATCCACCAGGTGGGCTCCGCCGCGGAGCTGCCGGCAGCGCGCCAGGCTGCGCGCGCCTCCCTTGATGAGGTCCTTCACGACGTCAGCGAAGCGCTGGGCCTTTAACACCACAGGGTTAAAACCCGAAAGGGGCGCCTGGGCCGTTGACGGTCCAGTGCCCCTTGAAGGTGCGGAAAGTGCTAGAGCTGCACCTCGACGAAGCCGTCCGTGACCCGGGTACTGAACGCAGCCAGCCGCAGGCCCGGGGTGGTGAAGCATTCGCCGGTCTCGAGGTCGTAGACCTCCTTGTGCAGCGGGGAGGCAATGGTGGGACGCGTCCCCTTGGAGCCGAGGATGCCGCGGGCCATGACGTGGGCACCGGTGGAGGGATCCTCATGTGCCACGGCGAAGACTTCGGCCGGGCCGGTGCGGAAAAGCGCCACCTGGCGGCCTGCCACCAGGGCGGCCTCGCCCCAGGCTGGTTCGAGGTCCTCCACCGCGCAGACACGATGCCAACCGGTATGGAATCCAGCGATGTCTGATTCGGCGGCGAGCGCCCCAAGTTCCAGTGTTGCCGTCATATCCGGCTCCTTTCCCTGTGCCTGTTGTCCTTGCAGCGGCTGCTTTTGCGGCCGTGTCCCACGCTAGGGGCGGGGTGTTTCAACGGGGTGCGGCGAATGTGTCCGGGGCGTAAAAGAGACCTAACCCGGGCGGAAATGCGTTCGTGATGCAGAAGTTAAGTTGACGAAACAATTGGGAAACTGAGGCGAATCTGCCCCTTCCTAGGCTGGAGGCACAAGCTGCAGAGCACCGTCTGCGGCCCATGCGAAAGGCCCACAGTGACCGAACAGACTTCAAGCACAGAGACACCGCGCCGCATCGTCGTCGCCGGCGGCGGCCCCGCGGCCCACCGTTTTGCGGACGCCATGCATGCCCGCGGCCTCGATGGCTGGCATGTCACGGTCCTCACCGAAGAAGCCCACCTCCCCTACGACCGTGTGGCGCTCTCCAGGGCGCTCACAGATGCGGGCGTGGACCTCACCCTGGGAACGGCCTCCATGTGGGACCACGGCTCCCTGGTCCTGAAGACCGGTGAACGCGTGGTGAAAATCGACGCAGGTGCAAAGACGGTGGAAACCGCGGCCGGGAACGCCTACGAATACGACGAACTGGTGGTGGCTACGGGCTCGGACGCGGTGCGCCTGCCC
>DATIMT010000189.1:0-11863 GCA_035475035.1 Arthrobacter sp.
CTGCCGTGATTATGTCAGCAGGGCAACTCTCTTGCATTTGTGACTACCGTGGTTCACCTTAGCGAACCACCCATCCATGCTCCACCTTGTCGCTGCGTTTGTGGAGCGCTTGTGTCCAGTGTCACGCGGCTCTGTGGCACAGGGATCACCTGTACGCCAAGCCGCGTGACGCCGGGGCTGCAGCCTGTGTTCAGGTTGTCGCCGGAGCCCGCTGTCCAAGCAAATTCTCAGGCGGAGGCCAGCAGGTCCTCCACGTACGCAACCAGGGTACGGACGGTGCATCCGGTGCCCTGCTTGTGGGTGTAGCCGTAGGGGCTGCCGTTGTTAAAGGACGGCCCCGCGATGTCAATGTGCGCCCAGGGGATCTGTTCGCCCGACTTGTCCTTACCCACGAACTCGCGCAGGAACACGGCGGCGGTCATCATGCCGCCGTGGCGTTCGCCGATATTGGCCAGGTCCGCCACCTGCGAATCGAGGCTGGGTCGCAGCTCCTCCGGCAGGGGCATGGGCCAGACCAGTTCGCCGGCACGGTCTGCCGCTGTCTTAAGTGCATCCGTGACGCTGTCCGATCCCATGACGCCGGCAGTGCGGTTGCCCAAGGCGATGAGCTGCGCGCCGGTGAGCGTGGCAACGTCGATGATCGCGTCCGGGTACTCGCGGCTTGCTGCGACGATGCCGTCCGCCATCACCAGGCGGCCTTCGGCGTCGGTGTTAAGGACTTCAACAGTCTTGCCGCCGAACATGGTCAGGACATCTGCCGGGCGGGAAGCGCCGCCGCCGGGCATGTTCTCCGCGATGCAGAGCCAGGCGGTCGCCTTCACGGGCAGGCCCAGGCCTGCGAGGGCGAGGACGGTGTTAAGCACGACGGCGGCGCCCGCCATGTCGCTCTTCATGTCACCCATGTTCAGGGCCGGCTTGAGGGAGATTCCCCCGGTGTCGAACGTGATGCCCTTGCCGACGAGGGCAACCTTGGCGGTGGCCTTGGCGGGGGAGTACTCGACCTTGACAAGCCGCGGCTGGCGGGTGGAGCCCTTGCCCACGCCCATGATGCCGCCAAAGCCTTCCTTCTCAAGGCGCTTCTCGTCCCAGACGGTGACTTTTACCGGCAGGCCCTTGGCCAGGTCCTTGGCTGCCTCGGCGAACGATTCCGGGAAGAGGTGGCTGGGCGGGGTGTTGACCAGGGACCGGGTGGCGTTGACAGCCTTGGCCACCAGTGCGGCACGCTTCAGCGCGGCATCGAGGTCCGTGCTGCCTGCGAGTTCCGTGAAGATGACCGCGTTACGGACAGGATCCTTGAGGCCGTCAGTGGATGACCGGAACTCGGTGAAGGCATAGGCGCCCAGCGCGGCACCCTCGGCGACGGCCGCAACATCCTGCACGGTCGCCGTCGGGAATGCCAGGGTTACCGTGGCCAGGCCGGCAAGCTGCCGGACGGCGGATCCCGCTGCCCTGCGGAGCGACTCGCCGGCGAGCGGGCTGGTTGCAGCAACCTTGCCCACTCCGGCGAGGACCAGAATGCCGGCGCCGGTTTCCGGAAGGCCCGGGAGGCGGACCAGCTGGTCTGCGGCACCGGTCACTCCGAGCGCCTTGAGGGAGTCGGCGAGGGCCTCCGCGGACTTGGCCGTCAGCGGGTTGTCCAGCAGGACGGGCCCGTCGCTTCCCTGGCCCACCCCGATGACCACTGCATCGCTGGGGTTCTTCTTAAGGTCCCGCGAGACGGTACTAAGGTTGACTTCAGTATTCTTGACCACAGGGATGAGTCCTCAATTCTCGAAAACGTTCGGGCAGGGATGCATGTTGGGCGCTCTGCCATGGTGGCCCGGATCCGGCCGTTCTGGACGGTGCCCGGGTGCGTGCAAGCCCGCCTGGCAGGCCAGTTCCGATCGTAGCCCTTCCCCGGCACACCGGGAGAATTTCCTGAGAGGTGCGCCACACCGCGCCGCGGAATGCGGACTACCCCCGCAGCGTTATGCAAGATGTCCACCCGTACCCCTGAAAGGAACACGCCGTGCTTGAACGGATTTCCGGCTCCCTGCTGGACCCCGACGCGCTCTATGCGAGCAACATCGAGCTGTTCCACAGCCCCGGGCTGCAGGGGCTGAACCTGGTCATGGGTTTCACCGGCTTTGCCGACGCCGGCCACGTGGTGAAGCAGATTAACTCCGAGCTGCTGGACACCCTCGATGCCCAGCCTGTAGCTGTTTTCGATGCGGACCAGCTGATCGACTACCGGTCCCGCCGTCCGCACCTGAGTTTCGTCGAAGACCACATCCAGGACTACCAGGAGCCGCGGCTGGCCCTCTACCGGCTGGTGGACGGGCTGGGGAAGCCGTTCCTCCTTTTGGCCGGCTTCGAACCCGACCTGCAGTGGGAACGGTTCGCCCGCGCCGTGGTGAACATCGTGGAAAAGCTGGACGTCAACCTGGTCACCTGGATCCACTCCATCCCGATGCCCGTGCCCCATACCCGTCCCGTGGGCGTGACTGTCCACGGAAACCGGCCCGAGCTGATCGAGGGCATTTCCGTATGGAAGCCCACCGTTGAAGTTCCCGCCGCTGTTGGCCACATCCTGGAGCTGCGACTCGTGGAGGCGGGGCGCAATGTTGCCGGCTACGTCATCCATGTGCCGCACTACCTGGCTGAAGCGGAGTACCCCACCGCCGCCGTCGCCGGCCTGGAATACCTGGGTGCAGCAACGTCCCTGATGCTGCCCACCGACCGGCTCCGTGAATCCGGCCGCGAAGTGGGCCGCCAGATCGCCGAGCAGATCGAGGCATCCGAGGAAGTCCAGCAGGTGGTCTCCCGCCTTGAAACGCGCTACGACGAGAAGGCCGATGGCATAGTGCGCCGGTCGCTCCTGGCGAATGAGAATGACGAACTTCCGGACGCTGACGACCTGGGTGCCGCCGTGGAGGCGTACCTGGCCAGGGAGAATCCGGGGCAGTAGCTCCCCGGGGACTGTTGGCCGCCTGGCCGTATCGCCGGGGGGTAGCTCCGCGTCACAGCTTCCGGGCTGCGGGCGTGCGCCGGGCATAATGAAGTAGTGACTTCTCCCCGCGCCTGGCTTATTTGGACCATTGGAATTTTCGGGTACCTGGTGGCCGTGGCGCAGCGGACCTCGTTTGGCGTGGTGGGGCTTGAGGCCACCGAGAGGTTCCACGCCACGGCGTCCGCCATCTCCTTCTTCACCGTCCTGCAGTTGCTGGTCTACGCCGGGCTCCAGATCCCGGTTGGCCTGCTGGTGGACAGGTTCGGCTCCCGCGCCATGATCGCCGGCGGCGCAGTCCTGATGGGACTCGGACAGTTGCAGATGGCCTTCGCTGAAAGCATTCCCGGGGGAGTCCTGGGCCGTGTCCTGGTGGGAGCCGGCGACGCCATGACCTTCATCTCGGTGATCCGGCTCATCCCGCTGTGGTTCGCTCCCGCCCGCGTTCCCCTGGTCACCCAGCTGACCGGCATGTCCGGCCAGCTGGGGCAGCTGTTCAGTGTCCTGCCCTTCGCGCTGGTCCTGCACCTGTCCGGCTGGACGCCCGCTTTCCTGATGCTGGCAGGGATGTCCGCGCTCGCCGTCGTGCTGGTCATCCTGCTCCTGCAGGACGTTCCACCGGGGACCGGGCGGCCGCACGCCCGGCAGGGACTCAGGGCCACCGGGGCCTCGCTGGCCCGGGCCTGGCGCCAGCCCGGCACGCGGCTGGGGATGTGGAGCCATTTCACTATCCAGTTCAGCGGTACCGTGTTCGCGATGACGTGGGGCTACCCGTTCCTGATTTCCGGGCAGGGCCTGGATGCCGGCACCGTTGCCGCGCTCATGGCCCTGTATGTCGCGGCCGCCATGGCGGTGGGCCCGTTTATCGGGCGCTTCGTTTCGCGCCACCCGCTGCGCCGTTCCACCATGGTGCTGCTGATCGCCGGCGCCACTGCCGCAGCGTGGGCCGCGGTGTTGCTGCTGCCCGGACGCGCTCCGCTGTGGCTGCTGGCCGGGCTGGTGGTGGTGCTCGCAATCGGCGGCCCTGGTTCGATGATCGGCTTCGACTTCGCGCGGACCTTCAACCCCGCGCACAGGATCGGTACTGCCACCGGCATCGTCAACGTTGGTGGCTTCATCGCCGCACTGGTGTCCATTTTCCTGATTGGCCTGGTGCTCGACGTCCTCTACGCCACGGGGTTCTCGCAGGGCGTGCTGTACGGCCTGGCTCCCTTCCGGTTGGCCCTAAGCGTCCAGTTCCTGCTCCTGGCCATCGGAGCCGCAGCCATCCTGGCCTCCCGGCGGAAGGTACGCCGGCAAATGGCCGCGCAGGGGATTGTAGTGCCGCCACTTCGCAGTGCCCTCGCCCGGCAGCGCCGGGAAAGCCTGGCCCGCCGCCGCCAGTCGGCGCCCACCGATGAGTGAGCCTGGCCCGGTTTGCTCTGTTTCCCCACTGTTTCTCCCTTCACTGTTCCTCCACTGCGCCGGTTACCCACATAGCTGAACCGGGCACTGCCGGCGGCACTTCAGACGGCAAATGCTGGAGCCATGACAGCTTCAGAACGATTAACAGTCCGCGGGCCGGAAGACATTCTTGGCTTCATTCCACATTCCCTGGGGTACTGGCCGGCCGCCAGCATGGTGGCGATGACGCTGCATGGCACCAGGCTCGGGGCAACGCTGCGGCTTGACCTTCCGGGACCGGAAAAGCAGGCCGACCCCGCCGGGTTTGCCCGTGCCGTCCGCCGCTACCTCGAGTCGGACCAGCAGGCTGACGGCGCTTTGCTGGCTGTCTTCACCACCGACGCCCGGATGCTCCCGCCGACCACCTACGACCTTCTGATCTCCATGGTGCAGCGCGCCCTGGACCAGGCCGGGATGCCCGTCCGCGATGCCTGGATCGTTGGCGATGAATACTGGCGGGACATCTTTTGCCGGGATGCTTCGTGTTGCCCGCTTCCGGGACGCCCCGTGCAGGAGATCAGGGACAGCATGCTGAACACCGAAATGGTCTACCGGGGCAGCAGCGTCGGCCCGGTTCCCACGGCCGGCACCACGCTGGACGCTCCGGTCCCCGCCATGCACCTGGCCGCCGTCCTCGAAGCGCAGGCCGGGTGGGAGGACGAGCTTGGTTCGCGGTCGCGCAGCAGGCCACAGTTCAAGGCCGTGCTCGATTTTTGGGAAATGCTGCTGGACCGGTCCCAGGCCGGGCCGTGGATGCCGGACGTTGAGCGCGACGCGTTCCTGCGCGCTACCCTGCTCGTTCCCACGTGGCGTGACGCCGTGATGGTCATGGCCGCGGCCGGCAGGAACGCCGCGGAGGCCGGCGCCGAAAAGTTTGGCGTCCTGTCGGACGGGAGCGAGGACGGCAGCGACGCTACCGTGGTGGAACTGCCGATCCTGCCGCCGGCAAAATTCGACGGCCGGCAGCGGCGGATCAAGGAATCGGGGGTGGAAGCGGTGCAGGCAAAAGTAAGCCCCCCGCTGCTGCGCCGGACCGGCCGTACCGCTTTCAGTTCCGTTCCCGCCGGCTCGGCTCCTGCCGGCCACGCTCCTGCCGGCCACGCTCCTGCCGGGTACGGCGAGGTACTCATGGGCGTGGCGCCGGATGTGCCGGACTGGGGCACGCTGGACGCGCTGGACCGGGTACTCGGGCAACTGGCTGTGCTGGGCGGGTCCCCGGCAGCTGCAGCGCTGACCCTCCGGGGCTGGGTGGCTTGGTGCCGCGGCCGCGGCTCCTACGCGGCTGCCTACCTGGGCCAGGCCCTTGAACTCGATCCGGAATACCGGCTGGCGGAACTCCTGCTGGATCTCGTGGGCAGGGGAACACTTTGTGGGTGGGCAGCGCGGAAGGAAGCGGCCTGGCAACAGTTCCGTGAGGATCCTGCAGGGGAACCGGAGACGCTGTGAGCACAGGCCAGGCGGCCTGAGGCCCTGACGGCCCAGGACGGACCGGCCAAGGGCAGTCGGAAGAGATGGCGGCCGGGGAGGCCGGATCCGGGCAAATCATGAGACAATAGATGCCGAGACCCGGTTGGGTCCGTGTATCGAGTGCTTGTAACCGTCCCCGCAAGGGAACAATACGGCCACTCCGGGAGTTGTCTTAAGTGACTCTGCCGGCCGTGGTAGCGCTTGGTTTTCACCACGGACTTGACAGGGTCATAGTGGTGTTGCCCGTATGGCGATTCCACAGACCACCGCTAGAAAGGTTTTCTGTGACCCCGTCTTCCACGAAGAAGGATTCCGCCGCCCAGGATGTCTTGTCCCCTGAGGAGAAGCAGGCCGCGACCAATGCCAAGCGGGCAGCTACGCGGGCAGCCAACAAGGCTTCCGCCGGCGAGGCAGCCGACGGCAAGCGCGAGCCCAAGAAGCGTGGGCCCAAGCCCGGCGCCAAAGCCGCAGCAGAGGCTGCGGGCAAGTCTGCCGCCGGTGACGCTGACCCGGATGAGGTCGAAGAAGTAGAGGAAGACCTCGACGACATCGTCCTTGAAGGTCCGGAGGCGGCAGAAGACGCCGACGCCGATCCCGTCAAGGGTGCCACCGGCAGCGGCAAGGGCTTCGTCTACTCTGACGCCGACGACGACGACGCACCGGTGCAACAGGTCATGTCTGCCGGCGCCACGGCCGACCCCGTCAAGGACTACCTGAAGCAGATCGGAAAGGTGGCACTGCTCAACGCCGAGCAGGAAGTCGACCTTGCGCTGCGGATCGAAGCCGGGCTGTTCGCCGAGGAAAAGATCGCTGCCGACGACGGCTCCATGGATCCGAAGTACAAGCGCGAACTCGAATTCATCATCCACGACGGCAAGCGCGCCAAGAACCACCTGCTGGAAGCCAACCTCCGCCTGGTGGTCTCGCTCGCCAAGCGCTACACCGGCCGCGGCATGCTGTTCCTGGACCTGATCCAGGAAGGCAACCTGGGCCTGATCCGCGCCGTGGAGAAGTTCGACTACACCAAGGGCTTCAAGTTCTCCACCTACGCCACCTGGTGGATCCGCCAGGCCATCACCCGCGCCATGGCAGACCAGGCCCGCACCATCCGTATTCCGGTGCACATGGTTGAGGTCATCAACAAGCTGGCACGTGTGCAGCGCCAGATGCTGCAGGACCTGGGCCGCGAACCCACGCCCGAAGAACTGGCACTGGAACTGGACATGACCCCGGAAAAGGTGGTTGAGGTCCAGAAGTACGGCCGCGAACCGATTTCGCTCCACACGCCCTTGGGCGAGGACGGCGATTCCGAGTTCGGCGACCTGATCGAGGACTCGGAGGCCGTTGTTCCGGCTGACGCCGTGAGCTTCACCCTCCTGCAGGAGCAGCTGCACTCCGTTCTGGACACCCTGTCCGAGCGCGAGGCCGGCGTCGTTGCCATGCGGTTCGGCCTGACGGACGGACAGCCGAAGACGTTAGACGAAATCGGAAAGGTCTACGGCGTCACCCGCGAGCGGATCCGCCAGATCGAATCGAAGACCATGTCCAAGCTTCGCCACCCCTCCCGGTCACAGGTGCTGCGGGACTACCTGGACTAAGTCCTCCGAACGACCAATCAGGGGCCGCTCCGTACCCACTCCAACGTGGGTACGGAACGGCCCCTGGTCGTAGCGGGGCGGGCCTGCGGGGAAATGCGCGCTCCATGCCCTGATGCCGAGCCGTTAAACGCCTGCGGGACCCTTCCATGATGGAAGGGTCCCGCAGGGTTCGTTGTTACCGATGCCTCATCTAGTCGATTTCCACGGCAGCTTTCTCGTGAAGCTTTCCCGTCTCGTCGTGCCAGTCGGAGCTCAACGGCTTGAGCGTCGCCTCGACTGCACGGGCGTGGTGGCCGCAGAACAACAGCTCACCGCCGGAGGACTCGAGTACAACCCGGACATATGCCTGAGCTCCGCAACGGTCGCACCGGTCCAGTGCGTTTAGTGTGCGGTCTGCCACTGCTGTTGTCATGTCGGCCTCCTTAGTAGATCAGTACATCTATATAACCAGCATTCGTATCGAAACCATCGCAAGGATGGGGCAAGTTCGCTGTGCGCGTATCCACAAGGTTCGGTCAAGAATTGCACAGTTCCGCACATCACGCGGGCTGGTGGCGTGCGGCACAAGTTCCGGCGGGTGTGGCAGGCGCCTGTCGCCGCTGCCGCCGACTACCCTAGAAGGTGCGGTCCCAGCGCCGCGTCCACGTCCCTGAAGGAGTTCATCACCAGTGGCACCAAGCTCTGAGTACACCGCCCGGCACCTCTCCGTACTGGAAGGCCTCGAAGCCGTCCGCAAGCGCCCGGGCATGTACATCGGCTCAACCGACTCACGCGGCCTCATGCACTGCCTCTGGGAAATCATCGACAACTCCGTGGATGAGGCCCTGGCCGGGTTCGGCCACGACATCCGCATCATCCTCCATGCGGACAACTCGGTGGAGATCCACGATGACGGCCGCGGCATTCCCATCGACAAGGAGCCCAAGACGGGACTCACCGGCGTCGAAGTGGTGTTCACCAAGCTGCACGCGGGCGGCAAATTCGGCGGCGGATCCTATACCGCCTCCGGCGGCCTGCACGGCGTCGGTGCATCAGTGGTCAACGCGCTCTCTTCCCGGCTGGACGTCGAGGTGGACCGCGGCGGCAAGACGTACAAGATGTCCTTCCGGCGCGGCGAACCCGGACGCTTCAAGGACAGCGGCGCCCGGCTGGACCCGGCCGCGCCGTTCACGCCGTTCGTTGATGACTCGGTGCTGGACATCGTTGGCAAAGCCAAGCGCGGGGTCACCGGGACACGGATCCGCTACTGGGCGGACCGGCAGATCTTCACCCCCGACGCAAAGTTCTCCTACGAGGACCTGGCTGCCCGTGCACGCCAGACCTCCTTCCTTGTGCCCGGCCTCAAGCTCACGGTCCGGGACGAGCGCAAGCTCCCCGGGACCCCGGGGGAAGCGGGCCCGCATGAGGAGGTTTTCCACCACGACGGCGGCATCTCCGAGTTTGCCGAGTTCCTGGCCGCCGATCCCGCCGTCACCGATGTATGGCGGCTGCATGGGTCCGGGAAGTTCAAGGAGACGGTCCCCGTCCTTGACGAACGGGGGCACAGCCAGCTGGCCGAGGTTGAGCGTGACTGCGAGGTGGACGTGGCGCTGCGCTGGGGGATCGGCTACGACAGCACCGTGCGCACCTTTGTGAACATCATCGCCACGCCAAAGGGTGGCACCCACCAGTCAGGGTTCGAACAGGCACTGGTCAAGACCTTCCGGAAGGCCGTGGAGGCCAACGCCCGCAAGCTCAAGGCCGGGAACGACAAGATCGAAAAGGACGACATCTTCGCCGGCCTGACGGCGGTGCTGACCGTGCGGCTCGCGGAACCGCAGTTCGAGGGCCAGACCAAGGAGATCCTCGGCACCAGCGCTGTACGCGCCATCGTGGCCCGTGTGGTGGAGCGCGAGATCTCCGCCAAGCTGTCCTCCAGCAACCGGAACGACAAGGCCCAGTCCGCGCTGTTGCTGGAAAAGATCGTCAACGAGATGAAGTCCCGCATCTCGGCCCGCGTGCACAAGGAAACCCAACGGCGGAAGAACGCGCTGGAGACCTCCTCGATGCCCACCAAGCTTGCTGACTGCCGGACGGACGACGTCGAACGTTCCGAACTGTTCATCGTGGAGGGCGACTCCGCGCTGGGAACGGCCAAGCTGGCCCGCTCCTCGGACTTCCAGGCCTTGCTGCCCATCCGCGGCAAGATCCTCAACGTCCAGAAGGCGTCGGTGGGGGACATGCTCTCCAACGCGGAGTGCGCGGCCCTCATCCAGGTGGTGGGCGCAGGCTCGGGCCGCAGCTTCGACATCAGCGCCGCCCGGTACGGCAAGGTGATCCTCATGACCGACGCCGATGTGGACGGCGCCCACATCCGGACCCTGCTGCTGACCCTTTTCTTCCGCTACATGCGGCCCATGATCCTGGAGGGCAGGGTATTCGCCGCGGTTCCCCCGCTGCACCGGGTGGAGGTCATCAATGCCGGCCAGAAGGCCAACGAGATGATCTATACCTACTCCGAAGCCGAACTCCACGTGCTCCTGGCCCGGCTGGCCAAGGAGGGCAAGCGGTACAAGGAACCGATCCAGCGGTACAAGGGCCTGGGGGAGATGGACGCCGAGCAGCTGGCCGAAACCACCATGGACCCGCGGCACCGCACCCTGCGGAAGGTGGGGATCGAGAACGCGCAGCAGGCGGAGGAGATCTTCGACCTGCTCATGGGGTCGGATGTATCCCCGCGCAAGGACTTCATCATCGCCGGCGCATCGAGCCTGGACCGGGAACGCATCGACGCCTGACGGGAACGCATGGCGCCTCACGGGGACGATGGCTGGGCTTGCCGGCGTCAGCCGAGCAGCCCGGGAACCACCAGCAGCGCCGTGGGCAACGCCAGCAGCAGGACGGAGCCGGCCAGGACCGCGCTGCGGACGGCGGCGGGAAGCTGGGGCTGCGGCGTCAGGAGCCGGCTGACCCGGGACGCTGCGGTCCGGACCGCGTCCGAGCCCGGCCCGCCCGACGCCGCTTCCAGCCCGGACAGGGCCAGCGTGGGCGATGACGGCCGGATGTCAGTGGCGCCGGTGTTTCCCGTCGATCCGCTGGCTACGATCGCGATTGCCTTGATGAGGGTCGCCTTGCTCTCGGTCCGCAGCGCGACGTCGTCAGCCAGCATCTCTATCAGCGAGTTGACCGACTCCTGGGCCAGCCGGGTGGTGGGCAGCCACGGCAGGGCCTGTCGCCAGGCGGCAAAAGCCCAGAGCAGAAGGTGGTGCCGCTGGCTCAGGTGCGCGTTCTCGTGAATGAGGACGGCGCGCAGTTCGGCCGGTTCCAGCGCGGCCATGAGGCCATCCGACAGGACGGTCACGGAGCGGGCACCGCCCGGAAGGCAGTACGCCACAGGGGAGTCGTGGCTGATGACCAGGGTTCCCGCGTCCTGGCCCGATGGGGAGGCCAACAGGGCGAGGAGTTCGCGGTGCCGGCGCCGCTGCCGCTGGATCTTGTAATACGTCAGCAGCAGCGTGAAGACCAGGTGGGCCGTGAGCAGGGCAGCGGCGGACAGCGCAAAGATGTGCCAGAAGCCCAAGGCCGTGGTGGGGGCATTGAAAAGGACCATGCCCGCAAGGGCCCGAAGCCCTGCAATGAGGTTGTCACCCACCGGTTCCAGGCCGTAGGTCAGCATGGCGCCGATCATGGACAGGCCACCCGCGAGTGCGATCGCCTGCCACAGCAGCATCGCCGTGAACGGCGACCTGGCCGGCCATTGTGCCCGTGACAGGAGGATCGGCACCGGCCAGGCAAGGATTATCGCAAGGACCGCCAGCAGGTACGAGGCCCAGAACATGGTGTGCTAGAGGTGGCCCAGCAGTTTGCGCAGCGTCTCTGCTTCACCCTCGGACACCGACCCGATGAAGCGGGCCAGCACGGCTTCCCGGTCCGGGGCTGAACCGAGGACCTCGTGCATGAGCTCGGCGGTGTGGTCTGCGCGGCTGGACACTGCCTGGTACCGGTGCGGGCGGGTTCCGCGTTCGCGCTCCACCAGCCCCTTCTTTTCCAGGCGGGAAAGTACGGTCAGCACGGTAGTGACGGCCAGTTCCTTGCCTTCGTGGCCAGGCCCGCCACCCTGGGCCGCGGACGTGCGCGCCAGCTGGTCCCTCAGGGTATTGGCCGTAGCCGCTTCCTGGCCCGCCCAGAGCAGGTCCATGACTGCCCGTTCCAGTTCACCAAGACTAGCCATTTCACTTTTCCTTTATTTCCCCGCACCGTACTCCTTGACGAGCCCGGTGACCTCACGCGATTGTTCAACTACATGACTAAATCTACCCTGAAACCGCCGTACGTTCTACACCGGGTAGAACATTGGCGCGGCGGTGCCTGCCGCATGAAGCCGGGCGGG
>DATIMT010000190.1:0-5645 GCA_035475035.1 Arthrobacter sp.
ATTGACCAGGATGTCCAAGGGTCCGCTGTTGTCCTCGATCCAGGCCACGCCCTCGGCAGCCGAGTCGGCGTCCGTCACGTCAAAGGCCCGTGCCTGGATCCGTCCCCGCGGAAAGTCCGCCGCCAGTTCCGCCTGCGCTGCCCGGAGCCTGTCCTCGTTAAGCCCGTTGAGCACCACGGTGGCACCCGATTCGGCCAGTCCGCGCGCCAGTGCCTTGCCGATCCCCCGGCTGGAGCCCGTTACCAGGGCTACCCGGTCCTCCAGCCCAAAAAGCGCGCTCATTCTATGCTCTCCAATCCTGTTGCCGCCTGTGCTTGCTGTCTCTGGCTACTGCCGCCGCCCGCCTCGCCCAGGATGGCCATGGTCCGCCGGACCGCGGCGAGGTCCAGTTCGCCGAGACCCTGATCATTCAGCGTCGCATAGATCTGCAGCGCTGCGTCTGTGAGCGGAACAGCCGCCCCGGTCTGCCGGGCGGCCTCTCGCACGAACAGCAGGTCCTTGTGCATGAATTTGGCCGGGCCGGTGGGTGTGTAGTCCTGCGCCGCGATCCGGGGGCCGACGACGTCCAGCACCTTGCTGCCCGCCAGCCCTCCCGCCAGCACGTCGAACAGCGCCCCGGCTTCGATACCGCAGCGTTCGGCCAGCTCAGCCGCTTCGGCCAGCGCCGCCGTCGTCGTACCTACCACCAGCTGGTTGCAGGCCTTGGCCAGGGAACCGGCCCCTAGGCCGCCCAGCCGGCGGACCGTGCCTCCCATTGCCGTGAAAAGCGGCGCCAGACGCTCGAAGTCCCCCTGCTCGGCACCGACCATGATGGCCAGCGAGCCGTCCCGGGCACCGAGGGTCCCACCGCTGACCGGGGCATCGATCAGCGTGGCATGGCCGTGGCTGGCCCGCGACACCCGCTGGCCAAACGCTTGGACGGCAACCGGGGAGACGCTGCTCATAACGACGACGGCGGTTCCCGGCTCGGGCGGCTCGGCTTCCCAGGCTGCCAGCAGAGCGGCTGCCGCGGACTCGATGTAGCCCAGATCGGGCAGCATGAAGACGATGACCGGCTCACCGCGGAGCTCCGCCACCGAACCGGCACGGCGGCCGCCCCGCGCGGCGAAGTCCGCCAGGGCAGGCTCGGAGCGGTTCCAGGCCGTGACCTCCCAGCCGGCGCGGAGCAGATTCGTGGCCATGGGCAGGCCCATCAGGCCAAGCCCGGCAAAACCGGCACGGGCCGGGGCGGACTCCCCCTCCCGGAATGCAGGAAGCGGCTGGTCCGGCGGAACTGCAGAGTCGGTCATCGGAGCGATTCACCTCGGAAAGGGGATAGCACAAACGGCGGGATTGTTCAGTATTCTATTCGCCATTCAGTATGATGAACAATATGACGCCATCCGAACTCACCGTTGCGGTCGCCGTGCCGCTGGAAGCCGAGCAAGTAGACCTCATCCGCAACGTCGATCCCTCCGTCACAGTCTGCTACCAGCCCGACCTGCTGCCGCCGGAACGCTATCCGGCGGACCATTCCGGGGATCCGGCCTTCCGGCGCACAGCCGAACAGGAGGACCGCTATTGGTCCATGGTGAACTCGGCGGACATCCTGTACGGGTTCCCGAATGAGAGCGCCGCGGGACTGGCCAGGGTGGCCGCGGAAAACCCGCGGCTGCAGTGGATCCAGGCCATGGCGGCCGGAGCGGGCGGAGCGGTCAAGGCTTCAGGCGTGCCGGCGGCCAGGCTGCAGGAGTTCACCATCACAACATCGGCCGGGGTACACGCGCTGCCGCTGGCGGAATTCGCCATGCTCGGCGTGCTCAACGGCTTCAAGCGGACCGCCGAACTGGCCCTGGACCAGCGGCAGCGGCATTGGCCGGCGCTGCGCACGCCCACCCGCCTGGTCAACGGCTCCCATCTGGTCATCTCCGGCCTCGGCGAAATCGGGATGGAAACCGCACGGCTGGCCCGGGCGCTGGGCATGAGTGTCAGCGGCACCAAGCGCGCGGTGGAGCCCGTGGCGGATGTGATCCGGGTGGGCAGCAACGCCGACCTGCCCGCCCTGCTCGCCGATGCCGACGCTGTGGTGAACACGCTGCCCGGCACACCATTCACCGAAAATCTGTTCAACCACGACATGTTCGGCGCCATGAAGCCCGGCACCGTCTTCGTCAACGTCGGCCGCGGCACGGTGGTGGATGAAGAAGCCCTGCTGGAGGCCCTGGAATCCGGTCGCGTTTCCTACGCCTGCCTGGACGTCTTCGCCGTCGAGCCCCTCCCGCAGGAAAGCCCGCTGTGGAACCACCCCCAAGTGCTGGTCTCCCCGCACACCTCCGCGCTTAGCGCCGCCGAAAACCGGCTGATCGCCGAGCGGTTCCGCACCAACCTGCGCACCTTCCTGGGCGGCGGGGAGCTGCCGCATACCGTCGATCCACTGCATTTCTACTGAGCGTTCCTTCTGAAACCGTTTCCGTACGTACCGTTTCCATAAGTAAGGGAGCCTCCGCGGATGATGACCGGGGAGGCTCCCTTAGTTACTTGTAGGTTGCTGCCTTTATAGGCTGCTGGGTGGACCAGACCTGGCTCGCCCCGAAGCAGGGCAGGTTTATGCGGCGTCCTCAATGGCCAGCAGGTCGCGCGCCTTGGTCTCAGGGGTGAAGAAGGTGGCCCCGAAGGAGATCAGCGAGAGCACCAGCGAATAAACCGCCAGCACCAGCCAGGAGTGCCCGGTCGCCGCCAGCAGTGCGGCCCCCACCAGAGGAACCAGCCCGCCAGCCAGCACGGCCGAGAGCTCACGGCTCATGGCCACCCCCGTGAAGCGGTGCTGCGAGCCGAAGAGCTCGGGCAGCAGCGCACACTGAGGGCCGAGCATGGACTGTACACCAATGGCCACGCCGACACTCATCACCAGCCAGACGAGGCCCACGTTCCCCAGCGTGACCAGATAGAAAGCGGGCAGCGCAATGACCGCCTGGAACAGCGCGCCGTAGCGGTAGACCGGGACACGGCCGTACCGGTCCGAGAGAGCACCAAAGACGACCACCAGCACAGCCGAGAATCCCGCCGCGATGAGCAGCCCGGTGGGCCCAATGAACTTGTCACCCGGGAAGACACCGTCCTTGGCGCTGATGAAGGCCACCAGCAGGGCCGAGTAGATGGACGAATTGCCGTTCTCCCCCATCCGCAGCCCGATCCCCACCAGGACATTCTTCTTGGAGCTCTTCCACAGCTGCCGGATCGGGTTCCTGGCCACGTTCTGGTGCTTTTCCAGTTCCTGGAAGACGGGGGTTTCCTTCAACCGCAGCCGGATGAATACCGCCACCGCAATCAGGATGGCGCTGGCCAGGAACGGCACGCGCCAGAGCCAGCCCTGCAGCACATCCTTGTTGGACATGGCGATAAGCGCGAAGGTTCCGGCGCCCAGCAGTGTGCCCAGCTGGATCCCGACGAACGGCAGGGAGGCGAAGTAACCACGACGGCGGCGCGGGGCCACCTCGGAGATGAGCGTCGTTGCGCCGGCCTGCTCGGCGCCGGCGCCCAGGCCCTGGAGGATCCGCAGCACCACGAGCAGGACGGCGCCGAGCATTCCGGCCTGGCTGAAGGTGGGCAGCAGCCCGATGGCAAAGCTGGCGGTACCCATCAGGGCGATCGTGAGGATCAGGACCATTTTCCGGCCCAGCCTGTCGCCCAGGAAACCGAAGACCAGTCCGCCGAACGGGCGGGCAGCAAAGCCCACGCCGTAGGTGGCGAAGGAAGCAATCAGCGACCCGTCGTCACCCAGGGGCTTGAAGAAGAGGGGCCCGAAGATCAGCGCCGAGGCCAGGCCGTAGATATAAAAGTCGTAATACTCCAGGGCCGAGCCGACGGAGCTGGCGAGCGTCGCACGCCGGAGCTGATCCGGATCAACCGGCGCATCCTCAGCCGAGGCGCTGCCCGGGCCGGCCGTTGTTGTTGTGGGACGAGAAGTCACAGTCACTCCCTCTAGGACTCGCCAAGACCCCGTTGCCTTGGCGTGAGTGCGGCAGCGAAAGAGACGCTGATCACTATGATGAACAGCGTACAACATATTGAATGGCCGTCCAACGCCTCGGACTTCAGCCCATCGGATTGCCAAGCAGGCGGGCAAGCTCCTGCAGCTCGGCCACCATGGCTTCGCCCTGCTGCTGCGAGTAGGTGGCCTTCAACGCTGTCACGGAAAGACCCAGGCTTGGCCCGTGCGCGCCGCGGGTAGGGACGGCGACCGCCAGGCAGACCACGCCCGTAGTGGATTCCTCGTCCTCAAAGGCGTATCCCTGCTCGCGGATGGTCCGCAGCTGTGCCTTCAGTTCGGCCCCGGTCCGTAGCGATTTGGGTGTCAGGGTCGGCAGCGGCGCGTCATCCGGGAACAGCTGGGCCAGGTCATGCTCATGCAGCCTGGCCACCAGCGCCTTGCCCACCGCACACAGCGATACCGGCATCTTGTCTCCGATGTTGGACGTCAGCCGGACGGCGGGGTGGCCCTCATACCGGGCAAGATAAATGACATTCAGGCCGTCCAGCATGGCAATGCGCACCGTCTCGCCGGACAGGGTCGGCGCATCAGCGCAGAAACGGTAGAACTCCTGCACCTCATCCACCCGGCTCAGATACGAGGCGCCCAGCTCGACCAGCTTGCGGCCGAGCATAAATTCCCCGCCCTGCCTGCTGATCAGCCTGGCCTCCTCCAACGCCAGCAGCAGGTTGGAGGTGGATGACTTGGGGATCCCCAGCGCCCGGGCCAGGTCGCTGAGCGTCAGCCGGCCGGACGGGGATTCCGCCAGCGCCTCCAGCACCGCAGCAGCCCGGGTGACGGCCGGGGCGGGCGAGGCGCCCCCCTGTCCCTCTGCGATGCGGGCAACGCGGCCTTCGACCATGATTCTCCTCCACAATGACGTTCATCATGCTGAACAACAACCATTCTACTGGCTGAAAGAGTGGTGCCGGCTCGGACCGGTTTCGCGGCGCGCGATTGGTATTTCCCGCACGCGAACTGTCTATCTGGCCCTCCTTGTGTCACAGTTCGTAACCCTGAAGCGCGTCGTATCGCTTTGAGTGCAGCCGGAGTACAGGCACTCGCGTAGGGGCGAGGGAGGGCGCCACAGATTCATCCGCCCGCACGGTTAAGAGTGGTACCGGCTAATCACACAGAGGGGAGGTAGAACGTCCGGTCTTTTACTTTCGATGTCCGCCATGTATATTCGTACATAGGCCTTCCACTGCGGCATCCCCCAATAGTCGCAGTGGAAGGTCCTCCAATTTAAGGGCCGGCCAGCACACAATTTTGAGCGGCGCGCAGCGCCTTCGAAAAGGTCGGACAACACGCGGCCAACCGTTTTCGCCCCGGCTGAATCTTAATCCCGTTTCGTCCTTGCACTCCCCGCCTCGCATCTATATTGTGGGTTACTGACTCTCCACCGTCGTATCCCCCAATAGCGACGGTGGAGAGTCTTTAATTTTTCGGGAACCTCTTTTATGCCACGCCTGCCGAACGCAGCCGCCACCCCCCTCCCTGCTGGTCGTTCAGCAGTTCCATGGTGGTCAGCTCCGTGCGGACGTTGCGGCCCAGCCTGGCCTGGACCCGCCACACCTCAACGTCCACCCGGCCCAGGCCCCTCGGCATCCTGTTCTGCCCGTCCCACCAGTCCACC
>DATIMT010000191.1:0-25246 GCA_035475035.1 Arthrobacter sp.
CATCCTCTACACCTCCGGCACCACCGGAAAACCCAAGGGCATCCTGCACACCACCGGCGGCTACCTTACCCAGACCGCCTACACCCACAGGGCAGTCTTTGACCTCCATCCGGAAACGGACGTGTACTGGTGCACGGCCGACGTCGGCTGGGTCACCGGACACTCCTACGTCGCCTACGCCCCGCTCATCAACGGCGCCACCCAGGTCATGTACGAAGGCACCCCGGACTCCCCACACCAGGGCCGCTGGTGGGAGATCGTGGAAAAGTACAAGGTCTCCATCCTCTACACCGCCCCCACCGCCATCCGCACCTTCATGAAATGGGGCGCGGAGATCCCGGCGAAGTACGATCTTTCCTCCCTGCGGGTGCTTGGTTCGGTGGGCGAACCCATCAACCCCGAAGCCTGGATGTGGTACCGCAAGGTGATTGGCGGCGACAAGGCACCCATCGTGGACACCTGGTGGCAGACCGAAACCGGTGCGCAGATGATCGCCCCGCTGCCCGGGGTCACCGCCACCAAACCCGGCTCGGCCCAGGTGCCGCTGCCGGGGATCGCCGTGGACGTCGTGGATGAGATGGGCGAGTCCGTCCCGAACGGGCACGGCGGCTTCCTGGTCATCAGGGAGCCGTGGCCCGCGATGCTCCGCGGAATCTGGGGCGACCCGCAGCGGTTCAAGGACACCTACTGGTCGCGCTTCGAAGACATGTACTTTGCCGGAGACGGTGCCAAGAAGGACGAAGACGGGGACATCTGGCTGCTGGGCCGCGTGGATGACGTCATGAACGTCTCCGGGCACCGGCTCTCCACCACGGAAATCGAATCCGCCCTGGTGAGCCACCCCGCCGTCGCCGAAGCCGCCGTCGTGGGCGCCACGGACGAAACCACCGGCCAGGCCGTGGTCGCGTTCGTCATCCTCCGCGGCGACGCCGTAAACAACGGCGACGCCACCGTCCAGGAACTGCGCAACCACGTGGGCAAGGAGATCGGCCCCATCGCCAAGCCCAAGAACATCCTGGTGGTCCCGGAACTGCCCAAGACCCGGTCAGGCAAGATCATGCGGCGCCTCCTCAAGGACGTGGCCGAAGGCCGTGACCCGGGCGATGCCACCACCCTGTCCGACCCCACCATCATGCAGCAGATCGCGCAGTCGCTCAGAAAGTAACAGCCCGTTCCAAAACCTGACGGGAGCTGTTGAGCGGCCCTGTTTCCCTTGCCACCACGGGGAAACAGGGCCGCTTCGCCGTTGTGACGATTCAAAAAAATCGACAGCGAAAATGTTATTTGCCGTTCTTCCATGTGTTCTTTTGAGAGGTTATAGTCAGTGCCATGTGAGGTGCCTCACAGGTGGCTATTTTTCAAGGGAGAGAACATGGCTTCACAGTTTGATGCGTCTGCAACTGCTTTTCCAAGCAGGCGGAGCATCCTCAAGACAGTCGGTGTGGGCGCGGCAGGCCTTGCTGGCATCCCGTTCCTCGCGGCCTGCACGGGCGGAAGCGCCCCATCCGCCACGGGCTCCGGATCCGACAGCCTCACCTTCGGTTCCGGGTCCTCAGACGACGTTCCCAAGCGGGCTTACCAGGCCGTGGTCGATGCCTTCACCTCCAAGACCGGCAAGAAAGTCACCACGAACGTGGTGCCCCACAACGATTTCCAGAACAAGATCAATTCCTACCTGCAGGGTTCCCCGGACGATACGTTCACCTGGTTCGCCGGGTACCGCATGCAGTACTACGCGGGCAAGGGACTCCTTGCGCCCATCGATGATGTCTGGCAAACCATCGGCGCGAACTACTCAGATGCCCTGAAGAAGGCCTCCACTGGGCCGGACGGCAAGATGTATTTCGTCCCCAACTACAACTACCCGTGGGGGTTCTTCTACCGGAAGAGCCTCTGGGCAGAGAAGGGCTACCAGGTACCGGAGACCTTCGATGCCCTCAAGGCCCTCGCCACGAAGATGAAGGCGGACGGCATCATTCCCATTGGCTTCGCCGACAAAGACGGCTGGCCGGCCATGGGCACCTTCGACTACATCAACATGCGGCTCAACGGCTATCAGTTCCATGTGGACCTGTGCGCCCACAAGGAGTCCTGGGACCAGCCCAAGGTCAACGCGGTCTTCGACACCTGGTCTGCACTCCTTCCCTTCCAGGATCCTGCGGCCCTCGGCCAGACCTGGCAGGACGGGGCCAAGGCGCTGGAAGCCAAAAAGACCGGCATGTATCTGCTGGGTTCGTTCGTCACCCAGCAGTTCACCGACCCCGCCGTGCTGTCCGACATCGATTTCTTCGCCTTTCCGGAGATCGCCATGGAAGGCCGCGACACCGTCGAAGCCCCCATCGACGGCCTCCTGCTGTCCAAGAAGGGCGGGGACAACAAGACGGCACGCGACTTCCTGGCATTCCTCGGTACCGCCGAGGCCCAGAATGCCTACGCGGCCGTGGACTCGTCCAACATCGCCACCGCCAAGGGCGCCGACACCTCCAAGTTCACCCCCCTGAATAAGAAGTGTGCGGACACCATCGCGAACGCGAAGAACATCAGCCAGTTCTTCGACCGCGATGCCCTGCCGGCCATGGCCAACAACGTGATGATCCCGGCCCTGCAGAGCTTCATCAAGGACGGCAAGATGGACGTCAAGAACCTTGAGGCCCAGGCCAAGACGCTCTACGCCGCGCAGTAGTTCCATCCAAGGAACGACGACGGCGGCACGGGCTTGCGCCGTCGTCGTTTCCCTCCTGCACCCGGACCCAGCAAAGGGAAGACTTCCATGAGCAGCACTGCACAAGAATTAATCCCGCCGGAAGCGCGGGAACCCGGCGGCGGCCGTACCCGCCAGGCCAAGGGAGGGCGGGTACGCCGCCTGACCGGACATGACAAAGTGGTCCTGTCGCTGATGGTGGGGATCCCCACCCTGATAGAACTGGTCCTGGTCTGGCTGCCCACGCTGATGTCCGTGGGCCTCAGCTTCAGCCGGTGGAACGGCCTGGACCTGGCCGACATTCGTCCGGCCGGCAGCGGAAACTACCAGTTCATCTCCCAGGACTACCCGCCTTTCTGGCCGGCGGTACAGCACAACCTGCTGTGGCTGCTGTTCCTGGCCCTGATCGCCACGCCGCTGGGGCTGCTGCTGGCCGTGCTGCTGGACCAGAACATCAGGGGCAGCAAGATCTACCAGAGCATCTTCTTTGCCCCGGTGATGCTCTCGCTGGCCCTTATCGGCATCATCTGGCAACTCTTCTACCAGCGTGACAACGGGCTCCTGAACTTTCTCCTGGGCACTGCGGGAACGCCGCGGGCCGTTGACTGGTTCGGCGACTCCTCCGTGAACATCTGGGCCGCCATGATCGCGGCGACCTGGCGGCATGCCGGCTATGTCATGCTTCTGTACCTGGCGGGGCTCAAGGGCGTGGACCCGAGCCTGAAGGAAGCCGCGGCCATCGACGGGGCCAGCGCGGTGCAGACCTTCTTCCGGGTGGTGTTCCCGGCCATGCGTCCCATCAACATCGTCATCGTGGTGATCACCATCATCGAATCACTGCGCGCCTTCGACGTTGTGTACGTCATCAACCGTGGCACCAACGGCCTGGAAATGCTCAGCGCCTTGGTGATCCAGAACCTCGTGGGCGAAGGCCAGGTGATCGGCGTCGGCTCGGCCCTCGCCGTCGTGCTGCTGGTCATCTCCCTCGTCCCCATTGTCTTCTACCTCAGCCGGACCTTTGGCAAGGAGAACAGAGCATGAGCACCACCGCAGCCCCGACGGGCCGTGTTTCCGCTGCAACCGCGGCCCGCTCGGGCAGCAGGCCCAAGCGGCACTACGGCACGCATATCTTCCTGACCGTCATGGCCGTGATGTGGCTGATCCCGCTGGTCTGGTCACTTTTCACGGCGCTCCGTCCGGTGGCCTCCACCAACAAGTTCGGCTATTTCAGCGTTGCCGGGGATTTCAACTTCGACAACTTCCTCCAGGCCTGGACCCAGGGCGGGTTTGCAACATACTTCTGGAACTCCGTCATCATTACGGTGCCGGCTGTTCTGCTGACCTTGTTCCTGGCCTCCCTCATGGCGTTCGCGGTCAGCCGGGTGAGCTGGAAGTTCAACATCACGCTGCTCATCATGTTCACGGCAGGGAACCTCCTTCCCCCGCAGGTCCTTGCCGCCCCGCTGTTCGAGATGGCAAAGCACTTCGAAGTGCCCTACTCGTTCAGTGATTCCGGGAACATGCTGAACACCTACATCATCGTGATCGCGGTCAATACGGCCTTCCAAATGGGTTTCTGCACCTTCGTGCTGTCCAACTACATGAAGGCGCTCTCCGCGGACCTGACCGAAGCCGCGCTCGTGGACGGGGCCGGCATCTGGCGGCAGTACCGGGAAATCATCATGCCCCTCTGCCGGCCCGCATTCGCGGCCCTCGGCACGCTGCAGGTCATCTTCATCTACAACGACTACTTCTGGCCGCTGATCTTCATCCAGAGCGGCAACCGGCTTCCAATCACCACCGCCATCAACAACCTGCAGGGCGAATTCCTGAGCAACTACAACCTCCTGGCCGCAGGCGCCGTCATCACCGTCATCCCCACCCTGGTGATCTACCTACTCCTGCAACGGCAGTTTGTTGCGGGCCTGACTCTTGGATCAAGCAAGGGGTAGACCATCATGGAAAGTGACGGGGAGCCATCTTCCCCGCCAACAGTACGAAAGGAACTCCATGCTCCCCGCAGCACGCCACCAGGCAATCGTGGACGCCGTCCAGCGCGAACGGGTTGTCCGCGTCTCGGACCTCGCCCACCAACTGGGCGTTTCGCTGATGACCGTCCGCCGGGACATCGAGCTGCTGGAAGAGGGCGGCAAGCTGGAGCGCATCCATGGCGGGGCAAAGCTGCCCGGCGATGCCAGTACCCACGAGCCCGGCTTTGAACTGAAGTCCACGCAGCTGACGGCCGAGAAGCGAGCCATCGCCCTTGAAGCGGCGGCGCTGGTCCAGCAGGGGATGGCAGTGGGCCTCAGCGCCGGAACCACCACCTGGGCGCTGGCCAAGGAACTGGTCAACGGCCCCCAGATCACAGTGGTCACCAACTCCGTGCGCATTGCCGACTTGTTCCACCATGCGGCCGCAACCGGATCCGCCCGCTACAGCTCCACGGTGATTCTTATCGGCGGCCAGCGCACGCCGTCGGACGCCCTGGTTGGCCCCATCGCCACGGCCGCGCTGAAACAGCTGCACCTGGACGTGCTCTTCCTCGGTGTCCACGGCATGGACGCGACCGCCGGTTTCACCACGCCCAACCTGCTCGAAGCCGAAACAAACCGGGCCTTTGTGGCTGCGGCACGGAAGACCGTGGTGCTGGCGGACCACAGCAAGTGGGGCATGCTCGGCATCAGTTCCATCGCCTCACTGGACGAGGTGGACGAGGTCATCACCGATCCGGGACTGGGGCCCGAAGCCCAGCGTGTCCTGCGGGAGAAGGTGGGCAAGCTTCGGCTCGCGGCGGCCTAGGGCCGCAGCCTAGGGACAGCCGCAGGATTGCCGGATGTGGAGCCGTGTGGGGAAGATCCGGTGCCGCGGTTTCTCGCCGCGGCCCGCACCCACCAAGGCTGCAACTGCCGCCTCCGCCATTTCGACCACTGGTTGCTCAACGGTGGTCAGGGGCGGCCACGAGTATTCGGCTTCGGCGGAGCCGTCAAAGGACGCCACCGCGATTTCGCCGGGGACCGCAAAGCCTGCCTCATGCACCGCCCGGAGCAGGCCGATCGCCTGCATGTCTGAGGTGGCAAAAATTGCCGTGGGCCGGTTGACCGATGCCAGCAGCCGCTGGCCGGCGAGGTAACCTCCCGGCCGGGTGAACTTGCCGTAGACAATGGGCCCTTCCGGCAATCCGGCCTCCTGCAGCGCCTCCCGCCAGCCGAGTTCACGCCCGTCGGTGGTGCCGGAGACGTTGGTGCCCATGGCCAGCCCGATATTGGTATGGCCGTGGCCGATCAGGTGCTCCACCGCCATCTTCGCCCCGGCGGCCAGGTCCACGCCGATGCTGTTGAAGCCCGGGGCGTCGCGTTCCTGGTTGAGCAGGACGGAGGGGATGTCAGCGGTTTCCAGGACCTCCAGGTCCGGCTCGAAGAGGACGCTTGCCAGCAGCACGCCGTCCACCTGCCGGGCAGCCAGGTTGCGGATATTGCGCCGCTCCTTGGCCAGGTTTCCGTCCGAGTTGCCCAGAACCAGGGCATACCCGAGTTCCGCGGCCGCGTCCTCCACCGCGTGGGCGAACAGCGAGAAGAAGGGGTTGGAGTTGTCCGGCACGATCAGTCCCAGGGTTTCGCTGGAACCGAGCTTGAGCGCGCGGGCCGCGGCGTTGGGCCGGTATCCGAGCACCCGGATTGCATCCTGCACCTTCGCCTCCGTGGCCGGCGCCACCTTCTTGGGGCCGCCGTTCACAACATAGCTGACGACGGCGGTGCTGACGCCGGCGTACCGTGCCACGTCCTTGCGTGTCACGGGGCCGCCCCGCGGGGGCCGCACTGCCGGGGAAGTCATGAGGTCCATGCTAGCTACAGTTGCCGGGAGCGTCACCGAAGTCACGGATGGGGAGCCGTTCACCGTTCTGCAGCGCGGACTGGTGCGCCACGATCCCGGGCAGCGTGAAGCGGGCAGCCACCCATGCGTTGACGGGCGGAAGGGTCCGGCCGTTAACGGCGGTGACAAAGTCATCCACCAGGAAATGATGGCTTCCCTCGTGGCCGTTGGGAGCGCCCCGGAACTCTTCGGGCAGCCGGCTGCTGTCATGGACCGGCGCCAACCCTGAGACGAACGCATCGCGCAGCGTCGGGGCCACATTGGCCAAAGAGGGATCGTCCAGGGGAATGCTCGGGCGGGTCTCCACCTGGTCGGAAATGTCGTACACGTCCTGCTTGTCCTGCCACACCGTCACCCTGGCCAACTGTTCCAGGCTGGCCTCCGTGCCAAAGAAGCGGAAGCGGGATTCGCGGATGTGGGAGGGGTAACCTACCCGGCGCATCTCGTTGGTGCGCATCACGCCGCCGTCGCTCATCTCGAACAGTGCCGTGGCATTGGAGAAGTCGTTGCCGAACATGCTGACGTCCTTGTCGAAGACGCCGTCGTTGCGGTCGTCCCGCACCCCCACGCAACTGACACTGACCGCATGTGCCGGGACCGCGCCGAGCACCCCTCCCACCGCATGGGTGGGATAGAGCATGGGTGGGTAGCTTGCCGTTTCCTTCCAGCGTTCACCGCCGCTGTAACGGTAGGCGTCGTAGAAGCCAAGGTCCATGTCATGGACGTAATCGCCTTCGGCATAGAAGATCCGGCCAAACCTGCCGGCTGCATGCTCCCGGCGGGCGTAAACCGTAGCGGGGTTGTAGTAGCTGGTCTCCCCCATCATGTAGGTCAGTCCGGTGTCGCGGACCGCCTCGATGATCCTGGCAATCTCATCCTCGGTGACCGCCATGGGCACGGCGGAGTACACGTGTTTGCCTGCCCTGAGCGCCCGTTCCACCAGGGGTCCGTGGGTCCACCGCTGGGTGAACAAGCCCACTGCGTCGACGTCCGAGGCCAGCAGCGCGTCGAAGTGCGGCAGCGTGCCGGCGAGCCCGAACTGCCGCACTGCGTCGTCCGCCCTTTCCGGCAGTTCGTCCACCACATGGACGGCGCTGACTCCGGGATGGAGGTTGAACAGGTGGGCGAACTGGCTGCCGAACTGGCCCGCGCCCACGATGCCGATGGAGAACGTCATTGTTTGCCTTCCGGTTGATGGTTTCCCGAGTCTTTCACCACAATCTACTCGAGTCAATGTTTAGGAACTGGACTAATTCCCGTCGCGGTAAAGAAGTTCTTCCCTATTGCCCCTCCCAATCTACTCGTGTAGATTATCTCGCAGCTTGTAACCCTCATCACACTCAGGAAAGGGTCGACGATGACCACCCTCACCAGGAAAGCCCCACCGGCCGAGCGTGTGGCCCGCCGGACGCCGTGGCGCCGGGGGCAAAGCGATGTAAAGATCGCCATGTTCTTCATCGCGCCGGCCATGATCGGATTCGTCCTCTTCTATCTGGTCCCCACCGTCCGCGGCATCTACCTCAGCTTCACCGAGTACAACATCCTCGGGGACCCCGAATGGATCGGCCTCGGGAACTACCAGGCCATCGCCAAGGACCCGCTGTTCTGGAACTCGCTGGCTGTCACCGGGCAATACGTCCTGATCAACATCGCCCTCCAAACAGCCCTGGCCCTGGGCCTGGCCCTGTTGATGCACCAGGTGGCCAAATCCACGCTGGTCCGCGGGGCCCTCCTCCTGCCCTACCTGATGTCCAATGTCATTGCCGCGCTGCTGTGGTTCTGGATGCTGGACTACCAGATCGGCGTGGTGAACCAGTTCATCGATTGGGTGGGGTTGCCGCGCACCGCATTCTTCGGAAGCGAAGCATGGGCCATACCCACCCAGGCCCTGATCAACACCTGGCGCCACATGGGCTACACGGCGCTGCTGATCTTCGCCGGCCTGCAGGCCATTCCAGGCCATGTCTATGAAGTGGCAAAGCTCGACGGCGCCTCGCCGTGGCAGACCTTCCGCAAAATCACCATCCCGCTGCTGCGGCCGGTCCTGGTGCTGGTCCTGGTGGTCACCGTGATCGGCTCCTTCCAGGTCTTCGACACCGTGGCCGTCACCACCCAGGGCGGTCCGGTCAACGCGACGCGGGTCATCCAGTACTACATCTACCAGCGTGCCTTCACGGAATCCGACTTCGGATACGGGTCCGCCATCGCCGTCATTCTCTTCCTCATCCTCGCCCTGGTGGCCTTCATCCAGATGAAGTTCCTCAAGGGCAACGAGTCGGACCTGGACTAAGGAGTCCTGCATGACCACCACCACCAGCCGCGTCCCGCTGGCCAAGCCAGCCAGCCGCCGTCGTCCGTTCAATCCCCGCCGTGCCGGAGCATGGGCCCTCCTGGTCCTGGCGATCGCTGTGTCCGTACTGCCCTTCCTCTGGGTACTGCGCACGGCCTTGTCCACCAACTCGGCCCTGGCATCCCAGTCGGCCAGCCTGCTTCCGGCGGACTTCACCTTCGGCGCGTTCCTCCGGGTGTTCGGGCTGCAGTCCCCCGCCCAGGCCGTCGCCGAAGGCGGCTCCGGGGCAGCCATCGACTTCTGGCTCTACCTGCGCAACTCGGTCATCTTCTCCTCGATCACCACCGCCGGCGCTGTCTTCTTCAGCGCCATGGCCGCCTACGCCTTCGCCCGGCTCCGCTGGAAGGGCCGCAATGCGGTCTTCAGCCTGTTCCTGGGCACCATGCTGGTTCCGCCGATCTTCACGGCCCTGCCCAACTTCCTGCTGATCAAGAACCTGGACCTCCTGAACACCATGCTCGGCATGGTCCTGCCCTACCTCTTCATGACGCCGTTCGCCATCTTCTTCCTCCGCCAGTTCTTCCTGAACATGTCCCGCGAGGTGGAGGAAGCGGCAATGCTCGACGGCGCCAAGCACCTTCGGATCTTCTTCCAGATCGTGCTGCCCAACGCCGCCGCCCCCATCGCCACCCTGGCGCTGCTCACCTTCATCGGCCAGTGGAATGAATACTTCTGGCCGCTGCTGGTGGGGTCCCAGGACGATGTCCGCGTTCTGCAGGTGGGCCTGGGGGTCTTCAAGTCCCAGTCCCCGCAGGGCGCCCCGGACTGGTCCGGGCTCATGGCGGCAACGCTGGTTTCGGCCCTTCCCGTCCTGATCCTCTTCGCCGTGTTCGGCAAGAAGATCGTCAACTCCATCGGCTTTTCCGGCATCAAGTAACCCTCATCAAGCAACCCTCCCTACCAACCCTGCAATTTCCCCACCTCCCTACCCCGGCGCGCCATGGCGGCCTGCCGGAAGTACTTCCCGAAAGGACCCGTCATGAAAAAGAAAGCAATCGGCACCCTCGCTGCTGCCGCTGCCGCCGTCCTGGCCCTCTCCGCCTGTGGAGGTGGCGGTGGATCCGCCGAATCCGCCAAGGGCGAGATCAACTACTGGCTCTGGGACGCAAACCAGCTTCCCGCCTACCAGCAGTGCGCGGATGACTTCCACAAGGCCAACCCGGATATCTCGGTCAAGATCACGCAGCGCGGCTGGGACGACTACTGGAGCACGCTGACCAACGGTTTCGTCGGCGGCACCGCCCCTGACGTTTTCACTGACCACCTGGGCCGCTACGGTGAGCTGGCCAAGAACAAGCAGCTGCTGGCCATCGACGATGCCGTCAAGAAGGACAACATCGACGTGGGCGGCTACAACGAGGGCCTTGCCGATCTGTGGGTGGGCCAGGACGGCAAGCGCTACGGCCTGCCGAAGGACTGGGACACCATTGGGCTGTTCTACAACAAGGCGATGGCTGCCTCCGCCGGCGTCAACGAGGACCAGATGAAGAACCTCACCTGGAACCCGCAGGACGGCGGCAGCTACGAGAAGGTCATCGCACACCTGACGGTGGACAAGAACGGCAAGCGCGGTGACGAGCCGGGCTTCGACAAGAACAACGTGGACGTCTACGGGCTCGGTCTCAACGGCGGCGGCGACTCCTCCGGACAGACCGAGTGGAGCTACCTCACGAATACCACCGGGTGGTCGCACACGGACAAGAACCCGTGGGGCACCCACTACAACTTCGATGACCCCAAGTTCCAGGCCTCCATGCAGTGGTTCGCCGGCCTGGCGGACAAGGGCTACATGCCCAAGCTGGAAACGACGGTGGGCGCCAGCATGGCGGACACCTTCGCGGCCGGGAAATCGGCCATCAACGCGAACGGTTCATGGATGATCGGCCAGTACACCGGATACAAGGGCATCGACCTTGGCATCGCTCCGACTCCTGTGGGGCCGGAGGGCAAGCGGGCGTCGATGTTCAACGGCCTCGCGGACTCCATCTGGGCCGGGACCAAGAAGAAGGACGCGTCCATCAAGTGGGTTGAGTACCTTGCTTCTGCCGGCTGCCAGGACGTGGTTGCAGCCAAGGCCGTGGTGTTCCCGGCGCTGAAGACGTCCTCCGACAAGGCTGCCGAGGCGTTCAAGGCCAAGGGCGTGGACGTCACCGCGTTCACCGAGCACGTCAAGAACAAGACCACGTTCCTCTACCCCATCACTGACAACACGGCCAAGGTCAAGGGCATCCTGAAGCCGGCCATGGATGCCGTGGTCTCCGGCAAGGCCCCCGCCAGCTCCCTCACGCAGGCGAACGACCAGGTCAACGCGCTGTTCAAGTAGGCACCCGCCCAAGCCGTGGCTGCGTATGTGGTCGCAGCCACACAACGGATGCCGCCGCCCCCTCCTCGCGGCGGCGGCATCCGGCTATCCTCAGCTCATTGAGGGATTTGCCCTGGGCCCCCAGGTGCATCCCCAACACAACGAAAGAGACCTCCTTATGGAACCCCTCCACCTCCGTTCCGCCGGCACCAGCCTGGTGATCAGCTTCGACAGCGGGGAGGCCGAGGTCATCCACTGGGGCACGGACCTTGGCGCGGACCTGCCCGATCCCGCGATCCTCGCCGCCCCGGTCCCGCACTCCGCCATCGACGCCCGTGTCCCAGCCGGGCTGCTCCCGCAGGCTTCGTCCTCCTGGCGAGGGCGTCCCGCGCTGCGCGGCTCCCGCTTCGCCGAAGGCGGCGCAGGCCTCGACTTCTCCTCCCGCCTCCGCCTCACCTCCGTCAATGCAGAGGGCGCCAGGGCCACCATTGTCCAGGCTGACGCCGACACCGGAGTCACCGTCTCGTCCTCGCTCACGCTTCACAACGGCGGCCTGCTGGAACTGCGCCACACCGTCACCAATGACGGCGCCACCCCTTTCCAGGTTGATGAACTGGCCACCGTCCTCCCGGTGGCTCCTGACGCCGTCGAACTTCTCGACCTGACCGGACGCTGGTGCCGCGAGCGCCACCCCCAGCGCCGCACCATCCAGCAAGGCACGTGGGTCCGCACCGGCCGGCACGGCCGCACCGGGCACGATTCCTCGCTGCTCTTCGCCGCCGGCACCCGGGGTTTTGGCAACCGCCACGGCAAGGTCTGGGCCACCCATCTGGCCTGGAGCGGGAACCACGAGCAGTTTGCGGACACCATTGGCGACGGCCGCACCATGATCGGCGGCTCGGAGCTGTTGGGAGCCGCCGAGGTCATCCTTGAGCCGGGCGCCAGCTACACCACCCCCGCCCTGTTCGCCGCCTATTCGGACCGCGGCCTGGACGGGATCACCGAGGCGTTCTACAGCTGGTTCCGGTCCCGCCCGCACCACGTCCTGCCCGTCCTCTCCATGGGCTTGCCCGCCGGAAAGCCCCGCCCCGTGGTGCTAAACACGTGGGAGGCCGTGTACTTCGACCACAACCTGGACACGCTGATCGAGCTGGCGGAGTCCGCCTCCGATCTCGGCGTGGAGCGTTTCGTGCTCGACGACGGCTGGTTCCGCGGCCGCCGCGATGATCACGCCGGCCTCGGCGACTGGTACGTCGACGAAACGCTGTGGCCCAACGGCCTGGCCCCGCTGGTCGACGCCGTTACCTCCCGTGGGATGGAGTTCGGGCTGTGGGTGGAGCCTGAGATGGTCAACCTGGACTCGGACATCGCCCGCGCCCACCCGGACTGGATTGTTGGCCCGTCCGCAATCCAGCACAAGGACGGCGGCCGGCTGCCCCTGGAGTGGCGCAACCAGCACATCATCGACCTCGTGAACCCGGAGGCCTGGCAGTACATTTACGACCGGATCTCTGCGCTGCTCGCCGAAAACAACATCAGCTACCTGAAGTGGGACCAGAACCGGGATCTCACGGAGCACGGCCACGCCGGCCGCCCTTCTGTCCACGAGCAGACCCTTGCCGCCTATCGACTGTTCGACGAGCTCCGGAAGGCACATCCCGGCGTCGAGATTGAAAGCTGCTCCTCCGGCGGCGCGCGGGTGGACCTGGGCATCCTGGAGCGGACGGACCGGATCTGGGCCTCGGACTGCAACGACGCACTGGAACGGCAGACCATCCAGCGCTGGACCGGTGCGGTGGTCCCGCCGGAGCTGGTGGGCAGCCACATTGGCCCCACCACCTCGCACACCACTGCCCGCACCCATGATCTTTCCTTCCGGGCCATCACCGCGCTCTTTGGGCATTTCGGGATGGAGTGGGACATCCGCGGGGTGCAGGGCCGGGAGCGTGAGGAACTGCGGCGTTTCGTGGGGCTGTACAAGGAACACCGCGACCTGATCCACAGCGGCCGCCGGGTCAATGCCGACGTCACGGACGAAGCGTTCCTCCTGCACGGCGTTTTGGCGGACGGGAACGTTGCGGAAGGCACGACGGCGGCCCTGTTCGCCCTGGTCAGCACGCGGACCTCCGCGGCTGAGGCACCGGGACGGATCGGCATCCCCGGCCTGGATGGGGACCGCGGCTACCGGGTGGAGGCCATCTTCCCCACGGAGGCCGACGCCGATTACGGGCACACGTTCACGCAGACGCAGCCGCCCGCCTGGCTTTCCACGGGCGCAGCGGCAAGCGGCAGGTTCCTGGCCGAGGTGGGGCTGCCGATGCCCATCCTCAACCCCGAGCACGCGCTGCTGCTGAAAGTCACCGCCCTCTAAACAACCGTCGATTGCTCCGTATTTGTCGTTTTCGGGCCTCAAAACGACACCTGCGGAGCAATCGATGGGGGTGCCTGAACGTAAGAATGCGCGGCCGGCGGGGCCAACCGCTAGATTTGCAGGCATGACTGAAGCCTCCTCCACTGTCGAAGCCGGCCGCGGCACCATCCTCGTGATCAACGGCCCCAACCTGAACCTGCTGGGTACGCGGGAGCCGGAGAAGTACGGCACCTCAACCCTGGCCGACGTGGAGCAGCTGGCTGCAACAGCAGCAAAGACACACGGCTTCATGGTCGAATGCGTCCAGTCCAACCACGAAGGCGTCCTGCTCGATGCGATCCACGCCGCCCGGGGCACTGCGGTGGGGATTGTCCTGAACGCCGGCGCCTTCACGCATACGTCCGTGGCTCTTCGTGACGCCCTGGCAGCAGTGCAGTTGCCCGCCGTCGAGGTGCACATCACCAACGTGCACCAGCGGGAGGAATTCCGCCACCACTCGTACCTGTCGCCGGTCTGCGCGGCAGTGATCGTGGGCGCAGGAGTGTTCGGCTACAAACTCGCCATCGACTACCTGGCCGAGGTCCTCTAGCCAGGAGGGCTTACTTCTGGATGCACTGCCCCGAGGAAACGGGCGAGGACAGGGCCGGAGCCCGCTCCGCGACGGGGTTCAGGTCGTTCATGGTGATGGCGAATCCCACTTCAGCGTCCGAGGTTGCCTTGGCGAACACCACCCCGGCCACCTGGCCGTCGGTGGTGAGCAGCGGGCCACCCGAGTTTCCGGGCTGCACGTCCCCGGCCAGGCGGTAGATATCCTCCGGGGCGGGGCTGTTTCCGTAGATGTCCGGCACCAGCACCGTGGCAATATCCTGCACGGTGGCCGGCTTTGACTGGAAGGGGCCGCCGTGCGGGTACCCGGCGAACGCGGCCTGGCTGCCGCCGGGCAGATCGCGGCTCAGCGGCAGCGGCTGGGACGGCAGGTTGTCCACGGCCAGGACTGCCAGGTCGTGCCTGCTGTCGAAGTAGACCACGCGCCCGGGCATCGCACCGCCGTCGGGCATTTCCACCACTGGCTGCGACACGCCCGCCACCACGTGCGCGTTGGTGACCACGCGGTCCGGGGACACCACGAAGCCGCTGCCGGTCTGGTTCTGGCCGCATTCGTACGCAGTGCCGGCGATCCTCAGGACGGACTGCGCGGCTTTGTTAAGCGCGGGCGTATTGGTGCTCGTGTTCGGCACCGTGACGGCCTGGCCCTGGTCCAGCCCTTCAAGCAACGTGGGGATTCCGTTGCCGATCACAGTGGAACGCAGCTGCGCCATGGTGGCTTTGACCGGGGTCGGGGTGAGCCCGTCGATGAAACGGATCACCTTGGACTCGGCCAGCTGCTGGGACACAACAGGCACCCCGAGGGAGCTGACGCTGAAGGCCAGCATGGACATCACCAGTGCCGAAACCGCAAGGTTCAGCGCCCCGCCCACCAGCCGGTCCACCGCCCGGAGCGGCCGGATCCGCACGACACCGCGGAGTTGCCGCCCCACCATGGTGCCCAGGCCATGCCCAAGCGCCATCAGGACGACGGCGGCAGCGATGATGGCGGTGAGCCTCCATCCAGAGTCCTCGACGAACGTGCTGACGAGGGGGACGGCAAAGAATGCGGCGATGGCGCCGGCTGCGAACCCGGCGAGGCCGCCAACGGTGACCAGGAACCCATTGCGGAGGCCATAGATCAGGTATGACAGCAGCGCCAGGATCAGGACGATGTCCAGGACAGTCAGGCCGACCACAAAGGCTCCTTATTTACAGTTGAACCCCCATTCTAGTGGCGGACGCTGACAAACTTCTGTGGCGTGCGGCGCTGCCCGCCGGACCCGCAATCGGCTGCCCGCAGGCGTTTCGGCTGCCAAGTTCGTCACAGAACGTTGAAAATTCTGAAACAATGGCACAAGCGCCACAGCCGATACTTTTACTCAGGAGATTTCATGGACATCGAGGTACTGCGCCGAGCACCCCTTTTCGCCACGCTCGACGACGACGCATTCCGGCTGCTGACGGATGAGCTCACCGAGGTGGACCTGTCCCGCGGCGCATCAGTATTCCGCGAAGGTGACCAGGGTGACCAGCTGTACTTCATCGTCTCCGGCAAGGTGAAGCTGGGCCGGACCTCCCCCGACGGCCGCGAATCGCTCCTGGCCATCCTCGGCCCGGGCGAGCTCTTCGGTGAGATGGCGCTGTTTGATCCCAGCCCCCGCACTGCCACTGCCACCGCGGTGTCTGAAACCCGGCTGGCCGGGCTCAAGAACGAGAGCCTGAACACCTTGCTGCGCACCCGTCCCGAGGTTTCGGCCCAGCTGCTGCAGGCCCTGGCCCGCCGCCTGCGCCGCACCAACGACTCCCTCTCCGACCTCGTCTTCTCCGACGTCCCCGGCCGCGTGGCCAAGGCCCTGCTGGACCTTGCGGACCGCTTCGGCCGGCCGGCAACCGACGGCGTCCTGGTGGCACACGAGCTCACCCAGGAAGAACTGGCACAGCTGGTGGGAGCCTCCCGCGAAACGGTCAACAAGGCCCTGGCCGAGTTCGTCCAGCGCGGCTGGCTCCGCCTGGAAGCCCGCGCCGTGGTCATCCTGGACATGCAGCGCCTCCGCCAGCGTTCCCGCTAAACCAACAAAAAGGCCGCCCCGAGGGGCGGCCTTTTTTACGCGCCAGTAGACGTCAGTTCTTCGCCACGTCCAGTTCGACGACGGCCCAGGACAGGGCGGGAAGGCTCAGCCGCAGCTCAGAACCGGTTGCCTTCGCGCCCGCCAGCGGCTTCAGGCCCACCCGGTCAGGGTTCTCCTGGCTGTTGATGGTGAAGCGGTCGCCGCCATCCGGGATTTCCAGGACTTCAGCCCGGAGTACCCGGCGGGCATCAAAGCCACGCAGCGCAACCTCCACGTCGGCAGCCTCTTCAAGTCCTCGGTTGGCAAAGAACAGCGCCACGCGGCCCGTTTCCTCGTTCCAGGTGGCGCTGACGTCCACCAGGTCGGTGTCGCCGAACCGCGCGTTGCCGTACTTGTCGGAGTCGACGGACAACCGCAGGATCTGGCCTTTCGCCAGTTCGGCCATCCGGGCGAAGGGGTGGAAGATGGTTTGCCGCCAGGCCGGGCCGTTCTCCTCGCTGAAGATCGGGGCAATGACGTTGACCAGTTGTGCCTGGTTGGCGATCTTGACGCGGTCCCCGTGGCGAAGCAGGGAGTTGAGCAGGGTGCCGACGACGACGGCGTCCGTCACGTTGTACTTGTCCTCGATGACCCTGGGGTGCTCGCGCCAGCCGGCCTTCGAGACGTTGTGCGGCTGGTCCTCCGTGTCCCGGCCCCGCTGGTACCAGACGTTCCATTCGTCGAAGGACAGGTTGATGTGCTTCTTGTGCTTGCCCTTGGCCCGGACCGCGTCGGCGGTGGCAATGACTGATTCGATGAAGTAGTCGGTGTCGACGGCGCTGGCGAGGAAGCTGCCCACGTCGCCTTCACGCTCCTGGTAGTAGGCATGCAGTGAGACGTAGTCCACTTCCTGGTATGCGTGGGAGAGGACGGTCTGTTCCCAGGCCCCGAAGGTGGGCATTCCGGAGTTCGAGCTTCCACACGCCACCAGTTCAATGTCCGGATCCACGAACCGCATGGCCTTGGCTGCCTCCTGGGCCAGCCGGCCGTATTCCTCTGCCGTCTTGTGGCCGATCTGCCAGGGACCGTCCATTTCGTTGCCGAGGCACCACAGCTTGATGTTGAACGGGTCCTTATGGCCGTTTTTGGCACGCAGGTCCGAGAGGCGGGTGCCGCCGGGATGGTTGGCATACTCCACGATGGCCCGGGCGGCGTCCACCCCCCTGGTGCCGAGGTTGATGGCTTCCATGATCTCGGTACCGGCCTGGCGGGACCAGTCCACGAACTCGTGCAGGCCAAAGGCGTTGGTCTCCAGCGTGTGCCAAGCCCCGTCAAGGCGGCGGGGCCGGTCTTCGCGGGGGCCGATCCCGTCTTCCCAGTCATATCCGGAGACGAAGTTGCCGCCGGGATAGCGGATTACGGTGGCACCGAGCTCCTTGACCAGCTTGAGGACATCCTGGCGGAAGCCCTTTTCGTCAGCCTCGGGGTGGCCCGGTTCGAAGATGCCGGTGTAGACGCAGCGGCCCATGTGCTCCACAAAGGAGCCAAAAAGTCGGCGGGGCACTTCGCCGATGGTGAAGTCACGGTCGAGGGTGATCCTGGCGCGGGACATGAGCAATTTCTCCTTGGTTGTGGTTCAAAAATGGTGTGGAAACGAAGGTGCCGCATCAGGTGCCGGCGAGGCCCGTCGTCGCAACGCCCTTGATGATCTGGCGCTGGAAGAACAGGAACACCAGGATCAACGGCAGGGCGGCAAGCAGTGCCGAGGCCATGTTCTGGGCGTACTGGATGCCGTAGGCGCTCTTGATGGTCTGCAGCCCCACCGGCAAGGTGAGGAGCGAGGCATCGTTGGTGGCAATGAACGGCCACAGGAAGTTGTTCCAGGCGCCGATGAAGACGAAGATGGCGACCGCGGCCAGGATGGGCCGGGACAACGGCAGGATGATCTGGGTGAAGATCCGCATCCGGCTGGCGCCGTCCATCACGGCGGCTTCTTCAAGTTCCCGGGGTATCTGGTCGAAGAACTTCTTGAGCACGAACACCATGGCCGGGTGGATGACCTGAGGCAGGATGATGGCCCACGAGGTATCGATCATGTGCAAAGCCAGCATCTGGTAGAAGAGCGGGATGATCAGGACGGGCGGAGGGACGATGATTGAGGCGATGATCACCATCATCAGCACCTTCTTGCCCTTGAAGTCGATCCGGGATAAGGCATAGGCCACCAGCGCCGAGATCACCAGGGTGACGGCGGTGATGGCGGCTGAGGTGTAGAGGGAGTTCCATGTCCACAACGGGATGTTGCCGTCCTGGAAAACCTTGACGAACGCGTCGGCCGTAAAGCCCGACGGCGGCAGCCAGCTAACCTTCGGGGCTGCGGCATCCGTCTCGCTCTTGAAAGCGGTCACGGTTGCCCAGGCGAAGGGCACCAGCCACAGGACCGCGATGACGGCGGCGACCACCAGGGCGGCGATCTTGCCTCCGGTCATCTTTTTGCGGGGTTGGCGGTTTTCCTGGCTTCTGTTTGTTCCTGGCCTGGGACGGCTGAGGGTCTGTGTTGCCATGATTATGCGCTCCTGCGGCGGGTGACTACGAACTGCATGATCGAGACGAGCACGATCAGTCCGAAGAAGATATAGGAGATGGCTGCGGAATAGCCCAGCCGGTAGCCGGTGAACCCGGTTTCAAAGATGTACTGCACCACGGGCCGGGTGGATCCTCCGGGGCCGCCGGCGGTCATTTGGTAGACCTGGTCGAAAATCTTCAGCGAGGCCAGAACCTGGAGGAGCACGATCATCACGGTGGTGGGGCCCAGTTGCGGCAAGGTGATGGAGAAAAGCTGGCGCCAGGCTCCGGCGCCGTCGAGGGATGCCGCCTCATAGTGCTGGTGCGGGATGTTTTGCATCGCAGCCAGGTACAGCAGGAAGTTGAAACCCACCGTCCACCACAGCGTTGCAATGACGATCGCCCACATGGCAACGTTCGGGTCGTTAAGCCAGGCGACCTTGGGGATACCGATTTTCGACAGGGAATCGTTGATGAGGCCCAGCTGCGGGTTGTACATCCACGTGAAGAACAGTGAAACCACGGTGGACGCGAGCAGGTACGGGGCAAAGTAGGACAGCCGCCACAGCCACTGTGCCGGCAACCCGACATTGACCAACGCCGCCATCACCAGCGCGACCAGCACCAGCGGGACGGTACTGATCACCGTGAAGTAGAGGGTGTTGCCAAGCGAGCGCCACATGTCGGCGTCAGCAAACGCTTCGGCATAGTTCGCCAAACCGATCACACTGTCATTCGCGCCGGTAAGGGACTTGCCGGTGAGACTCATGTACATGCCATAGAGAACGGGCCACACAAGGAACACGAGGAAGAAAACCAGGAAGGGCGCGGCAAACCCCCAGCCGCTGAGGTTGCTCCTGGTGAGGCTCCCGGGCCTGCGCCGGGCTGCTGGTGAAGAACTCCGGCTCCCGGGGCTCCGCCGGGCTGCTAGTGAAGAACTCATGAAGGACTCCTTTGTCGCTCGGTGGGGTTAGACCGGGTTGGGCCGGGAAAGAAGGGTGTTGGTGCGTTTTTCGAAGGCAGCCCAGCCATCGGCTGCCTTGTCGCGTCCAAGGAGGACGTTCTGTACGGTGTCCGCAAAGTAGGTCTGCCAGTCGGAACCCGAGCCGCTGAACCATGCTTCGGGATCGTAGGCAATGACGTCCGCGGCGTTGGCGTAGTGAGCCTGCGGGATCAGGGCTTTGTAGGCCTGTGACTGGACCACGGGCTGGTAGGCGGGAATGTGGCCTGCTTCTGCCCAGGACAGCGATCCCTTGAGGATGTCGCTGACGAACTTGTAGACGTCCCGGCGCTTCGCCTCGTCCACGTTCAGCTGCCGGGGCAGGACGAAGGAATGTGAGTCTGCGTACGCAGCCGGGGTGCCATAGAGCGTGGGAATGGTTGCGGCGTCCACCGGGAGGCCTGCCTTCTTCATCGTCGGCAGCTCCCATACGCCGCTGAACAGCATGCCCGAGCCGCCGCGGGCGAATTCCGCAATGCCGGTGCTGATGTCGCCGCTCTTGGCGGCAATAGTGTCATCGAACAGCGATGCCATGAATTCCAGCGACTCAACGGCGGCGTCCCGGTCAACCTTCATCGCCTGACCTGGGGTTAGTTCCATGTCAGCGCCGTGCTGTTTGTAAAGCGTGTAGAAGAGCCGCCACATCTGGGATCCGCTGCCGAGGTAGCCGAAGGACAGCCCATGGGCTTGGGTAACCTTCTGCATCTCCTTGGCCATGGCCATGAACTCCTGCGGTGACTTCACTTCCTGCAGTTGTCCGTTGCCAGCCAGGACACCGGCCTTGCGGGCCACGTCCGTGTTGTAGAACATGATGAACGGATGTGAATCCAGGGCGATGGAGAAAACTTTGCCGTTCTGCTGGCTCTTCTGCCAGATTCGCGGGGCGAAGTCGGCACCGGTGACGCCGTGCTCTGCCAGCAGCGAGAGGTCCCAAGGGTCGATCAGGCCACCTGGAGCGTAGCCCGGAACCCGGCTGGCATGCATGATCGCCATCTCCGGCGGACGTCCACCTGCCGAGGCCATGGCCAGTTTGGTGTAGTACGGCGGGCCCCAGGCAAGCACCGTGGGATGCACCTTGAACCCGGGGTTGCCCTCATTCACCTTGTTGATCATGGCCTGCATCTTGATGCCGTCACCGCCGGACAAGAGATGCCAGAACTGGATGTCCGTGACAGCGGCGGCGGAGGCATTACCACCGCAACCCGACAGGCCACCTGCTGCCAGGACGCTGCCCAGGGCCGCCGCTCCTGTTAGTAACCGCCTGCGGGATAACTGCTTCCCGGGGAAAGTATCAAACTGCTTCACCAATCACTCCTTTGGATGGGTCCGCTGAAAATCATTTCCGTGCCACAAACCGTTGCTGCTGCCTGCCACAAAGCAAAGTCCCGCAGGACCGGAGCGTGACGCACGCCTCACATTACATCGATGTAATGTCTGCCGCAATGAAAATTTGTTAGCGTTCCCAAACTGAGCTGGTGGTCTCGTTTTCACCCTCTAGCCAGGCGTGATGAGCTGCCGAACCTAGGAGGACGTACTCTGCCGCTCCACGATCCTGTAGTCGATCGAGACGACCTTCTGTTTGCCCTCACGGTCGCCCATGCGCTCGGTGAGGAGGCGCAAGGCCTCGCTTGCCACCTGCCGCTTGTCAAAGGAAACGGTAGTGAGC
Source organism: Arthrobacter sp. (assembly GCA_035475035.1). Lineage (GTDB taxonomy): Bacteria > Actinomycetota > Actinomycetes > Actinomycetales > Micrococcaceae > Arthrobacter. Next base: position 21,462 of record DATIMT010000191.1, read on the forward strand.
GACGGCACTGCGTACTGGCCGTCGGCGATATCGTCGAAGCCGGCAACGGCCACGTCCTCCGGAATCCGTATCCCGCGCTTCCACAAGACGCTGAGCGCGCCTATGGCCATGGAGTCGGTGAAGCAAAAGAGTGCCTCGGGAAGCGGATGGGAGTCAAGGTAGCTGGACAGCGCTTTAGCGGCCGCGTGCGGGCTCCACTTTTCACAGGGGATTATCAATGCGTCGTCCCACGCGATGCCTAGTTCTTTCAACGCAGCATGGTACCCACGGGTGCGCAGGACAGCTGCAGCAGAGCCGCGGCCTCCCGCGGCGCCCAGAACCGCAATGCGCCGCCTTCCGGTCCTGCCGAGCGCCAGCGTCATGTCACGCGCGGCCGCGACACTGTCCACCCATACACGGTCCGCCAGCTGCTGGGATACCTCCCCCAACAGCACCACCGGAGGCAGGGATACCCCCACTTTGACGGCACTCTCATCCAGTACCACCGGGTTGAGGATGAGCCCGTCGATGAGGTTGGACCGCGCCCGCGACATCAGTTCGTATTCGCGGGCGGGGTCGGACCCCGTCTCCTCGATCTGTATGCTCCACCCCTGCTCATGGGCTACTTCCACGACGCTGTGCGCGATCTCCGCTGAGTACGGAGTGGCCAGGTCGGGCAAGGCCAGGGCGATGACACCGGACCTGCCGTTGCGCAATCCCCGGGCAGAAAGATTGGGAACGTAATCCAGTTCCGCCATGGCCTGCTCCACCTTGAACCGGGTGGGACCGCTGACCGGGACGATGCCGTTCATCACATTCGAGACCGTCTTTGGCGAAACCCCCGCGAGGCGCGCTACGTCCTTGACCGTTGCGCGCAACGGCGCCCCCTTGCTCCCGGTTTGGCTTTGTTGAGGATTTTACTCCCGCTCCGGAAGCATCACCGTTCCCGCTGGTGGTCCCCGGCCACGGTCTTGGCGGCCTCGACTTCGAGCATGAGCCTGCCGTCCTCCTCAACCAGGGTTGGCTGGTACACGTGGGGCTTGCGCTTATAGCTCAGGTAGGCGATGCAGCCGTTGGCCGCCGCCATCTTCTCGAGCATGATTTCGGAGCCGGGCACCAGCAGTTCACCCAGGGGGCGGCCCACGGTGTTCTCCTGGCCCGCCTCGTCACCGAGCGCTGCGGTTTGCCGCTCCTGGATCACCTGCCCGACGTTGACCCACCTGCCCCACACACCCTTGCCTGCGAGCAGCGAGGGTTCCTGGCCAAGGGGAACCGTGGCGGCGAAGTAGCGGGTGTCGAACCGGCGGTGCGCAAAGTCAGGGCTGCGCCAGTTGACGAGGGATTTGAGCAGGTCGGTGCGCAGCGAGAGTCCGCGCTTTCCCAGCACCTGGGAAAGCGTCTTCTCCTGGTCGGCGACGGCGATGCGGGCCCGCATCCACTCGGACGTGGACGTGGCCTCGACGGTACTGGACATGTCCGGCCCGGCCAGCAGCACACCGGTTTCTTCGAAGAGCTCGCGGATGGCCCCCACAACGTGGCGCCGCGCCAGCCCGACGTCGTCTGTTCCCATCTGCTCGGCCCAATGCTGAGGCGACGGGCCCAGCCAGCCCATGGGCTCGTCGTCGGCGGGGTCAAGGGACCCGCCGGGGAAGGCGAGGACTCCCAATGGCGAAGAGCCAGGCCGGTAACCCAGCCACGTCTCCAGGCCCGTGGGTGAATCACGCAGGAGGACCACCGATGAGGCGTAGCGCGCGGCCCGGGGGGTCCGTTCGCCGTGTTCGAGCCAGCTTTGCGCTGCCCCTTCAAGATCTTGGGGGAGTGCAAAAAGGCGTCGTGAGAGGTGAGGCAAGGGAAATGTCCGGTCTTAGCTGAATTCGGCGATCAACTCGACCTCTACGGGAGAGTCGAGCGGGAGAACGGCAACGCCGACGGCGGAACGTGCGTGCTGCCCGGCGTCACCCAGGACGCGGCCCAGCAGTTCAGAGGCGCCGTTCACGACGGCGGGCTGGCCAGTGAACGAGGGGTCCGAGGAGACGAATCCCACAACCTTCACGATCCGGGTGATCCGGTCCAGGTCCCCGATGACGCTTTTGACGGCGGCCAGGGCGTTGACGGCGCAAACGGCGGCGTAGCGCTGCGCGTCCTCGGGGGACACGGTGGGCTCGTCGGCGAACCCTTCGGTACCGGCGGACACCTTGCCCGTGGCTTCGAGTTTGCCGTTAATGAACGGCAGCTGTCCCGAGGTGTAGACGTGGCTGCCCGAGACCACGGCGGGAACGTAGGAAGCCACCGGCGCGGCCACCTCAGGGAGGGTGATGCCAAGTTCCGCGAGGCGCTGCTCGACGGCGGAGGCCGGCGCCGTCGAGGCGCTGGACTGGGCTTCTGCGGGGGTGCTCATGCTACTGCTTCTCCCTCTTGAGGTAAGCGACAAGGCCGTTGCCGTCAGGTCCGGGGACTACCTGGACGAGCTCCCAGCCGTCCTCTCCCCACTGGTCCAGGATCTGCTTTGTGGCGTGGATAATGAGCGGAATCGTCGCGTACTCCCATTTGGTCATGAGAGAAAGCGTAGTCCTTGCCGGTAAAGTGGAAAACATGGCGACTCGCAACAACCCCTTATTCGACACTGCCACCACACTGGGTAAGATTCTTCTCTTCCTTGGCGTGAGCGCGATTTGCGGTGTCCTCGTGGCGGGCCTGCTGGTCCCTGCCGCGGCCGTTTCCGGCAGCGCGGCAAGCGGTTCGATTGATTTCTTCGACTCCCTTCCGGCGGAGCTGAAGGTTGATCCGCCCAGCCAGACCACCCGGATCCTGGCTGCGGACGGCAGCGAGATCGCCAGCGTCTTCACGGAGAACCGCACCAAGGTTCCGCTGGACCAGATTTCACCGAACATGAAGAACGCCATCATCGCCGTCGAGGACAGCAGGTTCTACGAGCACGGCGGCGTTGACACCACCGGCATCCTCCGCGCACTGGTCGCCACTGCCCGCGGCAACAAGCAGGGCGCGTCCACCATCACGCAGCAGTACGTCAACAACGTGCTCAACGCGAACCTCGCGGCCGCCGGCGAAGAGGACCAGATCAAGCTCAACGGCGTCAACAAGGGCGTGGGCGACAAGCTCCGCGAAATGAAGCTGTCCATCGCACTGGAGAAGGATTTCAGCAAGGACCAGATCCTTGAGGGCTACCTGAACATCGTCTTCTTCAACCGTGACGCCTACGGCATTGAGGCCGCGTCCCGCTACTTCTTCAGCACCACCGCCAAGGACCTGACCCTGCCGCAGGCAGCCCTCCTGGCGGGCCTGGTGAACAGCCCCTCCGCTTTTGACCCCATTACCAATCCGGAGAAGTCCAAGCAGCGCCGGGACCTGGTGCTGGGACTGATGCTGGACCAGAAGAAGATCACGCAGGCCGAACACGACGCTGCCGTGGCCACCCCGGTGGAACCCAAGGTCACCCAGCCCAAGCAGGGCTGCTCCTATGCGACCACCGCGCCGTACTTCTGTGACTACATCCTGCACCTGCTGGAAAACAACCCGGCGTACGGCGCCGATCCGAAAGAGCGCCAGCGCCTCATTTATGGCGGCGGCCTGACCATTACCACCACCCTGGACCCGAAGGCCCAGGCCACTGCCCAGGAGCAGGCCAATGCCGCGGCGGGCGCCAACCCCGATAAATGGGGCGCCTCGATGGTGTCGGTGCAACCGGGTACCGGCAAGATCATCTCGATGGCCCAGAACACCTCGTTCCTGCCCGGCCAGGGCTTCGACTCCCAGTTGAACTTCAATGTGGACAAGCTGGACAAGGA